>DASZZX010000155.1:0-3383 GCA_036260415.1 Nitriliruptorales bacterium
GGCCGTGGCGACCACTTCGAGCCGGTGCCGGCCCGGCCGCCATCGCTGCACCCCCTCGGCGATCGACGGCGTGGCCGCTCCCGCCAGCAGCGCCGCGCACGCGGCCGCGGCCACGTTGGCGACGTGGTGGGGGCCACGCGACCGCACGGCGGCGACCTCGACCAGCGCCCCGTCGCGCTCGGGCAACCGGGCGACCAGCGTGTCGTCGCGCGGCCCGACGCCGGTCGCGGGCGTCCTCAGGTGGCTGAACCAGGCGGTCGCGTGCGGCGCGTGCGACCGCACGAGCGCGGCGGAAGGCGGGTCCTCGAGGTTGCCGACCGCCCAGTCCCCCGGCTGCTGCGCCTGCCACATCCGCGTCTTGGCGGCTGCGTAGGCGGCCGCGTCCACGTGCCAATCGAGGTGGTCGGGCGCGAGGTTCAGCAGCACGCCGACGTGCGGCCGCAGCGCCCACGCGTAGCGCAGCTGGAACGACGACAGCTCCGCGACCAGCACCGTGTCCGGACCGGCCTGCCGCGCGGCGACCGTGAAGGGGTGGCCGATGTTGCCGCACGCGACCGCATCCCGACCGTCCGACGCGAGTATCGCCGCCGTGAGCTCCGTGACGCTGGTCTTGCCGTTGGTCCCGGTGATCGCGACCACCTCGCACGGGTGTAGCCGCCACCCCAGCTCCGGTTCCGACCAGATGCGCAGGTCGAGGTCGACTGCCCGTCGCAGCACCGGGGCGCGTTCGCTCACCCCCGGGGACGGGACCACCAGGTCCACCTCGTCGAGGAGCTCGACCAGTGCCGGACCGTCGACGCCCAGCCGGACGGTGGCGCCGCCGCGGCGCAGCGCGCCGACACCGGTGACGTCGGCACGCGCGTCGGTGGCGATCACGTCGACCCCGGCGGCCAGGAGGCTCTCGGCCGCGGCCAGCCCCGAACGGCCCAGGCCCACCACCAGCGCCCGGTCGGCGGGTACGCGGTCACCCACCGAGACCGCCCCGGGCCAGGAAGTCCGTGTAGAAGATGCCGAGACCCACCGCCACCCCGATGCCCGCGAGGATCCAGAAGCGCACGATCACGGTGGTCTCCTGCCAGCCCTCCATCTCGAAGTGGTGGTGCAGCGGGGCCATGTTGAGCACCCGGCGCCCGAAGCCGCGGAAGGCAACCACCTGGGCGATCACGCTGACGGCCTCGAGCACGAAGATGCCGCCGAGCGTGATCAGGAGGAACTGCGTGTTGGTGGCCAGGGCCAGCGCGGCGAGCAGACCGCCCAGAGCGAGCGAGCCGGTATCGCCCATGATGATCTTGGCGGGCGGGGCGTTCCACCACAGGAAGCCGGCGGTCGCAGCCATCACGGCGGCGGCGACCACGGCGATGTCGAAGGCGTCGTTGGGGTGGACGTCGTAGTGCAGCTCGTTGCGGAACTGCCAGAAGGCGATCACCGTGTAGGCGGCCAGCACCTGGATGCTCGAGCCGGCGGCCAGCCCGTCGAGTCCGTCGGTGAGGTTCACGGCGTTGGACGTGCCGGCGAGCATCACGAAGACCCACGGCACGAACAGCTCCACCGGCATGGGCGGGCCGAACTCCCCGACGAACGACAGGTGCCGGGAGATCCCGCCGAAGTTCGGTCCGATGTAGGCGAAGGTGAGCGCGATGAGCGCCTGCCCCACGAACTTCGCGGTCTTGTTCAGCCCGAGGTTGCGGTTCATCCGCACCTTGATGAAGTCGTCGAGGAACCCCACCGCGCCCATGCCGACGAACGTGCCGAGCACCAGCAGCCCGGTCGGCGTGGCGCGCACCCCCGTCATGCGGGCGGCGACGTACCCGGCCACGGCGGCCAGCACGATGGCGGTGCCGCCCATGGTGGGGGTCCCCGCCTTGGCCGCGTGCAGGTGCTCGATGTCGTCGCGGATCATCTGCCCGAAGCCGCGAGCCCGGAAGTAGCGGATCACCAGCGGCGTGATGACGAGCGACGACAGCATTGCCACCGTCGCGGCCAGGATGATGGCCCTCACGTGCCACCCACCCGCCGCTGCAGGAGTCCGGCGGCGACCTGCTCGAGCCCTCCCACCCGGCTGGCCTTGACCAGCACCACGTCGCCGGTCGCGACCTCACGGTGCAGCAGGTCCAGCGCCGCGGCTACGTCGTCCACCGCGTGCAACCGGCCGGGCGGCATGCCGCCGTCCCGAGCGCCGTCCGCGACCGACCGCACGTCACCGCCACCGACGAGGACCAGCCGGTCCACCCCCAGGTCGGCGCAGAGGCGGCCGACCGCCTCGTGGCCAGCCCGCGAGGCCTCCCCGAGCTCGGCCATCGGGCCCAGCACTGCCCAGACCCGCCCCTGCGCGGGTCGGGCGACCCCCACCAGCGTGGTCAGCGCCGCCCGGGTCGACGACGGGTTGGCGTTGTAGGCGTCGTTGAGCACCACCACGCCGTCGACCTCGGCCACCTCGCTGCGCCACGGCGCCACCGGCGCGTCCGCCACAGCGGCCGCCGCGGCGGCCACGTCCACACCGATCACGCCGGCAGCGGCAAGTGCCGCGAGGGCGTTCGCGACGTGGTGCTCGCCTGCCAGCGGCAGACGGACGTCCGCCTCCCCCCACGGCGTCACGGCCCGGAACCGCACGCGTGCCAGCCGGTCCAGTCGCACGTCGCGGGCGCTGACATCGGCACCGCGACGCCGTCCGCAGGTGAGCACCGTGGCGTCCGTGCGGGCCGCCATGGCGACGACCCGGGGGTCGTCGGCGTTGAGGATGGCGGTGCCGTCCTGCGGCAGCGCCTCGACCAACTCCGCCTTCGCCCGGGCGACGGTGTCGACGTCGCCGAACATCTGCAGGTGGGCGGCCGCCACCGCGGTCACGACGCCGACGTCGGGCTGGACGACGGGCATGAGCGCGGCGATGTGCCCCAGCCCGCGCGACCCCACCTCGGCCACCAACACCTCGGTGTCGGCCCGCACCGCCAGGCAGGTCAGGGGCACCCCCAGCTCGTTGTTGAACGAGCCCTCCGCGGCCACGGTCCGCCGCTCGGCGCCGATGGCCGCCGCGGTGAGGTCCTTCGTGGTGGTCTTGCCGACCGATCCGGTGAGGGCGACGACCGTGGGGTCCACGCGCTCGCGCACCGCGCGTGCGAGCTCTGCCAGCGCCCGCCACGTGTCCTCCACGAGCACCCCGCCCGGCGCGCCCTCGACGGGGCGCTCGGCCAGGTAGCCGACCGCACCCGCCGCGAGAGCGTCACGCACGAACGCGTGGCCGTCACGTCGCTCGCCACGCAGCGCAACGAACAGCGCCCCGCCGGCGACCTCCCGGGAATCGGTGCTGACCGCGGTGACCACCCGGTCGGCGTCGCGCGCGTGCACCCGGCCGCGGGTCGCGGCCGCGACCTCCGACAGTCGCAGCA
>DASZZX010000156.1:0-12740 GCA_036260415.1 Nitriliruptorales bacterium
ATGGTGTGGCGGTCGGGGCGGGTGAAGGTGACCGTGGTGTCGGGGTGCAGGCGCACCGTCCACCCGCGTCGGACCCGAGCAGGGCGCCCACACCCGGCCTCGCCGCTGACGGCCCGCGTTCAGCGAGGGACCGTGGGTCGCACGGAGTCTGGGTCAGGGTGGGGCGCGGGTGATGGTGTGGCGGTCGGGGCGGGTGAAGGTGACCGTGGTGTCGGGGTGCAGGCGCACCGTCCACCCGCCGGTGTGGATGGTGCGGTGGCAGGCCCGGCACAGCAGCACGAGGTTGGCCTCGCTGGTGGGGCCGCCGTCGGCCCAGTGGATCAGGTGGTGGGCTTGGCACCAGGCTGGGGGGGCGCCGCAGCGGCGGCAGCCACGGTCGCGGGCGTCCAGCGCGGCGCGCAGCCAGCCGGGCACGGTGCGCACCGACCGGCCCAGGTCCAGCGGGCGGCCGGAAGCGTCCATCACCAGGCGGATCACGTCGGCGTCGCAGCTGACCAGGCGGGCCAGCGACGGGGCGACCGCCCCCGTCCAGGCCAGCTCCGGTGCCGGGGCGCCGGGGTCGGCGACCACCGCCTGGGCCGGCAGCACGAGCGTGACCTGGGGGCGGGTGCCGCCCGTGGCGGGGGTCAGCCCGCGCTGCAGGCAGCGGCCGGCCAGGTCGACCAGCGCGTCGGCCAGCCGTTGCTCGCGGGTGCGCCGCTGTTGGACCGGCACTTCGCCCGCCTCGGGGCGGCACAGGGCGTCCATCGCCACCAGCAGGGTCTCGCCGCCCAGCTGGTCCAGCCGTCCCTTGACCGTGACGGTGCCATCGGGGTCGGGGCGCACCTGCAGCCACCGCCCCTCGAACGCGCGCCGGTCGACATCGTCGGCGGCGGCAGGGTCGGCCTGGATACGCAGCGTGCGGGCCGCCCGGGCCACCACCTCGGGATCGGCCACCCGGGCCAGATCCACAAGTTCCTGTTCCGCGTCGTGGGGGGTCGCCGGGTCGGCCAGCTCACGGGCCAGGACCTGGGCGTGCTCAGCGCCGATCTCCCCGGCCGCGAACGCATCCTGCACCGCCGGCAGCTGGGCAACCTGGCGGGCGGTCTCCACGTCCCGCTCGGCCTGGGGGGGGCTCAGGCGCAGCTCCTCGCGCAGCCAGCTGGTGGTGGCGCCCATCCCCTCGCCGCGCTGCGCCTGCCGCTGAGCGAAGACGGCCAGCAGCCGGGTGTGCACCGCGTCCAGGCGGTCGCGGGCACCCTTGACCTGCCGCAACACCCCACCCAGCTCGTCGGGATGCACCAGCGCCGGATCCACCTGGGCAACGGCGTCGACCGCGGCGTGCAACGCCGCCAAGCGGCCGCCCAGGTCGACGTCGGTCTCCACCGCGATCGCCGCCACACCCACCTCCCCTACTCGACGGACACTGGACGGGCACTCGACGGACTCGAACGCGCGTTCGGAAGTATCGCAGGAGGGTGTGACACGCGCCAGCGGCACAGCGGCTCAGATGTGGAAAGAAATAAAGAAAGAAAGAAGACGGTGAGGGCCGTACAACCGGCCCTCACCGTCGTCGTTCGCGCGCGAGGGAACGCTACTTCAGCTGGAACTTGGCGACCTTCGTCTGGCCATCAGCCAGCTTGATGATGACGCTCCAGCACTCGCCGGGCTTCTTCGGGCTCTGCCAGTTGTAGATGTACTGGTTGGAGCTCGTGTCGTACCGCAGCTGCGTGCCACCGGTCGCGTACTCCTCCAGCGTGTCGGTCGGCGCACCGGCATCGCACGAGTTCTTCACACCCGAAGCCGAGGTGACCGCGCTGAGCGCCGAGATGTAGGCGGTCGGTACCCCGCTGGCGTCCCGGGCCGCGACGATCTGCCACTTGATCGGAGCGGTCGCCCCGCCCTTCATCGTGTTGAGGACGTTGTTGTCGACCGGCGCCAGGAAGCCAACGAAGTCGAACAGCACGGCGATCGTGAACGTGTGTGGCTGGGCTCCGGCCAAGCTGGCGTTGCTGTCGCTCTTGTTGCCAGCTTGATCCGTAGCCTGACACGAGACGACCTTCGTCCCGAGGATCAGTTCGCTGTAGTTGGTCGTCCGGGCGTTGGCGCCGAGCGTCGTGCTGGCAGGCGTTAGCGTGGTCCCGCCGATGCTGCACTCGATGGTGGGAACGGTCGCGTTGTCGTTCGCACTCACCGAGAAGTTGACGGTGTTACCAGTCGCGCTTCCAGCGACCTGCGAGATGTTCGCCGGCACGGTCAGCGTCGGAGGCGTCGTGTCGGTGTTGGCCGGCGGCGTCACGGTGATGTTGAACTTCGCCGAGTTCAGGTTGTAGGTCCCAAAGCCCGTGCTGTTCGCCGTGATGCTGAGGCTGACTTCGCCACCGGTCCCACTCGAGGCACTGAACTCCGCGCTCTGCCAGACGTTGCATTCGTTGAAGCTGAGCGAGGACGGAGATGCCGCAACCCCGGCTGGCGTGTTGATCGCCAGCGTGAACGTCTCGCCCGGGTCGATGTTGCAGCCGTTCTCGCCGTCGCCATTGGTGTTGTGCACTCGGAAGCCGACGGTGGCCTTCGACGCGCTGTCGCCAGCCACGAGGGTGACTCCAGAGGGATGACTTGTCTCGACATCGTTCTGCACGTTGTCGGCCAGTGCGATGCCGGCGGTGGTGAGCAGTAACGCACCGGCCACGAGCGTGGCAGTGCCGGTGCGGCGGCGGTTGGTGCGGCGGGCGACGGCACGTCGCCCCGCGGTCCACGTGTTGAACATGTTGGCGTCCTCCCGGACGTTCCATCCCCGTTTGGGGTCCGTCCGGTGCGCCGGGTTCGCCACTGGCTCCCCGCAGACCAGGCGACCATCTTCGGTCTACGGATCGGTGCCCCGCACCGCGAGGGTGTCATCCCTCGTCCCCGATGGTGGTGGCCGTGGCTGAAGCGCGGCTGAGGCGAAGCTGAAGCGTGGCTGAAGAAGGCGGCCGGGTCCCGGCACCGCGGGGCGGTTCGTCTGAACTGGGACGGGACCCGGGTCACCCCGGGACCGCACGTGCTCCATCGGGGGCGCGTAGAACCGGCACATCGACCCTCCAGCCCACCGTCGCACCGCCCGATGGAAGCCGTCCGCGCCCCGTGCGCGGCCGTACCATCACCACCATGCCTGGTCCATCGCCCCGGGTGCTGGTGGTCGAGGACGACACCGCCCTGCGGGACGCCCTCGCCGCCACCCTGCGTCACGAGGGCTATGAGGTGCGCGCTGAGCCCGACGGAACCGCCGTCCCCCAGGTCGCCGAAGGTTTCCGCCCCGACCTGGCCGTGCTGGACATCCGCCTGCCCCGCGGTCCCAGCGGGCTGTCGATCGGCCGGATGCTGCGCAGCTCGCACGACTTGCCGATCATCTTCCTGACCGCCGCCGACGCCGTCGAGGACCGCCTCGCGGGCTTCCAGGCGGGCGCCGATGACTACCTCTCCAAGCCGTTCTCGATGGCCGAGCTGCTGGCCAGGGTGAGGGCGCTGCTGCGCCGCTCGGGTCGGCTGTCCTCGGAGGCGTGGCAGGTCGGTGACCTGGTCGTCGACGAGGCAGCGCGGACCGCGGTGCGCAACGGGCACGTGCTCGACCTCACCCGCACCGAGTTCGACCTGCTGGTGGCGCTGGGCCAGCACGCCGGCCGGGTGCTGTCCAAGACCCAGCTGCTCGCCACCGTCTGGGGCTTCGAGGAGTTCGACCCCAACCTGGTCGAGGTCCACATCAGCGCTCTGCGCCGCAAGCTGGAGCAGCACGGCCCGCGCCTGGTGCAGACCGTCCGCGGGGTCGGCTACACGCTGCGGCCCTGATGCGGACCCCCTCGCTGCGTCGGCGGGTCACCGTGCTCGGTGTCGCGGCTGTCGCCGTCCTCCTGCTGGCGTTGGACGCGTTCGTGTACCTCGCGCTGCGCAACCGCCTGGAGCACACGCTCGCCGACGTCCTCGCGGCACGCGTCGAGCTGGCACGCGAGTTGGACGCTGCGCTTGGACCGGACGCGCTGGCCGAGCGCCTGCAGGCTCTGGGCGTCCCCGCCATCGTCGAGACCACCGACGGCCGCGTGGTCCGCGTCGAACCCGCGGTCCCACGGTTCCAACAGGGACCACCCGGGCCGCTCGCCAACGTCGCGCATCCACGCGTGTCGCAGACGGTGCCGCTCGACAGCGGGGGGACGGCCGAGGTGTTCGCCACCCGCTCCGGGGTCGACGCGACCCTGCGGCGCATCCTCCTCCTGGAGGCGATCGGCACCGGCGCCGCGATCGCGGTGGCGGTGATGCTGTTCGGCCGGGTCACGCGGATCGCGATGTCCCCGCTCGAGCAGGTGGTCGCCGCGGCGCGGCGGACCGCCGGCGGGCGCACCGGGGAACGGCTGCGCCCCGACGACAGCAGCACCGAGCTGGGACGGATGGCAGCCGCCTACGACGACATGCTCGACGCCCTGGAGCGTGCGGTCGCCGTCGCGCAGGAAGCCGAGGGACGGACCCGGCGCTTCCTCGACGACGCCGCCCACCAGCTGCGGACGCCGATCGCAGGGATCCGAGCCTCGGTCGAGGCGCTGCTGCGGGAGGGGCAGCCGGCCGAGCGTGACCGGCTCCTGGCCAACCTGGTGCGCGAGGTGGCGCGCGCGAGCCGCATCCAGAACTCCCTGCTGTTGATGGCGCGGTTGGACCGTGGCCAGCCGATCGACGCGCGCCCGAGTGACCTGGTGGAGCTCTGCCGCGACGAGGTGGAGCGCGCCGCCAGCCTGGCACCGACCGTCGATGTCACCCTCCGCGTGGACGCCGCGCCCGACGGTCCGATGCTGCTGGACCCGGCCGAGGTCAGGGAGGCGCTGGGCAACCTGCTGGACAACGCCCGACGCCACGCTGCGCGGCGCATCGAGGTGCGGCTCGCGGCGGGTGACGATCGTGTGGAGATCGCCGTCCGAGACGACGGGCCGGGCGTCCCGTACGGCAAGGAGCAGCTGATCTTCGAACGGTTCGCCACGCTCGATGGCAAGGGCGGCTCCGGGCTCGGGCTGCCGATCGCCCGGGCGGTCGCACGCGCGCACGGCGGGGACCTGGTCCTGGACGCAGGAGCCTTCGTCCTGCAGCTACCGCGCGCGGCCGACAACCGCCCCGGCTGGTCGGACCCTCAGGTCACGTCTGCGGACGCACGCTCCAGCGCCTCACGCAGCCCCCGCAGGTCACGCTGACCGACGACCGCGAACGCTCCGGCCTCGAGCGACGCGGCGTCGAGCGTGTCGAGCGGGGAGAGGACGATCACGGCACAGTTGGGTGCGGCCAGGTGGATCGCCGGGATGATCCGCAGCCCGAGAGGGCCCGCCACCGCCAGGTCGAGCAGGAGCACGTCCGAGGGTCGAGCCGCCGCGAGCTCGACGGCCTCCACGCCCCGCTGGGCCCGGCCGACGAGGAGGAAGCCGGCGTCGTCCAGGATCGCCATCAGGACCTGGTCCATGGCGGGGTCGTCCCCACAGACGATCGCCGTGCGCACGTCGCAGGCCGTCTCCGCCGGCTGCCGAGGCGCGGACGTGCGGTCGTGCATCAAGGGTTCCTTCGTCGGGTCGATGATGGACCCCAATGCTGAAGGGCGGCTGAACCCGGCGTGGACAACCACGATCCTGCGGGCATGCGGCTCGAACTAGATGCGCTCGAACGGGTACCCAGAGGCCTGCAGCTTCCCGCCGAGGCGTTCCATCTGCTGGGGGCCGCGGGTCTCCAGCTCGAGCACGACCTCGACCTCGTCCAGGCCGAGTCGCCGCCCGAAGCGGTGGTGCTCGACCGCCACCACATTGGCGCGTTCCTCGGCGAGCAGCCCGAGGAGGCGGTGCAGCTCACCTGGACGGTCCGCGACGCGGGTGCGGATGGTGACGAACCGGCCCTCGGCGGTCAGACCTGACGTCACGATGTGCTGCAGCAGCAGCGGGTCGATGTTGCCGCCGGACAGCAGGGCGACGACCGGGGGACGCAGCAGGGCTGCTCCGGCGAGGAGGGCCGCCACCGCGACCGCGCCGGCGGGCTCGACGACCAGCTTCGCGCGCTCCAGCAGCAGCACGATCGCGCGGCTGATGGTCTCGTCGTCGACCGTCACCACGTCGTCGACGAGCGCCTGGATGTGCGCAAACGTCAGGTCGCCGGGACGGCGGACAGCGATGCCGTCGGCGATGGTCTCGCAGCCGTCGAGCTCCCGAGGTTCCCCGGCTGCCAGGGACGCCACGAAGCAAGCCGCGCCGGCGGCCTGCACGCCGACCACGCGGACGTCGGGGCTGGCGTCCTTCAACGCCACGGCGATCCCCGAGCACAGCCCGCCACCGCCGACGGGGACCACCACGGTGCCTCCCGCTGCGAGCGCGGGGACCTGCGCCAGCATCTCCAGGCCGAGCGTCCCCTGACCGGCGATGACGTCCGGGTGGTCGAAGGGGTGGACGAAGACCTCGCCGTCATCGTCCGCCGCATCCAGGGCAGCGCTGAGCGCCTCCTCGAAGCTCTCCCCCATCAGGCGCACGTCCGCCCCGTAGCCCGCCGTGGCCTCGACCTTGGGCAGGGGCGCCGCACGCGGCATGAACACGGTCGCGGCCACGCCCTGCAGCGCAGCCGCCAACGCCACCCCCTGGGCGTGGTTGCCGGCCGACGCGCAGACCACCCCACGGGCCCGCTCCTCGTCGGTGAGCCGCGAGATGCGGTGGTAGGCGCCCCGCAGCTTGAACGAGCCGGTGCGCTGCAGGTTCTCGCACTTGAGGAGGACCTCGGCGCCCACCGCCTCCGACAGCGCCCGGGACCGCTCGACCGGCGTGGCCTGCACGACGCCCTCGAGCTGGGCGGCTGCGTCCTGCACCTGCGCCGCCGCGACCAGGTCCACTACCGCCTCCTGCCGCGGAGCAGGATAGTGAGCGGGTAGCTGCTCAGGCTGTGCCCAGCGTTGCGTGTCTGGTACAGATGCGGCCTGACCCACGCCGTCCCCGATCAGTGGAGTGGAACCGGCCATGGCCGACGACGTCCGCACCGCCCACGACACGATGGGCACGGTGCGCCTGCCCGCCGACGCGCTCTGGGGTGCGAGCACCCAACGCGCGGTCGACAACTTCCCCGTCTCCGGCCGGGGTGTCCCGCCGGAGGTGGTGCACGCGCTCGCGCTGCTCAAGTGGGCCGCCGCCACCGCCAACGAGGAGGCGGGGCTGGTCGAGCCCGCGCCCGCCGGCGCCATCCGCCAGGCCGCCGATGAGGTCCTCGACGGCGACCACGACGACCAGTTCCCGGTGGACGTGTTCCAAACCGGCTCGGGTACCTCCACCAACATGAACATGAACGAGGTGCTCGCCAACCGGGCCGAGCAGATCCTGGGCGCGGACCGCGACGCGGGGCGCGTTCACCCCAACGACCACGTGAACGCCAGCCAGTCCTCCAACGACGTGTTCCCTTCCGCGGTCCACGTCGCCGTCGCGGCACTGTGCACGGGCGAGCTGGTGCCGGCGCTGGAGAAGCTGCAGGCGACGTTGGAGGACAAGGCGCAGGAGTGGGCGGACGTCGTCAAGCCGGGTCGCACCCACCTGATGGACGCGACCGCCGTGACGCTCGGGCAGGAGTTCGGCGGGTACGCCCGTCAGGCGCAGTTGGGGGTCGTGCGCATCCGCAGGGCGCTGGAGTCGATCTACGAGCTGCCGCTGGGCGGTACCGCGGTCGGCACCGGGTTGAACGCGCCACCGGGGTTCGCCGCCCGCACGATCGGTCTGGTGGCGGAACGGACGGGTCTGCCGTTCGTGGAGGCGGAGAACCACTTCGAGCAGCAGGGCGCCCGCGATGCGCTGGTCGAGCTGTCGGGTGCCCTCAAGACGGTGGCGGTGAGCCTGTTCAAGATCGCCAACGACGTGCGGTGGCTCACGTCGGGGCCGCGGACGGGCCTCCACGAGATCCAGCTGCCGGCGTTCCAGCCCGGGTCGTCGATCATGCCCGGCAAGATCAACCCGGTGATCCCCGAGTCGGTGCGGCAGGTGGCCGCCCAGGTCGTGGGCAACGACGCCGCGGTCACCGTCGGCGGGCTAGCCGGCGAGTTCGAGCTCAACGTCATGATCCCGATGATGGCGCGCAACGTGGTGGAGTCCGTCCAGCTGCTGGCGGCGGCGAGCCGGCTGTTCGCCGGCCCCTGCCTGCGCGACGCCCGCGCCACCGACCGAGGTCCCCACTACGTGGAGCAGTCGCTGATGGCCGTGACTGCGCTGGCGCCCGAGGTCGGCTACGAGCGCGCTGCCGACCTCGCCAAACAGGCGATGAACCAGGGGCGCACCCTCCGGGAGGTGGCGTTGGAGGACGGTGTGGACGAGGCCGTCATCGACCGCTGCCTCGACCATCGCCGGCAGACGGAGGGCGGGATCCTCTGATCGACGGCGCGCGGCCGTCGCCCCCTCGACCTCGGACGGCCGCCGCGGTGGAACTCGCGGCCCAGTCGGATCGTGCGTCCTTCCGCCGGGATGCCGTCGAAACCACGCACGATCCCCGGCCCAGCCGGGGCGTGCGTCCTTCCACTGGGATGCCGTCCAAACCACGCACGATGCCCCGGCCCGGTCGGCCGATCAGCTCTCCAAGGCAGAGCTGATCGCCAGGACCACCTCGGCAGCGTGGTCGTCGTCGAGGGGCGCCCCGCCGACGTCGCGCACGTAGAACGCGTCGATGACCTCGTGGCCGACCGTGTCGATCTTGGCCGCGACGATGTCCAGCTCGAGTTCGGCCAGGGCGGCGGTGATCCGGTGCAGCACTCCAGGCCGGTCCTCGCAGTGCACCTCCACGACGGTGGCGTCGCCGGAGGCGTCGGGCTGGACCTCCACACGCACCGGGACCGCCGGCAGCCTACGCGACGGCCGCCTCTGCGCGGCGGCCTTCCGCGCCACCCTGGCGCGCAACGCCAGCCGTCCTGCCACCGCCTCCACAAGGTCACCCTCCACCGAAACCCACCACGCGCCGGGCCGTTCCCCGGCCTCCGACGTCGGTGGGCGGCGCACCCGGAACGTGTCGACAGCCACCCCGTCATTGCGGGTGAAGGCGTGCGCCGACAGCACCGAGCCGCCGTGGATCGCGAGCACACCCGCCACCTTCGAGAACAGACCGGGGCGGTCGACCGCGACCACGTCCAGCTCGTCCAGAGACCCCTCGCCATCCGCACCCGGTGTGACGCGTGGACGGACCTCGGCGGGTGCCAGCGGCTGGTCGGCCATGGCGGCGTGACGCACCACTGCGCGGGGGGACACGGCTGCGGCGTAGCGGGGCGGCAGCATCGCCAGGTGGATGCGGACGACCTGCGGGTCAATGCCCATCGCCGGCGCCAGCTCCTCCGCGCGGCGGGCCGTGGCGGCCGCGCCGTCCGCCAGGGTGTCCGTGGGCTCGTCGTCGAGCACGTGAGCGACCTTCCAGACCAGTTCCGCCACCAGCGACGCCTTCCACGGGCTCCACGCCGACGGCCCCGTCGCGGCTCCGTCGGCGGCGGCGAGCAGGTGCAGGCAGGCGAGCGTCTGCCGATCCCCGATCGTGGCCGCGACGTCGGCGATCAGGGCCGGCTCCGACAGGTCCCTGCGGGTGGCGACCTCGGGCAGCAGCAGGTGCCAGCGCACCAGCCGCCCGACAAGTGCCCGGGTCGCCGGTCCCGCACCCAGGCGTCGGGCGATGGCGTCCGCGACCGGCACGCCCGTCTGGCTGTGCGGTTCTCCGTGGGCCTTGCCGACGTCGTGCAGGAGCGTGCCGAGCATCAGCCCGTCGCGGTCGTCGACCGCCTGCAGCTGCCGCGCCGCCCAGTCCTGCTCCCGGACGAGGTCGCCGAGCTTCGCGGCGGAGTGGAGCGCGTGCCGGTCCAGGCTGAAGCGGTGGAAGGGGTTGCGCTGGGGACGCCCGCGCAGCGGCTCCCACTCGGGGATCAGCGCGGTGAGCAGGCCCAGGTCGTCCAGCTCGGCGAAGGCGTGAACCCCCGCGCCGCCCCGCCAGAGCACGTCGAGCAGGCGACAGCGGCTGCCGTCGTCCCATGGCAGGGGACCGTCGTTGCCGGTCAGCCACGCGCCGATGCGTGCAGCACCCGAGCGGTCGAGCGCGGCGTCCGTCGTCGCCAACGCGTCCAGTAGACGCGTGGGGAACCCCGGATCGTCGAGGTCGGCGGACGGCTCGATGCGCAGCACCCCGTCGGTCTCGACGAAGCCGCCGGCGAGCCGCCGGTCGACCGGTCGTTGGAAGCGGCGGGCGACGGCGTGGCGACTGCCGGAGCGGCGGGCGTCGGCGGCGACCAGGGCCCACGCGCAGCGGTGCACGTGGTCGATCGCGCGAGCGGCGAGGAACACCTCGTGCAGCAGCGCGTCGGCGGGGGCGACGCCGGGGCGGTGCAGGCCGAGCCGGTCGGCCACCGCGGGCTGGTGGTCGAAGCTGAGTACGTCGGTGGGGACGCCCGCGGTGAGGTGCAGCGCGACACGGACCGACAGAAGCAGGTCGTACGCCCGCGCCAGGCGGGTCCGGTCGGCGGCGGCGAGCTCGCGGCCGGTGACGAGCGCGTCCAGCGTGGCGTCCCCGTGCAGGGCGGCGGCGGCCCAGCGCAGCGACTGGACGTCGCGCAGGCCACCAGCGCCGTCCTTGAGGTTGGGCTCCTGGGTCTCGGCGGCGTCACCGTGGCGTGCCCGGCGCTCGGCGTCGCTGGCGGCGAGGCCCCCGAGCAGGCGTCGCGGGCGGCGCTGCAACCGGTCGAGCAGGTCGCTGCGCAGGCCCCGCAGCAGCTCGGCGTCTCCCGCAACGAGCCGCGCGTCGAGCGTGGCGGTGGCGATGTCCACGTCGTCGAGCGCGGCCCTCACCGCCAGGCGCGGGGCGCGCACGGCGTGACCCACGCGCAGCGCCGCGTCCCACAGCGGGTAGACCAGGTCGCGCACCGCTGCCGTTTCCGCCTCGTCGTCCAGACCGTCGACCAGCAGCAGCAGGTCGATGTCCGACGCGGGACACAGCTCTTGGCGGCCGTACCCACCGACCGCCACGATGGCGAGCCGTCCGGTGTGCGGTCGGCGGCTGGCGTGCAGCTCACGCAGGCCAGCGTCCACCTCGGCCGTCCACGCACGGCACCAGGCGCGTCCGGGATCCTGGCCGCGCCGTGCGAGAGCGGCGGCGACCTCCTTCAGGCGGGCGGGGACATCGGCCACGTCGAGTTCGAGGACCCCGGCTCATCGCCGTGGCGTCACAGGGCGTCCTCGCCTTGTTCCCCGGTGCGGATGCGCACGACCTGCTCGACGGGGGTGACGAAGATCTTGCCGTCACCCACCTGCCCGGTGCGTGCCACCTTCACGATCGTGTCGACGACCTCGTCGACCCGGTCGTCGGTCAGCAGGATGTCGAGGCGTGTCTTGGGTACGAAGTCGACCGTGTACTCGGCGCCGCGGTACACCTCGGTGTGACCCTTCTGTCGGCCGTGCCCACGCACCTCTGTGAGGGTCATGCCCTGGATGCCCAGGTCCTGCAGCGCTTCCCGGACCTCCTCGAGCTTGTGCGGCTTGACGATGGCGGTGACGAGCTTCACGACGCTCCCTTCGCTGCGCCGGCGGCTGCTGGAGCGTGGCGGAGCGCCGTTTCCCCGCCTTTGCCGCCGCGTTTCGCGCCGGTTAAGCGTCCCCGTCGCGCTCGAACACGGCGAGCGACGCGGTGAAACCGTGCACGAAGCTGCGATCGCCCACCGGCCCGATCTCCCCGGCACAGAACACACCGGCCACCTGCCCCGTGATCGCCTCCGCGAGCACACGGGCGTCGTGGTGGTCCTGGCCGAAGAACCGCCGGCCGCGACCGTTGCAGGTGAACAGCAGCGCACCGGCGGCGCGGTGACCGCCCATCGTGCGCAGGGCGCGGTGCAGGTCGGCGTGGGCGCTGGCGGCATCACGCACCTGGAACTGGATCGTCTGGCCAACCCGGACCTGGTCACCGATGGCGATCCCTCCGCTGGACTCCTCGGCCCCGACGACCGCTCGGATCAGGAAGTCGCCGGTGTCGTAGCGATCGCGGTACTCGTCGGCGACCAGGCCGACGTGCAGGCCGTGCTGCATGCGCTCGCGGTCCTCCTCGGACGCGCCGGCGAACACCTCGCGCAGCCGCGCGGTGGCGGGTTCGCCGGCCAGCTGCAGGACGACGTTGCCCTCGGCGCTGGTGACGACGTAGGGCTCGCCCACCGGGCGGCAGCCCTGCGAGACGACCGTCCGCACGGGCACGCCGCGCAGCACCACCCCGACCGCCCCGTGCTCGAACACCTCTCTGCCGTCGCGCGCACCCAGCACGAAGCGTCCCGGCCCTGCCCCCGCAACGACGAGGCCGCCGACGATGCGGTGACCGGGACGTTGGTGGCCGAGGTGGTCGATGACCTGGGCGGCCGGGTACGAGCGCGGATCGGCGAGGACCACCACGACGTCGCCGGCTCGGGTGTCCGGCCAACCCACGACCGCCAGCCCGCCGCCTTCGGGGACGGGCTGGGTCATGCTGCGGAACGGCAGGACGTCCCCGCCCTCCCACGTCGCGCACCAGACCGACACGGCCGGACCGTCCTCCACCTCCGTGCGCGGGCCGACCACGCCCTGGGCGACCGCGCCCAGCAGGACCCCCGGTTGTAGTCGGGCCTCCACGGCGGCGGCCGCCGACGCAAGGCCGCTGGCGTATCCAGCGGACGCGAACGTGAGCGCCAGCCGGGTCTCCGCCCCGTCGAGCGCCTGCGCGGCCGCGTCCGCAGCCTCGGCAGCGGCGAGCCCGGGATCGTGGGG
>DASZZX010000157.1:0-2229 GCA_036260415.1 Nitriliruptorales bacterium
CAATGGGCCCATTCGGGAAACTGACGTGCGACCAAGCGACGGACAAGCGCAACGTCGATGTCTTCACGGTCTATACGTCGTGTAGTGAAGGACACGAGTTGCTCCGTTAGGACTTCAGCGGATAGGTGCCGACTTCGGGCTCCAGCGGTCTCGGTGGGTGAGGAGCTTGCCGATGATGAGGATGGTGGTGGCGAGGCAGAGGGCGGCGTGTCGGTGCCGTGCTCGGCGGTCGGTGTTGCGGCGGAGTTGGCCGTAGTTCGACCACCACGTGTTGGTGGTCTCGACGATCCATCGCATGCCGAGCCGTAGTGGCTGCTTCTTCACGCCGGGAACCTTGGTGCCTCGCCGTTGGATGTCGAAGTCGTCGAGGCCGAGGGCGCGAAGCTGCCGTTCGATGACCGGGTAGTCGTAGCTGCGGTCGAGGTGCAGTGTCTCGATCTCGGCGAGCAGCCCGCGGCCGGCGACGGCATCAAGGGTCGGGAACAGAAGGCTGATGTCGTTGCAGTTCGCGGCTGCGGTCCGCCAACCGATCGGAATGCCGTGGCGGTCGGCGGCGACGGACCACTTCCAGCCGACCTTGCCGCGATCGGTCGGGTTCGGGCCGGTTTCTTCGCCGCCGTAGGGGGCCTTGTGGAGCGACCCGTCGACGGCGACGTGGCTGAGGTCGAGGCCGAGGATCTTGTCGAACGCGGCGTGCGCTTCGGCTTCGAGCCGGTCGAACACGCCAGCCGCGATCCACTCGTCGCGGCGAGCTCGCAGCGTCGTGTCCGACACCTGGTGATCCAGGATCGCTTCGACATCGACCCACGACGCGCCGGTCACGAGCCGGATCAGGATCCCGCGGAAGCACAGGTAGTCATCGGCGCGCGGCCGGTGACAGCCCAACGGGTGCGAACGATCCGGCGGTGGGAGCAGCGGCTCGATCGTCCGCCAGAGAACATCGACCACTTCCCGCTCGAGGGCGCGCATGATGTCCGGGTACCTCCACCTGGTCGTTGGTTGTTGGTTCAGCACCCGGGATCGAATCTCGGTGCCGGTCGCGGTAGCGCCGGCCAGGGAACGGCCGCACTCCGCGCAATGGGTCGGGATTTGGGGAACAACATGGTCGGGATCAGCGACCTGGGCCAGATGGGTTCCCGGATCACCCGGTTGCTTTCCCGGCTTGCGACGCTTGGCTTCCCGGGCGGCGCGGCGACGAGCGGCCCGGTTGACTCGCTCCTCGCGCGCTGCGGCGTCATCACGCGAGGGCGGCAGCGAGGAGTTGTTGGAGTTGCGCCCAATCTTGCGTTCGACTTCGACGATGCGCTCCTGCAGCTCGACTATGCGCTCCTGCAGCTCGCCGACCCGGGACTGGAGCTGCTCGACGAACTCACGGAGTGCGCCACTGTCGGCCTCAAAGGTGGAGTTGCGCGTTATGCCGGCTGATAGCAGTCGGGGGTCCCCATTTCGCACACCATCTCCACCGGCGGCAGTTAGCGAAGCGCGTTCAGCTCGTCGAGGGCGCGATGGCCGCGCTTGACCACCCCTGGAACGACATCGTGGCGCCCGTGACGGATGGGGACCTCGAGCATGTGGAGGATCTGTGTCGCTGCGAGCACCGCCGCCCCCTCCCAGCCGACCAGGACGAGGATTCTCGTCCACAGCCGCCTTCGGACACCGTCCAGCGGATCCTGGAAGGTTAACCACACGAGGTTGATGAGATCAGTCGCCCGCGTGCCGCTACCTGCGTTCCCGATATCCACGACCGCCACCACCGCTCCGTCCCGGACCAGGACATTGCTGGGGTTGAGATCGGTATGGACCATGTCAGGTGCCTCTCGTGGTGGTGGGACGTCGGCACACACGAGCCGCAGGCGCTCGACCAAGGCCGACACCACGGAGGAATACCCCGAGAGCCTGGCCACGGACTGGCGGAGAAAGGACTGCTCGGGCGTCTCGTTGAAATCCAGCTCCTGATAGGTGGCGACACGCCAGGCGTACGACCAGTGGTCGTAGGGCTCGGAGGCTTGGCCAGCCTGGACTTCGTCGACGCGGCTCCCGCGCCAGAGCTAACCCCGTCCCTCGTTGAGCAGCTGATGGAGATCGTCGAACTCCAGGCTGGCCAAGCTTCCGAGCCCTACGACCATTGGTCGTACGCCTGGCGGGTCGCGACCGGTCAGGGATCGGCTGACCCCGGGCTGGATCTCAACGAGACCCCCGAGCAGTCGCTTCTCCGCCAGTCCATAGCAA
>DASZZX010000158.1:0-12656 GCA_036260415.1 Nitriliruptorales bacterium
ACCCGGACGTCGTCGCACCCCCCGGCGACCTCCAAGCGGACGTGGTGCGGGCGGCCGCCGACCACGAGGTCGTGGACGACGCCGTCCCGATCACGCAGGCGCAGCCGCCACCCTCCCACGTCGGCGACCCGCCAGGGCCCCAGGGTGTGCCAGGGATCAGAGCGAGCGGGGTCGAGCCGGGCGCCGCCGCGACCCCTGCTGCGCGCCAGCAACGCCGCGGCAGCGGCCGCGAGCACCTCGACGACGGTCGGCGGCGGGTGCCAGTCCGGCAGGTGCTCGTCGAGGAAGGCGGTGGTGAGCGCGCCGGCGCCGAAGGCTGGATGGGTCACAACGTCGACCAGGTGGTCGACGTTCGTGGTCACCCCCAGCAGCACGGTGTGCCGCAGCACCCACGCCATGCGGCGGATGGCCGCGTCCCGCGTGGCGGCGTGCACCGCGACCTTGCCGATCAGCGGGTCGTAGTGGGTGCCGACGACGCTGCCAGTCGTCACCCCGGCGTCGACGCGGATCGCCGGGCCGTCGGGGATGTCCACGACCAGTACCCGGCCGGTCTGCGGGAGGTGGTCGCGGGCCGGATCCTCGGCGTAGAGGCGGACCTCGAGGGCGTGGCCGTCGCGGACGATGGCGTCCTGGCTGAGCGGCAGGCCGTCGCCCGCCGCGATGCGCAGCTGCCACTCCACCAGGTCCAGCCCCGTGACCAGCTCGGTGACCGGGTGTTCGACCTGCAGGCGGGTATTCATCTCCAGGAAGTGGAAGTCGCCGGTAACATCCGACAGCAGCATCTCGACCGTGCCGGCGCCCCGGTACGCCACCGACCGCGCCGCCGCGACCGCGGCGTCCGCCATGCGCCGACGCAGCGGCTCATCGAGAGCGGGGGAGGGACACTCCTCGACGATCTTCTGGTGGCGTCGCTGCACGGAGCACTCGCGCTCGAACATGTGCACGACACCGCCGTGCCCGTCGCCGACGACCTGGACCTCGACGTGACGCGGTCGCTCGACCAGCGCCTCGAGCATGACGCGTGGGTCCCCGAAAGCGGCAGCGGCCTCCGCGCGGGCGGCCACGAGGGCGTCGGGCAGGTCCTCCGGCCGGTCCACCCGGCGCATCCCCACGCCTCCTCCGCCTGCCACCGCCTTGACCAGCGCCGGGTACCCGAGCCGCTGGCCGGCGGCGAACGCCCCGGCGTCGTCCAGCTCCTCCGGGCTGGCCCAGGGGATCACCGGGACCCCGGCCCCGTCGAGGTGCCGCTTGGCGGCCGCCTTGTCGGCCATCAGGCGGATCGTCTCGGGACGAGGTCCGACGAACGTGAGGCCCTTGGCCTCGCACACCTCGGCCAGGACGGGGTTCTCGGCCAGGAACCCGTAGCCGGGATGGACGGCGTCGGCACCCGTGCGCAGCGCCGCGTCGACGACCCGCTCGATCGATAGGTAGCTCGCCGCCGCCCGCGCAGGACCGAGGCGGACGGCCTCATCCGCCTCACGGACGTGCGGGGCGGCGTGGTCAGCATCGCTGTACACCGCCACGGTGGCCACCCCCAGACGGTGGCACGTGCGCAGCACGCGGCGTGCGACCTCCCCGCGGTTGGCGATCAGCACCTTGCGGAACACGGTCGACCTCGCTGGACCGCCGGAAGCGCTGCCGTGGCGGTGACGGCACGGTACTTGCTGGCCGTGGCCGTCGCCGGGGTGGTTGACTCCACCGCCGCCTCCCAGGAGATCGCCATGCGACCACGCCGCCGGCGGACCGTCCTCGCGGTCCTGCCGATCCTGGCACTGGCGGCCTGCACGCCCCCCGACGACGCGGACGGGGGCGTCACTCCCGCACCGACCGTCACGGTCACCGTCCCGGTCACCAAACCCTCACCGGAGGCGACCGACGACGGCGGAGCGGCGGCCGGCCCCTGCGCCGACCTGGGACCGGGTTCGACCATCACCGATCTGGCGGTGCTGTTCGTGACCGCGCCCACTGTCGGCGCCGAGGTGTCCAGCGGCTTCGCGGTGGCGGGCTGCACCAACGCGTTCGAAGCGACGTTCCAGTGGGAGCTGGTGGACCGGGACGGCGCGGTGCTCGCGGGGGGCAACGGCACGGCGACGTGCGGCAGCGGCTGCCTCGGCACCTTCGAGTTCACCGTGGACTACACGGTCGAACGCCCGATCCTAGGCACCCTGAAGGTCTTCACCCTCTCGGCCGAGGACGCCTCCGCCGACCCGCAGGACCTCAACGCCCTCCCGCTCCGCCTGCAGCCGTAGCGCCCGCTGCCCGCGCCCGCCGCGGTCGCGGCGCCCCGGTCGGTCCGAGCGGTCGGCTGTCCAGCCGGCGGTGCCGCCGGCTGCGGGCACCAGTGGATCCCGTCGCACACTCACGGCTAGCCACGGGCAGGGCGGGCGGGCATGAACGAGCTGCTGGTGGCGGCCGGGCTGGCCCTCGTGCTCGCCACAGCCGCCGACGTCGTGCCGACCGTGTTCGACGTCGGCCGTGGCGGGGGACCGGTCACGGGACGGACCTGCATGATGCTCTGGCGACTGGTCCTGCGCGCCCGCCGCCGCGGCCTGAGCCACCGCGGGGTGGAGACCTGCGGCGTGATCATCCTCTTGAGCGTGGTGACCACGTGGGTCGTAGGGCTGTGGGCCGGCTGGTTCCTCACCTTCAGCGCGGACCGGGCGTCGCTGGTGGTGGAGGCCACGGGCGACGCCGCGAGCGCGTTGGACCGCGCCTACTTCGTCGGCGGCGGGCTGTTCAGCCTGTCCCTCGGCGACGTCCGCCCCGGGGGCCCCGGCTGGAGACTGGCGGCCGTGGGCATGGTGGCCAGCGGGCTGCTCATCATCATGCTGTCGATCACCTACCTGGTGCCGGTGGTCGAAGCTGCCACCCGCCGGCGCGAGCTGGCGGGACGCATCGCCGTGCTCGGCGCCTCGCCGGAGTCGGTCGTGCTGGCGGCGTGGGACGGATCGAGCACCGCCGACCTGGGCGAGCACCTGCGTGACCTGCTGCCCGACCTGATGGCGGTCGCCCAGCAGCACCTCGCCTACCCCGTGCTGCACTTCTTCCACGCAGCGCGCAGGACCGTCGCTCTGGCCCCCAACGTGGCCGTGCTCGACGAGGCGCTCGGCATCATCGAGCATGGGCTCCGCCCCGAGGTCGGACCGGACCCTGTCACGCTCCGTGCGATCCGCGGGGCGGTCGACGAGCTGGTGACGACCCTCCGCCTGCACCTCGTGGGCGACCCCGAGCCGCCTCCCACGCCCGACCTGGACGCGCTCCGCGGCGAGCGTGTCCCGCTCACGGATGCGCAGGACTTCCGGCAGGCGATGGGGCAGGCGCAGGAGCGGCGCCGAGGGTTGAAGGCCATGGTCGAGGAGGACGGCTGGGACTGGAAGGACGTCGTCGCCATGGCGTGAGTCGTCGGGGCGTCGGGGCGCGTCGGTGCCCGGGGCGCACGTCGGGCTGTCAGTCGGGGGGTGGCTTCCCGAACGGACGTGGGACGCGCCGACCTCCGACACATACTGGCCCACGACGGGGCACTCGCGGTCAGGCACGCACGGGGCCGAGCGCCACGACCGTCCAAGCAGGAGCGCACTGATGAGTTCCGCGCCGTCCGGCTCCTCGTCCACCCCCTCCCCCAGCCCCTCGCCGACCTCGCCCGCGGACGTCGACCCGGTCGACCAGGTCGTCGAGACGCTCACCGGCCTGTACCAGGCGATCTTCTCCGGCCTTCCGCGCCTACTGCTGGCGGCCGTGGTGGTGGCGCTGTTCGTCGTGGTGGGCCGCGTGCTACGGGCGCTGCTGCGGCCACGTCTGGCACGGGCCCGCACCGAGAGCTTCGGGAGGATCTTCGCAAGCATCGCCTACGCCGCGGTCGTGTTGGTCGGCGTCATCGTGGCACTGCCCGTCGCGTTCGCCGGCCTGGACGTCGCCGCGCTGCTGGGAGGGCTGAGCATCCTGGCGGTGGCGGCCGGGTTCGCGTTCCAGGACATCCTGTCGAATCTCATGGCCGGAGTGTTGCTGGTCCTGCGCGACCCGTTCCGCAAGGGAGACCAGATCGAGGTCAACGGGATGCGCGGCACCGTGGAGGCGATCACGATCCGCGAGACGCGACTGCGCAGCTTCGACGGCCACCTGTTGCTGATCCCCAACAAGGACGTGTACACGTCCGCGGTCGACATCCAGACCGGCGACGACCGGGTGCGCACCAGCTTCGTGACCGGCGTGTCCTACGACACCGACCTCGCGGAGGCCCGGCGCGCGGCGCTGGCGGCGCTGGACGAGGTCGACGGCGTGCTCCACGACCCGCCGCCGCAGGCGTACTACACGGAGCACGGCGCCTCGGCGGTGCTGCTCGACCTGCGCTACTGGACCAGCTCGCGGCAGGCGGAGGTCCGGGAGGTGCAGGACCGGGTCGTCGAGGCGGTGTTCAACGCGTTCGGCGCGGCCCGGATCGACATCCCGTTCGACATCCTGACGCTCGACGCGGCCGACACCTTCGCGGCTGCCCTCCGCGGGCGCGACGACCAGGACGAGGGGTGAGGCGGCCGGTCCAGCCTTGGCGTCAGGTCGCCCCGGGCGGACGCTGACCGTCGGCCAGCCGCCAGGTGGGCTGGCGCCGTTCCAGGAAGGCCCGCATCCCCTGCTGTCCCTCGTCCGACACGCGCAGACGGGCGATGGTCGCTACGGTCACCTCGGCGGCCTCGTCGAGGTCCCGGGCCGCCGCCACGCGTGGCAGCATCGCCTTGATCTCCTCCTGGGCCTGCGGTCCAGCAGCCAGCAGGTCGTCCACGAGCCGCCCGACCGCCCCGTCGAGTCGACCGCTCTCGGCCAGCAGGTCGACCAGCCCGTAGCGCTGCGCCTGCGCGGCGTCGAAGCGCTCGCCGGTCAGGAAGAGGCGCCGTGCGGTCGCCACCCCGGTCCGGGGGAGCACGTACGGGCAGATGACGGCCGGGGCGAGGCCCAGGCGCGCCTCGGGGAAGCCGAAGCGTGCGTGGGCGGCTGCGACCACCACGTCGCAGCAGGATGCCAGCCCGGCGCCGCCGCCGAGTGCGTGCCCGTTCACGCGCGCCACCACGGGGCGCGGGTGATGGTGGACGGCACGCAGCATGCGCTCCAGGTCCCGTGCGTCGCGGACGTTGTCGTCGAAGGCGCGGTGCGCCACGTGGCTCATCCGGTGCAGGTCCGCGCCCGCGCAGAAGGCGCGCCCGGTCCCGGTCAGCACGACCACGCGCACCGCATCGTCCTCGGCCAGTTCCTCGAAGGTGTCGCGCAGACGACCGACCAGCGCAGGGTCGAGAGCGTTGCGTGCCTCGGGACGGTCGAGGGTGAGCGTGACGACGCCGCGGTGGTCGCGCGCCACCTGCAACGGTCCGGGGGGCACGGGGCTCCCGCTCACATCCGGAAGACGCCGTAGGACGGGCGCCCGTAGTCCGCGTTCAGGGCCGCGCCGATGCCCAGACCCAGCAGGTCGCGGGTGTCGGCCGGGTCGATGATGCCGTCGTCCCACAGCCGCGCGGTGGCGTAGTAGGGGTGTCCTTGCCGCTCGTACTGATCGCGGATGGGCGCCGTGAACGCGGCTTCCTCCTCGTTCGACCAGGTGCTGCCGCGGGCCTCGAGGCTGTCGCGGCGCACGGTCGCCAGGACGCTGGCGGCCTGTTCGCCGCCCATCACCGAGATGCGCGCGTTGGGCCACATCCACAGGAAGCGTGGAGCGTACGCCCGACCGCACATCGCGTAGTTGCCGGCTCCGAACGACCCTCCGATGATCACGGTGAACTTGGGGACGGTGGAACAGGCCACTGCGGTGACCATCTTGGCGCCGTCCTTGGCGATGCCGCGGGCCTCGTACTCGCGTCCCACCATGAACCCGGTGATGTTCTGCAGGAACACCAGCGGGACGCCGCGCTGGTTGCACAGCTGGACGAAGTGGGCGCCTTTCAGGGCCGACTCGCTGAACAGGATGCCGTTGTTGGCCACGATGCCCACCGGGAAACCGTGGACGCGGGCGAAGCCGCAGACCAGCGTGGCCCCGTAGCGCTGCTTGAACTCGTGGAAGCGGGAGCCGTCGACCACGCGGGCGATGACCTCGCGGACCTCGAACGGTTGACGCACGTCGCGCGACACGACTCCGTACAGCTCGCGCGGGTCGTAGCCGGGTTCCTCCGGCTCGGCCACGTCGAGGGGTGCCCGCTCGGTGCGGTTGAGGTAGGCGACCGCTTCCCGTGCCAACTGCAGGGCGTGGCGGTCGTTGACCGCCAGGTGGTCCGCCACGCCGGAGACCCGCGCGTGCAGGTCGCCGCCGCCGAGATCCTCGGCGCTGACGTCCTGCCCGGTTGCGGCCTTCACCAGCGGGGGGCCGCCCAGGAAGATCGTTCCCTGCTCCCGCACGATGATGGTCTCGTCGCTCATCGCCGGGACGTACGCCCCGCCGGCGGTGCACGGGCCCATGACCACCGCGATCTGTGGGATGCCCGCACCCGACAGGGTCGCCTGGTTGTAGAAGATGCGGCCGAAGTGGTCGCGGTCGGGGAAGACCTCGTCCTGGCGGGGGAGGAACGCCCCGCCGGAGTCGACCAGGTACACGCAGGGCAGCCGGTTGTCGCGCGCGACCTCCTGGGCGCGCAGGTGCTTCTTGACCGTCATCGGGTAGTAGGTGCCACCCTTGACCGTCGCATCGTTGGCGACGATCACGCACTCGGTGCCCGACACGCGCCCGACGCCGGTGATGATCCCCGCGGCCGGCGCGTCACCGTCGTACATCCCACGGGCGGCGAGCGGTGACAGCTCCAGGAACGGGGCGCCCGGGTCGAGCAGCGTCTCCACCCGTTCGCGTGGGAGCAGCTTGCCGCGCTCGACGTGGCGGCGACGCGCCCGCTCGGGTCCGCCCCGGGCCGCGTCGGCCAGCTCGGCCCGCAGGTCGGCGACGAGGGCCTCGTGGTGCTCGCGGTTGGCCGCGAACTCGTCGGAGGCGGCATCGACCCGCGTCGGGAGCACGTCCATCCGCCCGACTGTAACCGCGACGAGCAGGCCGGCCTGGACGCGCCGTGCGTAGCCCCACCAGCCCTGGCGTACGAGCGCAACGACCCCCGCCGGCGTGGTGCGGTGGGGCGGTCAGCCGCCAGCCGTACCCGTGCGAGCGCAGAGAGGCCCGTCGGCGTGGTCGTCGTGCGGCGGTCAGCCCGCCAGCCGTGCCCGCACCAGCGCCGAGACCCGCCCCCCGTCCGCGCGGCCGCGGATCTCCGGCATCGCCGCCCCCATCACCTTGCCCATGTCCTGCGGACCCTGCGCCCCGGTCGTGGCGAACGCCCGGTCCACGATCGCGACCAGCTCCTGATCGGTGAGGGGCGCCGGGAGGTAGCTGGCGTACACCTCCGCCTCCGCCTCCTCCGCGGCGGCGCGATCTTCGCGCCCCGCGTCGCGGTAGGACCGCGCAGCCTCCCGCCGTCGCTTGACCTCCCGTCGCAGCAGCTGCTCGACCGTCTCGTCGGCGAGCTCCCCCTGCGCGCCCCGCGCTGCCTCGACGGCCGCGTTCCTGATCGCCGCCATCGCCATGCGCAGTGCGCTGACACGGGCGCGGTCACGCGCCTTCATCGCGGCGGTGAGGTCGGCCTGGATGCGCTGCTGGAGTGACACGCGGGCTCCTGGTACGGCGCCAACAGGATGCGAGAGGTCGCCACGAGCGTCCACCGGGCGAGCGCATCCCCCGTATGGAGACGACCGCCCCTCCGTGCGGAGAGGCGGTCGTCTGGCATCGGGACGCTGCCGGAGGGGCGAGCCCCTCAGCGCCGCCAGCCGACAGGGGGGTTGCTGCCGGTTGTGGCGCCACTGTGGCGGTCGCGTCCCGATGGTCGCGTGACCGCTGCGCTGTCGGTCAGCTGCGGTCGTCGTCGGACATCAGGTCACGGCCGGCGTCCACGACCGCTTCGGCGGCCTTCTGGACCGACGTGGCCGCGGCCTTGGTCTGGCTCTTGGCCGTGTCGGCCTGCTTGCGGCCGGCAGCGGCGCCCGCCTCCACCGTCTTGCTGGCGGTCTTGCGGATCGAGGTCAGCGCCCCCTTCACCTGCGAACGGGCGGTCTGCGCCTGGGTGAGGATGCGCTTGACACGCTGGTCCTTCAGCACGTTGTCCGTGACCGTGCGGCCCTCGATGGCCTTCTCGTCGAAGCGCTCCTCGAGACGGTCACGCAGCTCCCGGAACCGCTTCTCGAGCTCGGTGCGGCTGGTGCGGGCACCGCGCACGCGGCCAGGGAGCTCGCGCGCGGCGTCCAGGGCCTCGCCGGCCAGTTGCAGCGCGTCGGTCGCCAGCCCGGTCAGTGCGTAAGCGGCGTCCACCGCGACCACCTTCGCATCACGCTCGTGGGCCTTGGTGGTGGCCTGGCTGCGCGAGGTGCGCGCCGTGGTGTTCGCCTTGGTGGCCTGCCGCGTGGTCGTCTTGGACTTCTGTTGGGTCGCCATGGTCTCTCCTTCGGCGGTCGATGTCGTGTCGTCGGAGCGGTCAGACGGAGGGACGGAGCCTGGGAGCCGGGTGAAGGCTGCGGGAGCCGTTCGGCGGCCCCATCCCCCCGTCGGGCGGCTCCGAGTCGGTGCTCGCCACCTGCGGTCGCGGACTCGTTCGGCGAGCCACTACCAGTGAAGGGCATCCCGCTAACTATTGCAAGCGAGAAGGCCCGACGTCCGTGGGGGGTGCGCACCCAGCGCCCGTGGCCGATGATGCCAGCGTGGCGCTTGTGGAGGATGAGGATATCGGTGCCGCGGATGACCCACGACGCGGCGGCTCCGCGCGTGCACACGCTAGCACAGGGGCGGTGTCGACCCCACGCCGGGGCTGGGCCGCACGGACGTGAGATGAGCCTCCAGCAGGTCCCCGAGCATCGCGCGCACCGGCCCGAACGAGAGCGAGAGGACCCGGTCGGCGCGAGCCGCGAGCGTTCGCCACCAGCGCGGATGTGCGTGCGCGAGGGCGCCCGCCACCAGGAGGTCGGCGACGTCGGTGGCGGCCCGCGGCAGAGCCGTGTGGTGCACGCCCACGAAGGAGTACCCGCGCGCCTCCAGCTCGGGCTGTGCGCGCAGCCCATCGAGCGAGCTCACGGACACGGAGACGCGGAACCCGAGCGGCACGGGCGGGAGGTCGCGCGCCCAGCCGGCCGGCGCTGGCAGACGCAGGAGGACCGCCTCGGGCGTGTCCCCGGGGAGAGGTCGCACCTCGGACCTTCGGGTGGGGGGGCGGCATCGTGACACCCCCGCGCCCCGGAGTCACGGACCCCCGTCTGGTTACCCTCGACCGAGCGGCGAGCTGGCGGCCGCCGAGACCTGACGGTGTGTGGCGGCCCAGCGCGCGACCGCGGGTTGCGGTGCGAGCGGAGGTCGTTCGGGTGCGCACGCTGACGCTGCTGGGGGCCAGCGGCTACACGGGACGGCTGGTCGCGCGTTCGCTCGATCGACGCGGCGTGACGTTCGTCGCTGCGGGGCGTGACCCCGATCGGGTCCGCGCAGCGGTCGACGGCTTGGGGGCGGTGAGCGACGTGGCGACCGCGGATGTCGGGGAGCCGCGCACGCTGCGCACGCTCGCGGAGGCAACCGACGTGCTGGCGACGACCGTCGGACCGTTCGCCGACCTCGGCCGCCCGGTGCTCGACGCTGCGATCGCGGGGCGTGCCCACTACCTGGACTCGGCCGGCGAGCAGGCGTTCCTGTATTGGGCCTTCCACGAGCGGAGCGCGGCCGCTGGCGCGGCGGGTGTGACCGCCGTGCCCGCCAGCGGGTTCGACTACCTGCTGGGTGACCTGCTCACGCACGTGGCGGCGCGTGAGGTACAGGCGCCCCGCGAGGCGCACGTGGCCTACCTGGTGCGGGGGAGCGCTTTGTGGGCCTCCCGCGGCACGCGTGCGTCGATCGCCGGCGTGCTGGGGCGCCCCGTCCTCGCGTACGACGGCGAACTGGTCGAGGAGGAGCTCGGGCAGACGCGTCGCCCCACATGGTTCCCCCGGCCGGTCGGGCCCCGGCACGCGGTGGGCGCACCGGGTGGCGAGCCGCTGTCGGTGCCCCGCCACGTGCGAGGGGTCCAGGTGGTGCGCACCTACGTGGCGGTGCCGGGCGTGCTGGCCGACCTGGGCCAGATCGTCTCGGCGGTGGCGCGGTGGGGTCCCGTGGCGTCCGCGCTGCGCCGGGTGCTCGCGGCCGGGCCGGAGGGCCCTTCGGAGGCGGCTCGACGCAGGGTGCGGTGGGCCTGCGTCGCCGAGGTCACCGGGGAGGACGGCGTGGCCCGGGCGTGGGCGTACGGTCACGACGTCTACGGCCTGACCGCCGAGGCGATGAGCGCGGTCGCCCACCGACTGCTGACGGGCGAGGCGCACGCAACAGGCGTGGTCGCCCCCGCCGAGGCGTTCGCCGCCGACGAGCTGCTGGACGACCTCGCCGCGCACTCGGACCTGCGGTGGTCGGTGCGGGCGCCGGGCAGCGCGGCGTGAGCGTCGCTCCTCGGGAACGGCGTGAGAGCCGCTGTCGTCGGTCGGCTCGGACAGCGGCGGAGGTTGTCTCGTGAGCCCGGACGCGTGTGTGTTCTGCCGGGTCGTCGCCGGCGACACGGCGGCGCACGTGGTGGTGGATGAGGCGGCGGCCGTCGCGTTCCTCGACCGCCGCCCTCTGTTCCCCGGGCACTGCCTCGTGGTGCCGCGCGCCCATCACGAGACGCTGACCGACCTGCCGCCCGAGGACGTCGGGGCCTTCTTCCAGGTGGTACGCCGGCTGTGCGCGGCCGTCCCCGTCGCGGTCGACGCGCTCGGCAGCTTCGCGGCGGTGAACAACCGCGTCAGCCAGAGCGTCCCCCACCTGCACGTGCACGTGGTGCCGCGCCGGCCCAAGGACGGGCTGCGCGGCTTCTTCTGGCCGCGCACGCAGTACGAGTCGGAACAGCACGCCGCCGACGTGGCCGCGGCGATCCGCGCCGCGCTGCGGTGAGGCCACCACATGGCAGTCAGCCCGTGGGCCCCGTCCGGCCTCAGCGCAGCGCGTCGAGCACGATCAGGCCCCACAGCAGCGCCACGACCAGGGAGTTGAAGGTCGTGTGCCACACCGTCGAATGCAGCACCGCGGCCGCCTGCCGCTGCTCGGGTTCCAGCCGCGCCCCGGCGGACGCGGGTGCCCCGCGCTCGCGAGTCGGGACCACGGCGGTCGTCTCGCGTGCCCCGGCGCGTCGGGTGGCGGTGGCGGTCGTCTCGCGTGTGGCGTACTGCCGCGGGGCGGTGGCGCTGGTTGCTGGTCGGCCGTCCCTCGATGACGCGGTGGCGATCGTCCCGTGTGCCTCCTCGCGCGGCAACGCCGCCGCGAGCTGACGCAGCCGGGCGCTGGCCGCCGCCCGCCGCGCCCGCCGGGTCGGTCGGTACACACGAGCCACCACGCCGGGCAGGTCGGCCTCCTCCGCCTGCCGGTAGGCGCGGCGGTACACGCGGCCGTAGGCGTACCCGGCGATGGAGATCGCCAGCGCCGCTGCCAGCGGCACAAGCACCACCATGTGCACCAGCCCGAACCGCACAGCGGACAGCAGCTCCCCCCGGCGGTCGGTCGCCTCGAGCCCAGCACGGAAGATCTCCTCCTCCACGAACGCCAGCCACGGCAGCAACAGGGCCAGGAAGCCGAGGAACACCGTGGCCAGCCCCGCGAGGGCCCAGTCCGGACCGACGTCCGGCGCCCGGGTGCGGCTGGCCGCCTCCTCCAGCGGTGTGAACACCGCGTTGCCGGCGAACCCCACCAGCTCGCCCAACCCGATGCGCAGCGATGGGATGGCAAGCAGCAGGTAGCCGGTGACCGCAACGACCACGAGCAGCGTGCCGGCGCCGGCCAGGTGCCGCGGGCGGACGGAGCGCCACACGGCCACCGCCAGTGCCCGGTTGCGCCACGCCACACCCGACGCCCGTAGCAGGAGCAGCAGCACGGCCGCGGCGATCGCGAGGCGGACCGGGCCATTGGACATAGGGCGAGGCTAGCCGGGTCGACCTCCGCACCCGCTCGCTAGGGTCGGCGTGGACGCAGCGGCACATCCGCGGCAGCGAGGAGGTCATCGTGAGCGTCGCAGGAACGGCCACGCGCGTCCGTGAGAAGGTCGAGGACCGACTCACGCCTGACCGCAGCCGGACGGAGCGGCTGGTCGATGCGGTGACGCCCAACCGCAGCCGGACGGAGCGGCTGGTCGAGGCCGTGACGCCCAACGGCAGCACCACCGATCGGGTGGCCGAGGCGGTGGAGCGTGGCACAGAACCGGCGCGCGAGGCGATCGCGCGTCTGGAACCGGCCGTCGAACGGCTGGTCGAGCGGTTGGAGTCCGCCCGCGAGAGCCTGAACGCCGCGGAGGAGGCAGCGGAGCGCGCGGCCGAGCGGGTCGCGGAGCGCAGCCGTGAGGCAGCCGAGCGCGTCGCCAGCTACCTGGAGGAGCACGTCGATGAGGAGACCGTCCGCACGTGGGGACCGCGCTTCGCGTTTACCCTGACGGGCTTCCTGGCCGGCTTCCTGTTGGGATGGCTCGTCGGGCGTTCGCGCCAGCGCGAACCGGACCTGTGGGACGAGTCGGCTGGTGGGTTGGCCCAGGCGCCTCGCCACGACGTCGACATCGAGGTGCCACGTAGCGCGGCCGGCGGCTCGGGGGACGCTCAAGGCTGAGGCCCGCGGCGACATCGACGAT
>DASZZX010000159.1:0-4845 GCA_036260415.1 Nitriliruptorales bacterium
CTCCGCCGGGCCAAGGTGCCGCCAACGCCCCTGGCGGAGGTGGCCCGGCTGTACGCGGCGGTGGAGGGGGGGCGCAGGCCGCGGGCGGGGACGCGCCCCGACCTCGACAGGGCGACGCAGGGACGGGCCGGCACATCGACGCAGCAAGACGGCGGAGGAGACCGGTGAGCGACGTCGCACGGGTCCGCGCGATCCGCGGGGCGACCACGCTCGACGCGGACACCCGTGAACAGGTGACCGCCCGCACCCAGGAACTGCTGGGGGAGGTGTACCGGCGCAACGGACTGGCCGAGGAGGACGTCGTCAGCATCGTCTTCACCGCGACCGACGACATCACGAGCGCCTTCCCCGCCGAGGCGGCACGTGAGGCCGGCATCAACCACGTCCCGCTGCTGTGCGCCCGCGAGCTCGCCATCGACGGCGGTATCCCACGCTGCATCCGGGTGCTGCTGCACGTGTACACCACCCGCGACCCTCACAAGCTGCGCCATCCGTACCTGCACAACGCCCGGCAGCTGCGCACGGACCTGCCCGAGTGAGCACGCCGGCCGCCTCAGGCGCACGGCCGTTCAACAGCGTCGGGGTGGTGGGCTGCGGCCTGATCGGCGGGTCCCTGGCGCTGGCGGCTGCGGCCGCCGGGGTCTCCGAGGTGGCGGTGACCGATCGCGATCCGAGGGTGCTGGCAGCGGCCCGGGAGCGTGGTGTCGGGGCGGTCCTCGAGCGGGTCGAGCAGGTCGCGGCCAGCGCCGAGCTGGTCGTGCTCGCGGTCCCCGTCGCTGACATCCCCGCCGCCGCGCGGCAGGTCCTGCCAGCTGTGGCGCCCGGGACCATCGTGACCGACGTGGGGAGCGTCAAGGCTCGAGTTCTACGTGAGGTCGAGGGTTACCTCGCGGACCTTCGCGCATCCGAGGGCGTCGACGTGGAGTTCATCGGCGGGCACCCCATGGCCGGCAGCGAGCGTGCCGGCCTCGCGGGGGCCCAGCCGACGCTCTTCCAGGGCGCCACCTACGTGCTGACCCCGTCGCGGTCGGCGTCGGCGGAGGCGTTTCACCGGTTGGCGGCGTTTCTGCGGCTGGTGGGAGCTCGGGTCCTGGCGGTGGATGCGGACACACACGACCGCCTCGTGGGCGTCGTGAGTCATCTCCCGCAGGCGATCGCCTCGGCCCTGATGGCGTTCGCCGCGACGACGGCGCGCGACGACCCGGGGCTGCTGACCATGGCCGGCGGGGGATTCCGGGACGCGACCCGGGTGGCGGCCAGCGACCCAGACCTGTGGACCGGGATCCTGGAGGAGAACCGGTCCGCCGTGCTCGACGCGATCGACGGGTTCGATGCGGCGCTGCGGAGGCTGCGGTCGGCGTTGGCGGCCGGGGACCGGAAGGTGGTGCGCGCCACGCTGGCACAGGGGCTGGCCGGTCGCATGCTCCTGCCGGGCAAGGTCGTCCGCGAGACGCTGGTGGACCTGGTGATCCCCGTCGCCGACCGGCCCGGCAGCCTCGCCGACGTGACGACCGCCCTGGGGGCTGAGGGCATCAACATCGAGGACGTCTCCATGCGGCACGCGGAGGAGGGCGACCGCGGGGCACTGGTGATCGCGGTCGGTGCCGGGGCGGCCGAGCTGGCACGGGACGTGCTGGCTGCCCGAGGTTTCCGCAGCCACCTCCAGACCCGCTGAGTGCCGCCGGCGTCGCGCGCCGACGAGCGAGCGGCGTGCGTCCGAGGCCGTCGGGCGCGAGGTCGCCGCGCTGCGGGCTCCCGGGTCGGGCTCACGGGTCGGGCTCCTGGGTCGGGCTCCCGGGTCGGGCTCCTGGGTCGGGCTCCCGGGTCAGGATGGGCGACTTCGCCCGCACGCCCCGCTCGTGGCAGGCTCGACCCGTGCATCCGCCACTCCACCGAGCGTCACCCCGGTCGATGCCCGATCGGGTCCGCGTCCACCCCGGCCACCTGTCGGGGCGGGTGCTCGTGCCCGGGGACAAGTCGTTGAGCCACCGGGCCCTCATCCTGGGCGCTCTGGCCGACGCCCCGGTGATGGTGCACGGCCTGGCTCCCAGCGACGACGTGGCCGCGACCGCGGCCGCGCTGGCGGGGATGGGAGCGCGGCTGGAACTGACGGTCACGGAGGCGACCGCCGACCGTCGGGCTGGGCTCGACGGGGTGGTCGCCGGCCCCCTCGGGGAGCCGGCTGACACGCTCGACTGCGGCAACTCCGGCACGGCGCTGCGCCTGCTCGCCGGCGTGGCAGCCGGCATCGACGGCCTCACGGTCCTGACCGGCGACGCCTCGTTGCGACGGCGGCCCATCGACCGCGTGGCCGCCCCGCTGCGCCGGATGGGCGCCGCCGTGGACGGCCGCGCCGGCGGTCGCCTGCCCCCGGTCGCTGTCCGTGGTGGGCGCCTATCCGCCGTCCGCCACGAGAGCCCGGTGGCCAGCGCCCAGGTGAAGTCGGCCGTGGCCCTGGCAGGCCTCCACGCCGACGGCGCGACCACCATCGTCAGCCCTGCCCGCAGCCGTGACCACACCGAGCGCCTGCTCACCTACCTGGGGGCGGAGGTCGAGCGCAGCTCCGACGACAGCCGCGAGGTGGTCACCGTACGCCCCGGCCCGCTGCGGGCGCGCCCCATCGCCGTCCCGGGCGACCCCTCCAGCGCCGCGTTCTGGATGGTGGCCGCGGCGGTCGCGGTGGACGACGACCGGGAAGCGGTCGAGCTGCCGGGCCTGTGCGCCAACCCGACCCGGTTCGGCGTCGTCCGCACGCTGCAGGCCATGGGTGCCGACCTGGAGGTCCTGCCCGAGGGCGAGACGGCCGGGGAGCCGCGCGCCACGGTGCGCGTGCGGCCGGCACGGCTGACAGGCACGACCGTCGCCGGAGCGGCGGTGGTGGACGCGCTCGACGAGCTTCCGGTGCTGGCGGTGGCGGGGGCGCTCGCGCGTGGCGGCCTGGAGGTGCGCGACGCGGCCGAGCTCCGCGTCAAGGAATCCGACCGCCTGGCCGCGATCGCCGCCACGCTCGGGGCGCTGGGTGTCAGCGTGGAGGAGCGCCCCGACGGCTTCCGTGTGCCCGGCGGGGAGCGGCCCTCGGGTGGGGTGGTGGAAGCCGGTGGCGACCACCGCGTGGCCATGACGGCGGTGGTGGCCGCCACCTACGCGACGGCGCCGGTGGAGGTGCGAGGGTTCGGCTGCGTGGCCACCTCCTACCCGTCGTTCCTCGACGACCTGGCAGCGCTCGGCGGACGGGTCGAGGTGTTGGACGGTGTGCCGTGACTCCGCGGGAGACCGGGCGCCGCGGACTGGTGATCGCCATCGACGGGCCGGCGGGGGTCGGCAAGTCCACCGTGGCGCGCGAGCTGGCCTGTCGGCTCGACCTGCTGCACGTCGACACCGGCGCGCTGTACCGGGCGGTCACGCTGGCGGTGCTGCGCGCCGGCGTGGACCCCGACGACCAAACCGGCGTGGAACGGGTGGCCCGCGCGGTCCAGGTCGAGCACCGGGAGGGACGCACGTTCCTGGACGGGGAGGACGTGGAGGACCTGATCCGAGAGCCCGACGTGACCGCGGCGGTGTCGGCCGTCGCCGCCCACCCCGACGTGCGCGCGGTGCTGCTACCGGTCCAGCGAGCCGCTGCGACCGGTGGAGCCGTCGTGGAGGGCCGCGACATCGGCGCGGTGGTGTTCCCGGATGCCGAGCTGAAGATCTGGCTCACCGCCCGTGAGGAGGAGCGCGCCCGCCGGCGGGCCGAACAGGAGGGCGCCGACGACCGCGAAGCCGTCGCTCGTGACCTGGCGCGACGGGACGCGCGCGACACGGATCGCGTGGTCGCCCCAGCCAGGCAGGCCGAGGATGCGTGGGAGCTGGACACGACCGCGATGACGTCGGAGGAGACGGTCGGGGCGATCGCCGACCTGGCACTGGCCGTGTGGAGGCGGCAGGGCCGCGACGACCTGGTCGCCGTGGTGCAGGGCGCCGACGGTCGTTCGGAGGCGGCTGACGCCCCGACAACGGTGGCGCCGTCGCCCGATCCGGCGATCGCCCCGGCCGAGACCGCTCTACCCCGCGTCGCCGTGGTGGGCCGTCCCAACGTCGGCAAGTCCACGTTCGTGAACCGTGCGATCGCCCGCCGAGCCGCGATCGTGGAGGAGAGGCCCGGCGTGACCCGCGACCGCACCGAGCACGTCGCGCGCTGGCGGGACCGCACCTTCCTGGTGGTGGACACCGGCGGGTGGCGGCACCGGGCGGAGGGCATGGACGCTCGCATCGTCGAGCAGGCCGAGGCCGCCGTCGCGATGGCCGACGTGGTGGTGCTCCTGGTGGACGTCACGGTCGGGGCGCTGGAGGACGACGAGCGCTACGCCCGCCTGCTGCGCCGCGCCCAGGTGCCGGTCCTGCTTGTCGCCAACAAGGTCGACTCGCCCCGGCAGGACCCGCTGGTGCACGAGCTCTACGCGCTCGGCCTCGGCGAGCCGCTGCCGGTCTCGGCCGCCCACGGCCGCGGCATGGGCGACGCGCTCGACGCGATCGTGGCCGCCCTGCCCGACCAGGCACCGGCCGGGCAGCCCGACGCGTCCGACGTCCCGCGGGTCGCGGTCGTCGGCCGTCCCAACGTCGGGAAGTCGTCGCTGTTCAACCGCCTGGCCGGCGAGGAGCGCGCCATCGTCGATCCGGTGCCCCACACCACGCGCGACCCGGTGGACACGGTCGTGACCATCGACGGCCGACCGTGGCGGTTCGTGGACACGGCCGGGCTACGCCGCCGTTACCGTCACGGCGAGGAGACCGAGCTCTACGCCGTCGACCGCACCCGTCGCGCCGCCGACCGCGCCGACCTCGCCCTGTTCGTCGTGGACGGGT
>DASZZX010000160.1:0-3285 GCA_036260415.1 Nitriliruptorales bacterium
AACCGCCCGCCCACCCCTCCCTCGAGGGGCACCGGCACGCCGGGCCTCACCGCACCGGCGTCCGCGTCCACCGCTGCGTCCCGCTCCTCGACAGGCACTGCGGAGGTGGCCATGCCGCTCTTGACCGTCGGCCACGGGACCCTGACGGCCTCCCGGCTGGTAGCACTGCTGCGCGACGCGGGTGTCACCCTCCTCGTGGACATCCGCGCCTACCCCGCCAGCCGTCGCAACCCTCAGTTCAACCGCGACGCGCTGCTCACCACGCTGGGGGCGGCAGGAGTGGCGTACCGCCACGAGCCGCGGCTCGGGGGACGCCGACGCGGGCACGAGGCGTCGCCGCACGTGGCCATACGCAACACCAGCTTCCGCGCCTACGCCGACCACATGCAGTCTCAGGAGTTCCAGGAGGCGCTCTCGGACCTGCTGTCGGAGGCCGCCGGGCGCACCACCGCGATCATGTGCGCCGAGCGGGGGTGGTGGCGCTGCCACCGCCGGCTGGTCGCCGACGGCGCTGTCCTGCTGCACGGCACCGACGTCCACCACCTGGATCATGACGGCCGCCTGGCGCCGCACCACCCCATCGAGGTGGCACGCGTCCACGGCAGCGAGCTGATCTACGACGTGGGCAGTCAACTCGCCCAGCCACCCGCCTGATCCGTCCGTCGACGCGGTGCTCGCCTGGCGACGGCGGCGCGCCCGCGCCGGGCGGATGGGCCCGCACTACCGGGGCGCCGCGTGAGCCTCCCGGGCGCCGGAGACGCAGTCTGGCCAGGAGATGCTGTGCTGGGCATGCGTGCGATGAGGTCGCGGCGACTCTCGCCGCCGTCGCGCCCTGCGCCACCGATGCGCTGCTAGCTGTGCGGGGTCTAGAGGTGCGGTGCACTTACGCCGCAGCGCCGGGCGCGTTACGTTCACATCCTGGTCCAGCCACTTCGGGGGCGGGGGGGAGTCCGGCAGCCGATGGTCTCGACTCGACGCCGAACTCCCCCCACTGGATACGGTGCGGGCGATGCCGCGGTGCGAGCGGGGCCGCCTCGGCGTTGCCGCCGCTCGACCTACTGACCCGTCGCCTCTGGGAGCGCGACCCACAGCCATCCTTCGCGCTGCTCGACCGCGTACACGGGCAGTCGTAGGCCGGCCGGTGCCGGCGGGGCGACGTTGGCGCCCGTGCGGGCGTCGTAGCCATAGCGGTGGTGCGGACACACGATCGTGCCCCCGACGACCTCCCCGCGGTCCATCGGCTGACCCTGGTGCGGGCAGGCGGCGTTGAACGCGACCACTCGGCCATCCGCCAGTCGACCCAGCAGCAGCCGGTGCCCGGCGACCTCGACGGGTACGAAGCGCTCGCCGGACACGTCGGCCGCGGCGGCGGCGCGGACCCACCTGCCGGACGGTCCGCTCACCGCAGCGTCAGCAGCGCGTCGCGCCACCCTGCCACGGTGGCCGCGACCACGGGATCGGCGGCACGCACGGAGACGCGGGTCGCGTCACGGTGTGGGGCGGCGGGCCAGGGCGCGGCGGTGACGGCCTCGACCCGCAGGTCGAGCCTCGCCGCCCAACGGTGCGCCGCCAGGTCCCGAGCGACGCCGGCTCCTGCCTGCAGCACCACGCGGAGACGCCGGCGCGGCACACCGGTCTGCTCGAGCAGGGTCCTCGTCGCCAGGGCGGCCAGCTCGGCATCGTCGGTGGTCAGCGCCACCGCATGCGCGGTCAGGTCGGCCAGCCCGACCACCAGCGCCAGGGCGGCGACCGTGGGGTCGCCCGCCTCGGACCGGCGCTGCAGAGCCGTGCGGGCGGCTGTCCGCGCCGCATCCGGCGGCCTCGTGACCGCCGCAGGCTGCACGGCGGCCACCCGCCCGTCACGCCCCTGGCCGGACCGGCGCCGTCCCGTGCGGCGCGGCGGCCTGACGTCACCGCACCACGCGGCCACCAGTTGGCGGTCCACGCCGAGCGAGGCCGCGATCTGCGCCGGGTCCCGCCCCGCACGTGCGGACGCCCGTGCCCGTGCGGGGCGTGTGTCGGACCGGTCCGTTGGGTCGTCCAGCGGTCCGGGGGGTCGTGCCGGGGTGGGCTGGGTGGCCGGCCGAGAGGCCGGGGGCACGACCGCGAGGTCGGGGAGGCTGTCGGGGGCGACCAACCGCCGGGCGCGGGCGGTGAGCGCATAGGGGACAGGGGCCTCCCCCGCAGGCCCGTCGAAGGGCAGCATCGCCTGGCCGTCCTCCCGCCAGCTCGCCGCCTGGGCGCCGTCAGCCGCGTCCGCGCAGCGTCGAACGTCCGCTGGCGCGGACCCTGTCCCCGGGTCCGTCCCCGACCCTCCACTGAGGCCCAGCGCGGGCTCGGCCGCCGGGGCAGGGTCGAGGCGTGCGTCCGGGGCGAGGTCGGGGCCTTCCTGCGGGCCAGCGGCGGGGCCTGCGCCGTCGCCTGGTCCGGCGCCTGTCTGCGAGGCTGGCCCGGCGTCCCGTTCGGTGGCTCCGCCGGGGACCGGGTCGGGGGCTGGCACACCACTCATACGGCCAACGTATCGACGGGATGCGACAGCCGATCCCACCCGAGACGGCACAGTGTGCGCTCCGCGCACCCCTGGTCGATCCATTCGCGCAGGCCTGTGGACTCCGCGCCGCGCGTCCCCGCCCAGTACTCTCCGTGGCCGCGGGCGGCGTGGAGCAGGAGGACCGATGGCCACCACGGCCGGCAACCTCAGCCGGGAGGAGGCACGGCGACGGGCCGCGCTGGTCCGCGACCCCAGCTACGAGGTCCATCTCGACCTGCGGGGCAGCTCCGAGGACACGTTCCGCTCCCGCACGATCGTGCGGTTCGGATGCGAGGAACCGGGAGCGACCACCTTCCTGGACCTGTCGGCGCGCGCGGTGCAGCGTGTGGAGATCAACGGCCGGGAGCACCCGCCCGACGTGCTGTTCGACGGCTGGCGCTTGACCCTGCCGTCCCTCGCTGCACGCAACGAGGTGCAGGTGGATGCCACGTGCGACTACCAGCGGAGCGGATCCGGTCTGCACCGGGCGGTGGACCCGGTGGACGGGGCGGTGTACCTGCACAGCCAGTTCGAGCCGTTCGACGCGCACCTGGTCTTCGCGTGCTTCGACCAGCCCGACCTCAAGGCACGCACGACGCTCGCTGTCGACGCGCCGGCCGACTGGCAGGTCGTGTCGAACACCCCGGCGGTGGGGGCCTCCGGGGAGGGGCGGTGGCGCTTCGGACCCACCCCTCCGCTGCCGTCCTACCTGGTCGCAGTGGTGGCCGGCCCCTACCGCGTGTGGCGCGCGCAGC
>DASZZX010000161.1:0-2706 GCA_036260415.1 Nitriliruptorales bacterium
CGCCCGGCGGGGGCGCCGCACCGCCGGCCTGAGACGACAGCAGGGCCCCTCCCCACACCGGGGAGGGGCCCTGCGTCGTCCCGCCCCCTGCAGGGGCCCGCCCCGAGCTCGCGAGTGACGGGGCAGGAGGTCCTTCGTCAGGCCGTCGTGGCCACCGTGGTGAGCCGGTGGGCCGCGGCGCTGGCCGCCTCCACCGCGGCCGGGTCCGGGGTCAGGCCACAGGCCTCCAGCCAGGTGGCGAGCATCCGGTGACCGCCCTCGGTGAGCACCGACTCGGGGTGGAACTGCACGCCCTCGATGGGCAGCTCGCGGTGCCGCAGCGCCATCACGATGCCCGAGGGCGTCGTCCCGGTGACCTCCAGCTCGGCGGGCACGGTGTCGCGGTCGACGGCGAGGGAGTGGTAGCGGGTGGCGGTGAACGGGGACGGCAGCCCGGCCAGCACGCCCACGCCGTCGTGCACCACCCGGCTGGTCTTGCCGTGCAGCAGCTCCGGCGCGCGCACCACCTCGGCGCCGAACGCCGCACCGATCGCCTGGTGGCCCAGGCACACGCCCAGGACCGGCGTGCCCGCCTCGGCGGCGGCCCGGACCATCGGCACGGTGACCCCGGCGCCCGCGGGCGTCCCCGGACCCGGGGAGAGCAGCACCCCGGCGACGTCGAGGTCGGGCAGCTCGTCGACGGTGACGGCGTCGTTGCGCCGCACGACGCACTGCACGCCCAGCTGGCCCAGGTACTGGACCAGGTTGTAGACGAAGCTGTCGAAGTTGTCGACGACCAGGACGGGACGGCTCACGGTCCTTGTGTACACCGAGGGCGGGGTCAGCCGTCAGCGGCTGTGGCGTACTCCATGGCCGGCGGGCCGTCGTAGGCGGGCAGCGTGATCTCCCCCCGGTCCTGGACGGCGAAGCCCAGCCCGTAGTCCTCCACCGCCTGCCGGAACACCTGCACCTGCGGTGAGGCGGCCAGCTGGGCGCGGATGGCGCCGGCGTCCCCGATGGCGGTCACCACGAACGGCGGGGAGTACGTGCGGCCCTGCAGCAGCAGGACGTTGCCGACACAGCGGACGGCGCTGGTGGCGATCAGCCGCTGGTCCATGATCGCCACCGCGTCCGCGCCGGAGGCCCACACGGCGTTGACGACGGCCTGCACGTCGGACTGGTGGATGACGACGTCGTCGGGGCGGGCGCCGATCGGCAGCGAGCCGTCCGGCCGCCGCGGGGCGTCGTCGAGGGTGATCTCCACCCCAGGACCGGTGAGGGCCACCAGACCGGCGGAGAGCGCTCCGGCCTGGCCGGCGTCCCGGGCCGCGGCCACGTCGCCGTTGCGCGACGCCGCCTGGTCGGTGAGGGCCTGCACCTGGGCCTGCAGCGCCGCCAGCTGGTCCTCCTGCGCGGCGACGACGTCCCCCCGGGCGGGGATGAGCGCGGAGAGCTCGGTGGCCTCGCCCCCGCGCAGGTCGGTGCCCTGGGCGGTCTGGCTCGAGGTGGCGAACAGCAGCCCCGCCGCCAGCGCCACCACGGGCACCAGTGCGGCCCACGCGGCACCCTCACGGGTCATCCGTGGGCGCAGGGTGCGGGCTGTGGCCACCCCTGCAGCTTAGGCTGGGACCGGTCACGGCCGGTCGCGACGGACCGGCCCCGGAGGGAGTACGACGGTGCCCAAGTCCAAGGTGCGCAAGAAGTCGGTCTACACGCCGCCGCAGGGCACCCTGCAGTCCGGAACGGCGAGCGCGCGGGCCGTCCAGCCCAGCCCGCGGTGGTACGCCCCGCTCATGGTCGCCCTGATGCTGCTCGGGCTGCTGTGGATCGTCGTCTTCTACGTCGCCGGCGAGAGCATCCCGTTCATGTCCGGGCTCAACGCGTGGAACTTCGCCATCGGGTTCGGCCTGATGGTGGCCGGCCTCGTCATGTCGATGCGCTGGCGCTGAACGAAGACGACTACTGGAGCGGCCCTCGTCCCACCCGGGACGGGGGCCGCTCTCCTGTCACCAGCCGGATACGCACAGTGTTGTACACAGGCGGCGCTGTGCACAGCGGTATCGGGCTGTCCACAGGTCGACAAAGCGCTGAACCCCCAGGGTTGTCCACGACGTGTGGAGAACGGGTGTTCGACCGCGTTGCGCTGACCTGCGGTTTCATCAGAGGTGTGGCAGGTGTGACGAGAAGGGCACCCCAGTAACTACACCCCTGTGAGTCCATCCCCAGCTGTGCACACAACTGTGGACGAGTCGACATGGCGGCAGCCGCGGATCCGTCCCCCTGTCGCCGCGCGGCCCACCCTGTGGTAGCACGACACGCGGCCTGACCACGGCAGACGTCCGCTCCCCGGACGGCGCCCCCGCGAGGACGACGGCCCCCGGTCCGCGGGGGACTGGGGGGCCGTCGTCGGGGGCCTGTGGAGATCTCAGTCGGTGACGAGCTCCAGGATGGTCGCGTTGGCCATCCCGCCGCCCTCGCACATCGTCTGCAGGCTGTAGCGGGTGCCGGTGGCCTGCATGGTGTGGACCAGCGTGGTCATGATGCGCGCGCCCGACACGCCCAGCGGGTGGCCCAGCGCGATCGCGCCGCCGCGCGGGTTGAGGCGGTCGGCGTCGGCTCCCGTCTGGACCTGCCAGGCCAGCGGCACCGGCGCGAACGCCTCGTTCACCTCGAAGACGCCGATGTCCCCGACCGACAGGCCTGAGCGCTGGAACAGCTTGTGCGTGG
>DASZZX010000162.1:0-2338 GCA_036260415.1 Nitriliruptorales bacterium
CTGTTCCTGGCCTGGCGACCACGTCGCGGCCGACAATGGTCGTGCATGGGGGATTCCCACGGATCCTGATCAGACGGAATGAGTAATCGCCGGCGGGCGCTGCAGTCGTAATGTGGTCCACGTGCCCAAGAAAGTTGCGTCCCTAGGCGTGGTGTACGGGGTGAGGACCTGACGGTCTGTGGGTCCCCCACTCGCGACGACCACCGCATCAATCTCAGAAGTCCTGCGAAAGACGAGCTGAGGAGGAGATGCGGTGGCAGTCCCCAACACGATGGAGCCCCTGACGTGGTTGCGCAAGCACCTCGAGGAGGACGGCAGCGACTTGCTGCGAGAGATGATCCGGGAGTTCGCCGAGCAGTTGATGGCGGCGGAGGCCCAGGGCCTGTGCAACGCCGGCTACGGCGAGGTCAGCGCCGAGCGGGTGAACCTCCGTAACGGCTATCGACCACGTGAGATCGACACCCGGGTGGGCACCATCGAGGTGGCCATCCCCAAGCTGCGCCGGGGCAGCTACTTCCCGGGGTGGCTCCTCGAGCCTCGCCGCCGGGCCGAGCAGGCCCTCACCCAGGTGGTGTGCCAGTGCTACGTCGAGGGGGTGTCCACGCGTCGGGTCGACGACATCGTCAAGACCCTCGGTATCGAGGGCATCAGCCGTTCCCAGGTCTCCCGCCTGGCCAAGACCCTCGACGCCACCGTGGAGGCCTTCCGCAGCCGTCCCCTCGACGCCGGGCCCTACACCTACATCTGGCTGGACGCTCTGACCCAGAAGGTGCGCGAGGGCGGCCGGATCGTGAACGTGGCCTGCGTGATCGCCACCGGCGTGAACGCCAACGGCAGCCGTGAGGTACTCGGTATGGACGTGATCACCACCGAGGACGGGGCGGGCTGGCTGGCCTTCCTGCGCACCCTGGTCGCCCGGGGCCTGTCGCGGGTGCAGCTCGTCGTCTCCGACGCCCACGAAGGACTCAAGGGGGCCATCGAGGCCGTCCTGGCCGGGGCGTCGTGGCAGCGCTGTCGCACCCACGCCATGCGCAACCTGCTGACCAAGGTGCCCAAGAGCTCCCAGTCGATGGTGGCCACCCTGGTGCGCACCATCTTCGAGCAGCCCGACGGCGAGCAGGTCTGGGCCCAGCACACCCGGGTGGTCGACCAGCTCCACCACCGCTTCGCCGAGGTGGCCGACATGCTCGTGGACATGGCCCCGGACCTGCTGGCCTTCACCGCGTTCCCCACCGAGCACTGGTCGGCCATCCGCTCCAACAACCCCCAGGAGCGGCTCAACAAGGAGGTCCGGCGCCGCACCGACGTGGTGGGTATCTTCCCGAACCGGCCGGCGGTGATCCGCCTGATCGGCGCCGTGCTCGCCGAGCAGCACGACGAGTGGGCCGTCGCCCGTCGCTACATGTCCGCCGAGTCACTCACTCGGGCCCGCATGCGGGTCATCGACGGCGAGCGAAAGGAGGAACTACCCGAACTGGAGGCGGCCGTGTAGAACATCAACCCGAGATTGGCGTGGTGGTTGTCATACACCACGTCCGGGGACGCGACCATCCCCGAGTCGAACAAGGCGGTCGGGACTGCTCGCGCTCGCTCGTCGGCCCCTCATCCGATCAGCGCAGAAACCGGTCACGAGGACTCCGGCCAGACAGAGGAGGTTCAGCGTCAAGCACCGGTATTTGCAGTTTCACGCGAGATGAGTCGAAGCGGGCGCCTCTCCGGACCGGCGCACTGCACGCGCTTGACGATCAGCCGGACGAGATCGCGCCGCTGCCCGAAGTCGGCTTCCTTCCATAGCTGCATTGGGTCGGGATGCAGGACGATCCGCTACCTGCTGGTTCCGTCCACCGCGGCGTGAAGTCGTGCAACCTCCCGTTCCCGTCTGGTTCGAATCGAGCGGTACCGGCGCAGGTCCACGACACCCCGGACGTAGTAGTCGTCGTCGAGGGTCTGCAGGCGACTCTGCGCTGACCCCAGCTCTGCCAGCGCCCTGCCGAGGGACCCGTCGTCAATTCGACCGGATTGGGCGAGATGGGCTTCGCCAAAGGCCGGAGTCGTCAGCAGGCCCAGACCCGGCTGGCCGCCAAGTCGCCGACGGGCTCGGCCAGGATTGCCAGCTGGTGACCGCGCCGATGACCGGCGCAGACGTAACGCTTCGTGTGGTCGCCACGCGGGCGGGAGAGCATGCGGCCGCCGCAGGCCCCGCGAAGATCAAGCCCGTCAGCAGGTACTTCCTCGGTGTGTTCCTGAGGTGAGCCACTCGGGGTTCAGCAGCACCGACCGCACCCTGGTCCCACGTATGGCGGTCGATCGCTCCGTCCCAGTTCGCGCGGGTCAGGAC
>DASZZX010000163.1:0-20679 GCA_036260415.1 Nitriliruptorales bacterium
AGCGCGTCGACGAACTTGCCGTACACCAGCTCGACGCCCTTGCGGAGGCTGTCGACGTCGCGGGCGTTCTCCGCCGCGAGCACGGCCAGCTGGAAGTCGTCGAGGACGTCGATCAGCCGGCGCAGGACCTGGGCAACCCCCTCGTCGCGGTGGAGGGCACCCTCCCGCATCGAGCGCTTGCGGTAGTTCTGGAAGTCGGCTTGCACCCGCTGCAGGGCGTCGAGGTACTCGCCGCGGTCGGCCTCGGCGGCGCGCAGGTCGGCCAGCAGCTGCTGGCGGGTACGCGGGTCCTGGTCGGCGTCGTCGGCCTCGACGGTGGCCACGTGTTCCGCGCCGGACAGGACCCCGCCCTCCACGTCGGTGGCGTCGACGTCGGGCTGGGGCGTCGTGGTCTCACCCAGCTCCTCGTGGCCGTCGCCCACGGGGACCTCCTGATCGGTCTGGTGGGTGGGGGCGTGCTCGGGGGCATCCGCCGTGGAGGTCTGCTCGGGGGCCTCACCCGGAGGGGCGTCGTGGTGTGGCTGCGGCACGGGTCCTCCTCGCTGATGCTGTAGCGATACGCGGTCTGTCGTTGTCTGAGGGATCGGGGGCCACCGCGACCGGGGGTCGGCGGTGGCCCCCCGGTCGCCGTTCAGCTCCCCCGCACCTCGATGCGACGCGGCTTGGCTTCCTCGGCCTTGGGGACCGTGATGGTCAGGACGCCGTCCTTGTAGTGCGCCTCGACCTTCTCGCCGGTCACGCGGTCCGGCAGCCGGACCGCACGGTGGAAGCGGCCGAAGCGGCGCTCCACGCGGCGGAAGCCCTCGCTGTCGGTCTCGCGGTAGAAGCGACGCTCGCCGGAGATGGTCAGCACGCTCTCCTCCAGCGTGATGTCGACGTCCTGGGGATCCATCCCGGGCAGCTCGACGTGGAGGACGAAGTGCTCGTCGGTCTCCTCGACGTCGAGGGGCGGGCTCCAGGCGCCGGCGGTCGACGGGCTGCTGGGCTCCCCGCCGAAGAAGCTGCGGAACAGCCGCTCCATCTCGTCCTGGAGACCTGAGAGCTCCCGCGACGGGTAGTAGCGGCTCAGTCCGTTCACCATCGATGACCTCCTCTCTGTCACTGTGTTGTCACTTGCACGGGTCTTTGCAGATCGGGCCGGTCACGGCTGCCGAGGCCGTGCGCTGGCGGGCTGGTCGAGCCCCGCGGCTCGCGGGCCTTGGTCGCTCCCGCGGCTCGCGGGCGGGTGGAGCTCGTCAGCTCGCGGCCTCCTGGTCGCCTCCTTCGTCGACCACCTCGGCGTCGACCACGTCCTCTGGCCCGCCAGCGGTCCCGCCGGTCGCGCCCGCGGAGGCGCCGGCGGACGGGCCGGCCTCGGTGGCGCCCGCCTGGTAGATGGCCTGGCCGAGCTCCTGTGACACCTGCAGCAGCGCGTCGGTCTTGGCCCGGATGGCGCTCACGTCGTCACCCTTGAGCGCCTCGCGCAGCTCGCCGACGGCCGACTCGGTCCGGGCCTTTGCCTCGGCCGACACCTTGTCGCCGTGCTCGCGCAGCAGCTTCTCGGTCTGGTAGACGAGCTGGTCGCCGGTGTTGCGGGCCTCGGCCGCCTCCCGGCGACGCCGGTCCTCGTCGGCGTGCTGCTCGGCGTCGCGGATCATCTGGTCGATGTCGTCCCTGGGCAGCGCGGAGCCGCCGGTGATCGTCATCGACTGCTCCTTGCTGGTGCCCAGGTCCTTGGCGTTGACGTGGACGATGCCGTTGGCGTCGATGTCGAAGGTGACCTCGATCTGGGGGATCCCCCGTGGCGCCGGGGGGAGGCCGGTGAGCATGAACTTGCCCAGCGACTTGTTGCCCGCTGCCATCTCGCGCTCGCCCTGCAACACGTGGATCTCGACCGAGGGCTGGTTGTCGTCGGCGGTGGTGAACACCTCCGAACGCTTGGTCGGGATGGTCGTGTTGCGCTCGATCAGCCGGGTCATCACGCCACCCTTGGTCTCGATGCCGAGGGACAGCGGCGTGACGTCGAGCAGCAGGACGTCCTTGACCTCGCCCCGCAGGACCCCGGCCTGCAGCGCCGCACCGATGGCGACGACCTCGTCGGGGTTGACGCCCTTGTGGGGCTCCTTGCCACCGGTCAACTCGCGGACGAGGTCCTGCACCGCGGGGATGCGGGTGGAGCCTCCCACCAGGATGACGTGCTGGATCGCCGACACGGCGATGCCGGCGTCCTTGATGGCCTGGTTGAACGGACCCCGCAGCCGGTCGAGCAGGTGGGAGGTCAGCTCGTTGAACCGCGCCCGCGTCAGCCGCTCGTCGAGGTGCAGCGGGCCGGCATCGGTCGCGGTGATGAACGGCAGGTTGACCGTGGTCTCGGTGGCCTGCGACAGGTCGATCTTGGCCTTCTCGGCGGCTTCCTTGAGGCGCTGCAGGGCCATGCGGTCCCGCGACAGGTCCACGCCGTGGTTGTCCTTGAAGGCCTTGACGAGCCAGTCGATGACCGCCTGATCCCAGTCGTCACCGCCGAGTTGGCTGTCGCCGCTGGTGGCTTTGACGTCGAAGACCCCCTCCGCGATCTCCAGGACCGACACGTCGTAGGTGCCGCCGCCCAGGTCGAACACCAGGATGGTCTGCTCGTCCTCCTTGTCGAGGCCATACGCCAGCGCGGCGGCGGTCGGTTCCGCCACCAGCCGCAGCACCTCCAGGCCCGCGATCTGGCCGGCCTCCTTGGTGGCCTGACGCTGGGCGTCGTCGAAGTAGGCGGGCACGGTGATGACCGCCTGCTTCACGGTGTCGCCCAGGTACGCCTCAGCGTCACGCTTGAGCTTCATCAGGATGCGGGCGGAGATCTCCTGGGGGGTGTAGTGCTTGCCGTCGATGTCGATCGACCAGTCCCGCCCCATGTGCCGCTTGACCGAGCGGACCGTGCGGTCGGGGTTGGTGATCGCCTGGCGCTTGGCGACCTCACCGACCAGGACCTCACCACTCTTGCTGAACGCCACGACCGAGGGGGTGGTCCGTGCCCCTTCGGCGTTGGGGATGACGGTGGGCTCGCCCCCTTCGAGCACCGAGACGACCGAGTTGGTCGTCCCCAGATCGATGCCGACTGCCTTCGCCATGTCTCGCTCCTGGTTCTTCGCCTGTGCACGGGGTCGCCACCCGGCGACCTGTATCCAGCTGAGCCGTCACACAGAATAGAACCTGAGCCGATGCCTATCAAGTTCTCTGGGCCTCTCCTTGCGTGCGGTCAGCGCACGTGCCCGGTGCCGTGGCGGAGCCACGAGGGGGGCCAGGCGAGGGATCCGGCGACGGACGGGCCGCGGTCACGGCCAGCTGGTGGCCGCGCTCGAGCGCACGCTGCCCGTGTTCGTTGGCGTGACCCTGGCGCCTGCGGCCGTCGCTGCCGCACGGCGACACGTGGCGGTCGGCCTGCCGCCAGCACCATCAAGGCCCTTGGCCGGCACCACCGTCGGAGGGCCCAGCCGGTGCGCCCCCGGCGGGAGCCGTGTCGCCGGCGACCTCGCCGGGCTCGGCGCCGTGTGCGGCGTGCTGGTCGAGTCGACCCTGCCGGCGCCCGCGCGGCCACGGCCGCGTGACCGGTCCTCCCCGCGCCGTCAGGCGCTCGTCACCCCAGAAATCGAGCATCAGCAGGACGGGCAAGAGCACGAAGAACGCCAGCAGGAGCGCCTGCCAGGCTGCCACCGCCGCCTCCTGTCGTGTGGTCGGAGCCTACCGAGCGGGTCACCACCGGGTCCGCTCGCCACGTCACGCCGTCGTCCCGGGTCTTGCGCCACGCCGCGCACCGTGCGGGCCACCCGCTCCGCTGCGGGGAGGTCACCGCGCCCGCTCGTCCATGACCTCCTCCGGGGTGGCGACCTCGACCCGCCAGCTCTCGGTGACCCCGATCCGTGCGAACCAGCCGGCGGGCGTCTCCAAGGCGTGCCGGTAGAGCACGTCCGACCGGTACCGGGGACAGGGGTCCTCGCGGCACGGCTGCATGTGGAGGATCCGGCGGATGTCGCCGTCCGCGGCGACGAAGGCGATGTCCAGCGGGATGCGGGTGTTCTTCATCCAGAACGACCCGGAGGTGTCCTCGGGGAAGACGAACAGCATCCCCATGCCGTCCGGCAGGCTGTCGACCTCCATGAGCCCGTGCCGACGACGCTCAGGGGTGTCGGCGATCTTCACCGCGACCTCGACGGGATCGCCCCCAGCGGGGTCGACCAGCCGCACCACCAGGCTCGGGTACCCGTCCACCGATGGATGCAGCGGCGGCACCGACGTCGGCGTCCGCGACGGCGGCCAGCCGGTCGGGAGGGAGAGGCCGCCGCCACAGGCCGCCAGCACGACCATCAGACCGGTCACGACGAAGGTCAGCACGTTCGACCGGTGGGGCACGCCGTTACGCTAGCCTCGCCGCGCGGCTCGACGACCCGGGGGGCGCGGTGACCCACCAGCTCGCCGTCACCACGATCGGTGCCGACCAACCCGGGATCGTGGCCGCGGTGGCCGAGGTGCTGCGCGATCGGGGTGGCAACGTCGAGGACTCGGCCATGACCGTCCTGGGCGGTCAGTTCGCGATCATGCTGCTGGTCACCACCGACGATCCTGCCGACCAGCTGCGACAGGCGCTCGAGGTCGCCACCAGAGACCTCGGGCTGCGCGTCACCGTCGTGCCCGTGGAGGAGGGTCACGCGACAACCGACCCGACCCACACGCTGTCGGTGTACGGCAGGGACAGGCCGGGCATCCTGGCCGCCGTGGCGCGGGCGTTGGCCGAGCTCGGTGTGAACATCACCGACCTCTCCACGCGGATGCTGCCACCCGAGGACCAGCCCGTGTACGCCATGGTGCTGGAGATCTCCCTGCCGGAGGGTGTGCCGCCGGAGCGGCTGGAACTGGTGCTGCGCGAGGTGGGCGAGCGCGTCGGAGTGGATCACACCCTGCGCCCGCTCGAGCCCGCGACCTACTGAGCGGTCGGCAGGTGCCGGTTCGCCCGGTCGCCACCTACCCGGACCGGATGCTCAAGCGCGTCGCCGCCCAGGTCGGCACGGTCGGTGACCGCGAACGCCGGCTCGCCACCGACCTCATCGACACCATGCTGGCGTCACCCGGATGCGTGGGGTTGGCCGCACCCCAGGTCGGTGTGGGGCTGCGTGCCTTCGCGCTTGACGTCTCGCTGATGGCGCGGCCCCACCCCAACCACGGTCGGGTGGTGCTGTTCGACCCCGAGCTGCTGCACGCCGACGGGTCGGAGGTACGACGGGAGGGCTGCCTGTCCGTCCCCGACTTCACCTGCGACGTGCGCCGCGCTACCGACGTCGTCGTGCGGGGGCTGGCGCCCGACTGCGAGGTGCGCGTCATCGAGTCCGACGGGTTCGAGGCGCGTGCGTTCCTGCACGAGCTGGACCACCTCGATGGTCTGTTGATCCTGGACCGGGTGACGTCACCGCGCACGGAGATCTTCCGCCGCCGCCGCTACGCCGCGCCGGGCCAACACCTGCGGTGAGCTCGACGGGGTGACGCCGACCTGAGCGGCACGTCGGCGGGCGGGGCTCAACCCACTGCGGGTTCGTGTCTGCCGGTCGGTCGGGGTGTGGCAGCCACCACCGCAGGTGTGGCGCCAGCCCTCTCGGCGGCCGCCCGGATGCTGCGTAGCTTGCACCGCGGCATCCCCTGAGAGGAACAGAAGTGGCCACCGCAGCAGCCGCCGGGGCGGTCGCGCCCCGCACCCGACCCGTCTACACCCGTATCGGTGCGCTGGGCCTCGTGCTGATCGCCCTCGCGCCCGCCACCCTACTCACCGCGGGCCTCGCCAGCGGCGTGGACATCGGCGGGGAGATCGGGTTCCTGTCGACCATCATCGTCCTGCCTCTTCTCGCCGCCGCGCTGGTGTGGCGCTTCGGCAGGTGGGCCAAGGTCTTGGGCATCGTGATCAGCCTGCTCGCTGCGCTGGCGATGTTCTGGGCGGTGTTCGGACTGGCCTACCCGGCGAGCCCCGGCGACTTCCTGCCCGGGGTGCTCCTGCCGATGGGGTTGGTGCTGGGGGTGGGAGGCAACATCGCAGCCCTCGTGCAGACGCGCCGCGGTCATCTGCAGACGGAGGCGACGGCCGGCGAGCGGCGCGTGCGCAACACCGTCCTGGGGCTGCTGGCAGTGGCGATCGTGGTGTCCGGCGCCCTGAGCCTGGCCGGACGTCAGACCGTCGCCGACACGGCGGCGGCCGGGGCGACGCCGATCGAGATGGTCGACTTCGCGTTCGCGCCCCGCACCGTCGAGGCGACCGTCGGCGAGCCGGTTCGGCTGCTCGTGCACAACTCCGACGGGTTCGTGCACACGATCACCAGCCAGGAGTTGGGCTTCAACGAGACCGTTCTGCCGGGCAGCCAGGCCCTGGTGGAGTTCACCCCGCAGAGGAGCGGGACCTTCGTGTACTACTGCGTCCCCCACTCCAACGGACCCGACGCCGACCCCGAGGGGGACGAGATGGCCGGCAGGATCGTCGTGCGCTGAGAACCCCGGCCGCCACGCGATCCGTGGCGAGCTAGGACCGCAGCGCGGCGTGCGGGGACGCCGCACTCGAGCAGGGGTACGCGCCCCTCCTCGGGGCGACAGGTCGCCATCCGCCGCACGTGCGGAGGGTGGGGCGGTCGCCCTGAGTGTGACCACGTGGACGGTGGCGCGCGCGTCGGAGGGGGGTCTTCCAGGGTGTGTCCATGGGCGGTCGCCGCGTGTCGGAGAGGCGGCGACGCCGGCCCTCCGCCTGGGATGGGGTCTTGCAGGGTGTGACCACGCCAGCCGTCGCCGCGCGTCGGGAGGGGTGGGCGGTCCTCCCTACACTTGGCGGCCGACGAACGGCGGCGAGCGAGAGGCCATCCCCGCGTGCAGCCCGAGCAGATCCTCGCGGTCGTCCGCATCGTCGGCGGCATCGCGGTCGTAGGGGTGACTGCCGCCATCGCCGGCCGACGGATCATGTTCCTCTACGGGTTGATCAGGAGGGCGCAGCCCGATCCCGACCGCGCCACCTGGGCATACGTCAGAGGCAACCTCAAGTACCAGTTCACGAAGGTGCTTGGTCAGCAGAAGCTGCTGCGCTGGTCGCTGCCGGGGGTGCTGCACGCCTGGGTGTTCTGGAGCTTCCTCGTCGTGCAGGCCACGATCATCGAGGTCTTCGGCGAGATCTTCGACCCGGACTTCAAGATCCCGGTCGCTGGCCGGCTCGCCCTCCCCGGGTCGGACCGGACCCTCCTGGACGTGATCGTGTTCTTCCAGGACACGTTCATCCTGCTGGCGATGGTCGGCATCGTCGGGTTCCTGGTCATCCGCCTCGCACAGCACCCGCGTCGGCTGGGACGGCGCTCGCGCTTCGCCGGGTCGAACCTCGGACAGGGCTACTGGGTCCTCATGGGCGAGTTCGGCGTGACCTACACGCTGCTGCTGATCCACGCCTCCCGGTGGGCGATCGGCGGCGAGGCCAACCGGCACCTCCAGGCGGCCTTCCTGTCGCGCTGGGTAGCGGACTTCCTGGAGGGCATGACGCCCCTGGCGCTGGAGGCCACCACCGCAGGCATGGCGACCGTGCACCTCGCCATCGTGGGCTGGTTCCTGGTGTTCACCCTCAACTCCAAGCACCTGCACGTCCTCTCGATCTTCCCCAAGGAGCTGTTCTCCCGCCAGCCGAAGGCGCTGGGGGCTGTGCCCCACCTGCCGATCGACCTGGAGACCATGACGGAGGAGACCGTCCTGGGGGTGGGAGCGGTCGAGGACTTCCGCTGGCCGTACCTGCTCGACATGTACTCGTGCACCGAGTGCGGCCGCTGCCAGTCGCAGTGCCCGGCGTGGCACACCGGCAAGCCGCTCAACCCCAAGCTTCTGGTGATGGACCTCCGCGACCACCTGTACGCGAAGGGTCCGTACCTGCTCGGCAAGCAGACCGAGGAGCAGGCCGCCGACATCCTGTCCAAGAAGCTGGTGGGCGACGCACCCGGTGAGGCGCCGGCGCAGGCGGTGATCGACGCCGATGTCCTGTGGTCGTGCACCACCTGTGGCGCCTGCGTGGAGGAGTGCCCGGTCGACATCCAGCACGTCGACATGATCGTGGAGATGCGTCGCTACAAGGCGATGATGGAGTCGTCCTTCCCGCACGAGGCGGGGGCGATGCTGCGCAACATCGAGAACTCCGGCAACCCGTGGGGCATCGGCGCGCAGCAGCGAGAGGATTGGATGCGGGGGCTGGACCCCCAGCCGGTGCGGGCGACGCCGGGCAGCGCGCTGCCGGACGGGATCGAGTACCTCTTCTGGGTCGGCTGCGCCGGCTCCGTGGACGACCGAGCGAAGCGCATCACCCGCACGGTCGCTGAGCTCCTGGGTCGGGCGGGCGTGCCCTACGCGGTGCTGGGCTCGGCCGAGACCTGCACCGGCGACCCGGCCCGGCGACTGGGCATGGACCACCTCTTCCAGATGATGGCCGCCAGCAACGTCGAGACCATGCGCTCGGTGGGTGCCACGAGGATCGTCGCGTGGTGCCCGCACTGCTTCAACACGCTCCGCAACGAGTACCCCGATCTGGGGGGGCAGTTCGAGGTGATCCACCACTCGCAGCTGCTCGCCCACCTGATCGACGAGGGACGGCTCGTGGCGACCGACCAGCTCGACGCGCGGGTCACCTACCACGACCCCTGCTACCTCGGACGGCACAACGAGGTGTACTCGGCACCCCGTCGGGTGGTCGACGCGGTGCCGGGGATCCACCCGACCGAGATGCAGCGCTGCCGCTCGAACGGCTTCTGCTGCGGCGCGGGCGGGGCGCGCATGTGGATGGAGGAGCGCATCGGCAAGCGGGTCAACATCGAGCGCATCGAGGAGGCGCTGGCGACCGAACCGGACCTGATCTCCACCGCCTGCCCGTTCTGCATGACCATGCTGGAGGACGCCGTGGCGCAGAAGGTGCAGGAAGGCGCGCTGGCCGCGGGGCAGGTCCAGGTGCTGGACGTGGCGGAGGTGCTGCAGCGTGGTCTGCCGGGGCGGGCACCGGCCGCGGTCGGTGAGGCCGCCAACGGGGCCGGGGACGGCGCCGTGGTCGAGGTGGCCGGGGACGGCGCTGTGGGCGAAGTGGGGGCGCGCGGCCACCGGGGCGTCATGTCCTCCGGCGGAGGCACCGGCGGCGACGCCGACGCCACCTCGCCTGCCGGCACGGGCGGTCCCTGAGCTCTCGGGCCGTCCCACGCGGACCAGGCCCCCTCTCGCCGAGGTCGAGGGAGTGGCTCCGAGGGCGAACCCACGGGGGTTGGCGTTCCCACATCCGGGCAGGCCACCCGGGCGCGCTGACCCCGTTCTGACCGCCGACCGCGTGCCGCGCGGGTCATTCGATCTGCGTAACGCGGACGCCCAACCCTCGTTGTGTGGTGCGACTGACCGTGGTGACTCCGCTACCCAGCGTGTTGGGTGTGCGGGGCGCGCCCGCCGTCCGCACGACACACGAACGGGGAAACGCACATGATCGTACGACCGCGACACGCCTCCTCGACGGTCCGGCGCCTCCTCACCGTGGTGCTCGGCATGCTGGTGTTCGCAGCACCCGCGGCGCAGGCGCTGACCGCCGGATCCCGGGCCGACGCCTCCGGCGTGGAGGTGCTCGCCCCTCAAGTCGAGACCACCACGAATAGGACCGGCCAGGGCGACGACCCGCCGGGCAACAAGGGCAGCATCAAGACGAGCAACGTCGACGACCCGTACTTCCCCCCGTCCGACGTGCCGCACCTGCCGTGCCGGTTCCGGCTCGACTTCTACAACTTCCCGCAGAGCGCCAGCGGGGCCGATGTGCTGTTCGAGGTCATCCCGCCGGTCGGCGACGCTGAGCGACTGCCCGGCTACACGCCGACGTTCGTGCCGTTCCCCGACGTACCCGTCGCGGAGAAGGGCGGTCAGACCGTCACCGCCTCGCAGGTCTACGACTTCTCGGGCCTGCTCGGAGACTTCACGCCGCACGACCAGCAGGGCTACCACATCAAGGTCACCATCACCGTCGAGCGCGACCCCGACACCCCCGCCGCTGACAGCAAGCACAAGGTGTTCTGGGTGCGCTGCGAGCAGGCGCCGCCACCCGTCGAGGAGGCGTTCTCGCTCGAGGTCGTCAAGATCGAGGAGGACGCTCCGTCCACCCGCCTCGCCGGTGCGCGCTTCACCCTCTACCTCGACGACGGCGCGACCGCCGGGGTGGTCGACGACGACGACACCACGGGGGGGACGTGCGAGACCGTCGACGACGGCACCTGCGACTTCGACGGCCTGGCGGCCGGCGACTACCTGCTGGTCGAGACGCAGGCGCCTCAGGGTTACGTGGTCGTGGCCGACGGGCCGATCGCGGTCACCATCGTGGACGGCGACGAGCAGGTCACCGTCGCCAACGCCCCCGTCGCCGCGGTCATCATCGAGCGGTTCGGGCTCACCGTGCGCAAGGTCGACGCTGACGACACGTCACGCACCCTCGCCGACGCCCGGTTCGTCCTCCACGCCGACGAGGGCGCCACCGCGGGCGCACTGGACGACGGCGACGAGGAGGTCGGGTCGTGCACCACAGGTGCCGACGGAACCTGCGGCTTCGACGACCTGCTCGCCGGGGAGTACCTGCTGGTCGAGACCCAGGCGCCGCAGGGTTACGTGGCCGTGGCCGACGAGCCGATCGCGGTCACCATCGTGGACGGCGACGAACGGGTGACGGTCGCCAACGTCCGTGAGCAGGAGCAGCAGCCGAGCGAGGAAGAGCAGCCGGAGGAGGAGGAGCAGCCCAGCGGGCAGGACGGTCAGCCGGCCGAGCAGGACGAGGACGTGGAGGTCGGCGGAATCATCATCGAGCGCCCCGTGGAGCTGGCGCCCGCGCCGGCGGCGCCGGTGCCGGCGGAGGTGCTGTCGGCCCAGCTGACGAAGCCCAAGCGGCTAGCCCACACCGGCGTGGGTGCCGTGCCGCTACTCCTGGTCGGCCTCACCGCCCTGGCCCTGGGGTTGTCGGCGCTGCTCCGGTCGCGCGCGGGCGAGGGCAGCGCACACTCCTGATCAACGCGACCGGAGGGGCGGGTGGCCGACCACCCGCCCCTCCGGTGTTTACGGCACCACGGCGGGGCGCAGGCGTCGGGCGGCCACCCACCGCGCCACCCGCCGGTCGGCGACGTCGGGCGGCACGAACGCCAGGTAGGCGGCGAGCACGGCGTAGCTGAAGAAACCGACCTCGAGGAAGACGTCGATCGCCAGGTGCAGCAGGCCACCAGCGGCCAGAACCCACGGCCGCAGCCGCCGGTTCCACACCAGCAGCGCGACCGCCAGCTCAACGGTCAGCGAACCCCACGTCAGGACGTTGACGGCGACGGGGAGGTCGGTGAGCCAGCCGGGTGCGGGCAGTCGCTGCAGGTCGCCGATGCGCAGCGCGTAGCCGATCGCGGTGCCGTCGTTCCAGGTGTCGCCGCGCAGCTTGCCCCACACCGACAGCAGGTAGCCGAGGGCGAGGTTCAACTGGATCAGCCGCAGCGGCCACGGGGCGCGGCGCGGATGGTCCCAGAAGCGGTGGCGGTGGCGCAGCCAGCGGTCCACCGACAGAGCTGCTCCCGCCGGGGCGAGGGCCACGAAGAACGTCAGCTGGCGGACGAGGAGGTCCCCGGAGTTGAACACCCACGGGTTGCGTCGCTGGAACGACAGCACAGCGAGGAAGGCGACCAGCGCGGCCAGGCGTGTGCCCAACCCGACGGTTAGGCAGAGGGAGGCGACGAGCAGGGCGACCCAGAGGGCGATGACGGCGGCGTCACTGTTCCAGAGCGCCAGCAGTCCGAACCGGTAGCGGTAGCCGGGCTGAGCGGGCAGCATCCCGGCGGGTCCGAAGAACGTCCGGAGGTCGGGGGCGAGCGCCAGCGTCCATCCGGTGAGCACCAGGCCGAGGGCGATGCGGACGAATGCGAGCGGCGCGGTCGAGACAGGGATGTGCAGGGAGCGATCCCACGCGGCGATCGTCGCGGCGAGCGGGCGGGGCCGGCGCGACGCGTGCCGCGGCGGCGCACCGGCCGGTTGGCAGGCGTCCCGGTCGTGGGCGGCAGGTTGCGGGGCGGCCTCGTGGGGGGGCGGTTGGTGGTCGGCCCGGTCGTGGGCGGCCGGGTCGTGCACGGCCTTGTCTTCGGCGGCCGGGTCGCGAGCGACCCGTTCCAGGTTGGCCGGTTCGCCGACGGCCGGGTCGCGTCGGTCCCCCGCGGAGGCGCTGGCCGGCTCGACGCCGCGGCGAGGTGTCACGGCAGTTCGAGGACGTAGAACTCGTGGGACCTCCACGGCGGCGGGGGTCCCGAGGAGCCGGGCGGCGGGATCTCGCGCCAGTGACGCACCAGCGTGACGCGCCGGACCTCACGGCCGTCGCGCTCGTGCATGCGCGCGATCCAGCGGGCGGTCGCCTCCCACAGCTCGCCGGCGTTGGCGTCGGCTCTGACGTTCTCGACCCACTTGCGCCAGCGGTACAGCCGGTAGGTGTCGATCAGCCGCCCGCCGCCAGGTGGCCGCCACACGGCGGTCGTGTCCCCGGCGAACGTGACCCGGGCATCCATGGCGATGGTGACCGAGCGCGGGTTCGGCGCGAACACCTCCCAGTTCTGGTCGAGCCCGACCGCGTCGGTGTAGGGACGTGCGAGCGGATCCAGCACGTCTTCGATGGGCGAGTCCGGCAGCCCGGTGACCACGAGGGCCGAGACGGTTACGGCGACGAACAGGCTGATGGCGGTCCGCCCCGCCGTCGACGCCTCAAGCCGCTGCTGCACCCCGCCGAGCGTAGTGGCGACCCCCCGGCGGAGGGCGCCGTCAGTTGGCGGCGAGGACCGCTTTCTCCCGAAGGCGCTCGACCAGCTCGTCCACGGAGATGCCCAGCACCACCGCCAGCGCGCGCACGTCGTCACCCCGCAGAGTGAGCACGCGACCGTTGTAGTCGCCGCGCTGCAGCTGGATGTTGCTCACGTACCGGCTGACCGGGGCCAGGTCCGGCGTCACCTCCTCCTCCAGCCGCGTGAGATCGACGATCACCTTGACGTCGCCGCCCGCGGTGTCGTCGACGACCTCCGGACGGGCCGGCTCAGGCAGGAGCTCCCCGATCGGGACGCCGTAGAAGCTGGCCAGGTCGGCCAGCTTGGCCGCCGAGATGGCCCGGTCACCGCGTTCGTAGGCGCCGACGACCACCGCCTTCCAGTGGCCCCCACTGCGCTCCTCCACCTGCTGCAGGGTGAGACCCTGCTGGTTGCGGATGGCGCGCAGCCGCTCACCCAGACGGCGCTGGTAGTCGATCCTCTCCATACGACCCCCTCCGTGCCCCACGGCGACCCGAGAGCCGTCCGCAGCTGCGTGTTCCCCTGACCCGTCCCTCAGGTTGGTCCTGGCCGGCTAGTCCTCTTGGGGTAGTCAGCCTCATCCTACACACTCGGTGGGCAGCTGGCTACCGAGAGTTGCAAGACCCATCGGCCGAGGACGCGTCGTGCCGCGCCGAGCAAGGTGACGGTCGCCACGGGCGGGGTGCCCGCCCGATCGATCACGACCGCTCGCGGAAGTTGAGGTGGTAGCGGCTCGCGGTCGGGCCGCGCTGCCCCTGGTACTTGGAGCCGAGTTCGTCGGAGCCATACGGCCGCTCCGCCGGCTGGTCGAGCCGGAAAAACGCCAGCTGACCGATCTTCATCCCCGGGTAGATGGCGATGGGGAGCGTCGCCACGTTGGACAGCTCCAGGGTGAGGTGGCCGTCGAAGCCCGGATCGACGAAACCCGCGGTGCTGTGGATCAGCAGTCCCAGGCGACCGAGGGAGCTCTTGCCCTCCAGGCGCGCCACAAGGTCGTGGGGCAGCACGACCCGCTCATGCGTGGAGCCCAGCACGAACTCGCCAGGATGGAGGATGAAAGCCTCGTCGTCGTCGACCTTCACGACCTCCGTCAGGTCCGGCTGGTCCGCACGCACGTCGATGAACGGGTAGCGGTGGTTCGCGAAGACCCGGAACGCCCGATCGAGCCTCACGTCCACGCTGGAGGGCTGCAGTGCCTCAGGGTCGAGCGGGTCGATCTTGATGCGACCGACGGCCAGGGCCTCCCTCAGCGACCGGTCGGAGAGGATCACGCGGGTGCCTTCTTCGTCCGCGGTCACGGCCCGGCAGCGACGCGCCGGTTGCTCGCCACAGCAGCGGGTCGGTACTCTCGCCGCCACTCGCGGGTGTAGTTCAATGGTAGAACACGAGCTTCCCAAGCTCGGAACGGGGGTTCGATTCCCCTCACCCGCTCCCGGCAAAGCCGCAGGTCAGCGGCCGATTTCAAGGATCGGGCTTCGTCGCGGAGACCTGCACTGATTGGCGGCATCATCTACTGGGCGGCGATCAGCGGCGACGGCCGCTACGTCACGTTCTCCCCGTTTGCGTCGAATCTGGTGGCCGGCGACACCAACGGGACCTATGACGTGTTCGCCCACGACCGTGCCACGGGGTCGACCACGCGGGTGTCGGTGGCCTCCGACGGCACCCCAACAGCTCCAGCGGCTTCTGGTCGGCGATCAGCGGCGACGGCCGCTACGTCACCTTCGCTTCGTTGGCGTCGAATCTGGTGGCCGGCGACACCAACGACACCTATGACGTGTTCGTGACCGGTCCGTTCGGTCCGCCGACGACGACCGCGTTCGACGCCTTCGATGCGGAGAAGGTGGAGATCGGCCTGGGCCCCTCCGGCACCGACGACTCGTTCGAGGTCAAGGGGGCATTGACGCTGGGGGCGTCCAGCGACGGGATCGACCCGCCCACCGAGGAGGTCACGGTCGAGGTGGGAAGCTTCTCGACCATGATTGGCGGCGGGTCGTTCGCGGGGGACGAGGCGGGGCGGTTCGTGTACGCCAGTCCGACCCTCGAGGTGGTCCTTGAGCCGCTAGGCGGCGGTGTCTTCGAGTACAAGCTCGAGGGAGCCGGTGTGGGCCTCACTGGGACGGCCAACCCGGTCACGATCGGGTTGGCCGTTGGTGACGACCGCGGCGAGACCGAGGCCGAGGCGGAGTTCTCGTGGCAGCCGCCCGTGCGTGTCGCCGTGCCGCGGGCAGGCCTTCGCCGGGCGCTCCCTCAGGGCACTGATCTCAGCCCGGCGATGCACGGACACTAGGGACTGGCGGGTCTCGAGGGATCCGCTAGGGATCTAAGGGTCTCCCGTCGCCGTTCGCGGGCGACGAGCCGCGCCCATCGCCCGAACGGCCATGACAGCCCCAAGGCCGCTGGTCGAGCAAGCGGCGGCGGCTGCGCGCCCCGCCACGTCAGCCTCGTCGACGAGCACCGACGTCGGATGTTCGGACCGACGTGGGCATCCGAGGGCGCGAGCAACCTCCTCACGGCGCGGACGTGGCGCTCAGTTCGCCGAGCAGTTCCACTCTGGTCGGTAGGTGCCGGGCTGATCGGCCCGACGCAGGCTCAGGGCGTGGTCGTCGGACCTCAACCCGGCCCGTTCGTGGATGTCGTCGGTGCAGCGGAAGTCGTCCGACGCGCCCGCCGCCCCGTAGGTGTTGCCGGTGAGACGCCAGTGGGTGGCGGACGGCCCGAAGTCGTGGAAGTCGAAGGTCAGCCTGATCGCACGGTCGGTGTAGCCCAGGAAGGTGGCGCCCTCGATGCGTCCGATCAGCGAGTCCTGCTGCGGGATGGCGCGGCCGGCGAGGATGAGGGCGTGAGGCGAGATACCGGCCCCGTCGAACCTGCCCCGCTCGATCAGCAACGGGGAGGTCGGGCACTCCGGGTTGCGCTCAGCATCGCAGTAGGCGGGCCCCCACCACAGCCCCTGACTGGCACGGTTGCCGTACAGCACGTTGTCCACGTACCGGTAGGGGTTGCCGTACGCACCGTGGAAGATCCCGTGCCGGCCGTTGTGGTAGCCGGTGAAACGCACCACGTCGTGGAAGTGGTTGGTCACATGCCAGACGAACAGGCCGTGCTCACGGGCGTTGTGGGTGAGGTTGTCCTCGAAGGTCCACACCCCTTCACCGTTCTCGGGCCAGATGTACCCGGACGCCCGTGAACCCCCCTGCACGCCCACCGCCACGTTCCCCTTGGCGACGCTCCTGGCGTACTGGGGGAAGTGGGGCGGGCCCCCACGGCCGAGCTCGAACCCCGCCAGGGTGGTGTGCTCGTTGACCGCCAGCTCGTCGGCACGGACGAGCGATGCGACGTTGCGGTCGTAGGTGAGTTCGTGGGTCGCGTCAGAAGCAGTTCCAGGGTCGGTCCCCCCCGCCCAGAAGTAGGCGCTGGCCATCACGTCGTGCGCGACGTTCGCGCGCAGGGTGATGCCGGTGGACGAGTGCGGGGCGAAGGCGGTGTTGCCAATGTGGTGCGCGGCCACCCCCTCGATCAGGGTGCCGCGTGCGGCGTCGCCCAGCTTGTGGAAGTGCAGGCCGTTACGCCCCGGCACGCCCTTGGACGAACCTCGGCACAGATACTCGTACTGGCCGATCGTCTGCCGGGGACCGAGATGCGCCAGCTCGACGTGGCGGACAGTCTGCGGCCGGCTGGTCTGCACCCAGATGTGGGCCCGGCCGACCCACCGGTTGCAGGCGGCCAGCCTGGCCGGCGTGCCTTCGACCTTCACGTTGCGGGTGAGGTTCAGCACCTCCGCCGTGTAGACGACCCCCGGGGCGACCGTGACCGCCGGGTGGTCGTGACTCAGAGGTGCATCGACCGTGACACTGTTGCCGGACACCGCAGTGACGGCCCGTTCGTCGTAGCTGAGGTACCGGGTGTCGGTGGGCGGCAGGGTCGGGACGATGGCGATGCGATCACCTGGCCGCCAGCCGGTGGCGTCCTGCACGTCGACCCTGCTCGCACCCGCCGGCAGACCGCCGACGGCGCGGGTCCAGGACGTCTTGGGAGTGCCCTGTGCGTCCCACACGCCCGCATCGTCGATCCACAGCCCGACGTCGGACGCGACCGGTTCGGACACGTCCCCGCCGACGAACCGCGACTCGTCCACGTCGACGAACCGCAGCGTGTGGTGCACGGACGACGAGGATGGGCGCATCCGTAGCGTCCCCTCCACCACGACGTTCGCACGCGTCTGCACCGTCGTGGAGACCCCCGGGTCGAAGCACCACACCTGCCCGGCCGGGACCGTCAACCCGTCGGGATCGTCGACCGCACCGGAGAGGGTGACGTCACAGGCGGGTGAAGGACCGGGTGCTGAGGACGGCTCGGGGGACGGGCCCGGTGGCGGCGCGGTGGATGTCGGGGAGGGCGACGGCGAGACAGAGGACGTCGGCGACGGCGACGGCGACGGGGAAGGAGTCGGCGTCGGCGAGGGCGAGGTCGGCGACGGTGACGCGGACGGCGACGGCGACGCGGACGGCGACGGCGACGGGGACGGCGACGGCGACGGGGACGGCGATGGGGAGCACGCCGCGTGATCAGGATTGATCGTGCACACGATCGTGTGGTTGAGCGTGTGGTGCGCCGCCGCTGGCAACGCGCCGGCGATCAGGAACACGATCAGCAGCACGACGAACCGCTTCCCCCACATGAGCGTTCCCCCCGCCCCAGACGTGATCGCCGCGCTCGTTGCGGGCGTTCACGCGCCCCTGCGACTGGGTTCCTCGGCCGATCGGGGCTCGAGGTTGAATGCGGTCACTCTGCGTAGCCAGCACCCGCCGGAAGCAGGACGGTCACGTGCGGAGCTGCGTCACCTGACAGACAGTGGCTGCTGCGGTCGATCAGCGCGTCGGTGAGCGCTTCGACCTGGGCGAGGGTCGCCGGCGGTCAGTTGACCGCACGAGGCTCGGATGACAGCGAGTCGACGCGGGCGCCGTCAGGTTTCCCCGGCGAGCAGCGGGCGACGAACGGAGAGCTCATGAACAGGCCACGGCTCGAGAGGCGGCTGCGATGACCACCGACCGCCAGCGCATCACGTCGGGGTCGCCGTACGAGCCGCAGATCGGGTTCGTCCGTGCGCTGCGGGTCGGATCTCGCGTGGAGGTATCGGGGACGGCCCCGATCTGGCCCGACGGTTCCTGCCCCGACGACCCAGAGGAGCAGGCACGCCGCGCGTTGGAGATCATCCTGACGGCCTTGGCGGAGGCCGGCGCCGGACCGCAGGACGTGGTGCGCACCCGCATGTACCTCATCGACCCTGCCGACTGGCAGGCGGTTGGGCGCGCACACGCGGAGGTGTTCGCCGCCCATCCTCCGGCCGCCACCATGGTGGTCGTCGCGTCCCTGGTTGACCCACGCTGGCGGGTGGAGATCGAAGCCGAGGCGCAGCTGCCATGAGCAGCCCGGCGCCGCGCCGCGCACCTTCGGGGGGCGCGTCCGGCGCCGGGGTCCGTCGTGGCGGCGGCCGCACGCAGCTGGCGGTTGGCCAAGCCGTTGGCAGCGGACGATCCCGAAACCGGGGGCCGGGGACGATCGCGAGGCCGGGGGCCGGGGACGATCGCGAGGCCGGGGGCCGCCCCGCGAGCCCCGGGAACGCGCCGGTACGGTCGGACGCATGAGTGACACGCAACCGAACGCCACATACGTCGAGGAGCGGTACCAACGCGACACGCGCTACCTCGACAACCGCATCACCTCCGACGGGGACGGCACCTGGCCCGTGGAACCCGGTCGGTACCGCCTGGTGGTGAGCCGAGCGTGTCCCTGGGCCAACCGTGCGGTCATCGTGCGCCGGCTGCTGGGCCTGGAGGACGTGCTGTCCATGGGCATCGCCGGACCGACCCACGACTGGCGTAGCTGGACGTTCGACCTCGACTCGGGCGGCGTCGACCCGGTACTCGGCATCGAACGGCTCCGGGAGGCGTACGACAAGGCGGTCCCCGGCTACGACCGCGGCATCACGGTGCCCGCGATCGTCGACATCCCCAGCGGGGCGGTCGTCACCAACGACTTCGCCCAGATCACGCTCGACCTCTCGACCGAGTGGACCGATCATCGCCGCGACGGGGCACCCGACCTCTACCCGGTCCACCTCCGCGACGAGATCGACGAGGTCGCCGAACTCGTCTACCGCGACGTGAACAACGCCGTCTACGAGGCGGGGTTCGCCGGCGCACAGCAGCCCTACGAGGATGCGTACCGCCGGCTGTTCGACCGCCTCGACTGGCTGTCGGAGCGCCTCGAGTCTCAGCGCTACCTGGTCGGTGACACCATCACGGAGGCGGACATCCGGCTGTTCACGACGCTGGTTCGCTTCGATGCCGTCTACCACATCCACTTCAAGTGCAACCGGAACAAGCTGACCGAGATGCCGGTCCTGTGGGCCTACGCGCGCGACCTGTTCCAGACACCGGGCTTCGGCGACACCATCGACTTCGACCACATCAAGCGCCACTACTACGAGGTGCACACCGACATCAACCCCACCGGCATCGTCCCCGTCGGGCCCGACCTCACCAACTGGGGGTCGCCGCACGGACGCGAGCGACTGGGAGGTCGGCCGTTCGGCGCCGGCACGCCGCCCGGGCCTCCGACATCCGACGAGCGCGTCCCGCCGGACCACAACCCAGCGCTGTCGTCGCTCGGGGCTCACTGACGGCCGAGCTCGCCCTCGGAAGGGACCGGGAGACCGAGGTGGACGTCGCCATCGCCGGCGGACACGGGCAGGTCGCACGGCGGCTCACACGCATGCTCGCCGCCCGCGACGACCGGGTCCTGGGGATCATCCGCAAGTCGGAGCAGGCCGGTGACCTCCGCGACGTCGGCGCCGAGCCGGTGCTGCTCGACCTCGAGGACGTCACCGTCGAGGGCCTCGCCCAGGCGATCGCGGGCGCGGCCGCGGTCGTGTTCGCCGCCGGTGCCGGCCCGGGCAGCGGAGCCGCCCGCAAGGAGACCGTCGACTACGGCGCCGCGGTCAAACTCATCGGTGCCGCCCGCCAGGTGGGTGTTGACCGGTACGTGATGGTCAGCGCGATGGGAACCGACGACCCGCCGCAAGGCGACGAGGTCTTCGCGGTGTACCTGCGGGCGAAGGCGCGAGCCGACGAGGAGCTCCAGGCGAGCGGTCTGCGGTGGACGATCGTGCGGCCGGGCCGCCTCACGAACGACCCGGGCACCGGGCGGGTCTCGCTCGCCCGCCACGTGGACCGTGCTGCCATCCCACGTGAAGACGTCGCCGCAGTCCTGGCGGCGGTGCTCGCCGACGATCGCACCGTGGACCACGTGTTCGAGGTCGTCAGTGGTGACACGCCGATCGACGAGGCCATCCGCCGGGCGACCGGCTGAGGGCCCGCCTGGACGGTGTCCGGAGTGGGCGGCGGGCACCACGCCGTGTCGCGCGGCGCCGCGCGGCCGCGGCCACGAGGTCGCAGGTTCGACAGTGGTCAGCTCTGAGCGTTCCTCGGCGCCGAACGGCTGATCGCTCACGACAGCCACGTCGCTCCGAACGGGTTGTCACCCGCTGAGGGTCGCCAGCTTCCGAGCGCCGCGCCGCGGCCAACCTGCGGGCGGCGGGGCAGCGGATGGTCCGCTTCGCACTAAGGGTCGGGCGGGTCCACGCCGATACGGAGAGAGGCCGGACCATCACGGTCTGACAGCACGTGGCGGATGCGCCGAGAGCGGGACACGCAGCCGATGGACCAATCGGGTCAGCCGGGATACCGAACGGGAGCATTGAACGTGGCCGCAACCATCGCCCCGGTCGTCCACCACGACCAGGGGTCCCTCCACACACCCACCAACACAGCGGTTGCCGCGATCGATCGGTGGC
>DASZZX010000164.1:0-3077 GCA_036260415.1 Nitriliruptorales bacterium
CGCACCGCACGGCAACGGACCGCGGAGGACGGCACTACCGGCGACCAGGCGCTGGCGCCGCTGGGCGGGATCATCCTGGGCGCGTTCGGTTCCGGGTTCGTACGCGCGACCGGTGGCCTGCCTCCGGTCGTCGTGCCGGTGAGGGTCGCCTGCCTGGCCGCGATGGCGCTCACGGCCGGGCCGCGCGGTCGCGACGTGGTCCGCACCGTGACGGTCGGCGGGCTGTGGGCCGCCGCGCTTGTCGCCCCGCAGGCCGTGCTCGCCCACCATGCGGCATCCGGTCGCCTCGTCGCCGCGGTCGTCGGCTTCCCGATCCTGCTCCTCCTGCTGGTCCTCGCCGCCTTCACGGTGGACGGTTCGACGGGAAGCGATCGCGCCAGCACGCCGGCGCGTCGGCCGCACCGTGGCAGCGCCGTGGTCGCCGCCGTGGTGGCCGCACTCGCCATCGCCTGGCTCGCGATGGGTCCCACGATCGCCGAGGTCCTGCGTAGCCACCGCCCAACGGCGAGCGACCCGGGTCGGCGGGTGGCACGGCTGGCCGCCGTGGCGCGCTGGCTCCCGCCACAGGACCACCTGCAGTCGGACCTCGCCCGGGGGCGCCTGGTCGCCGCCACCGTGGCGCAGGATCCCGACGCCCGCCTCGACCAGCTCAGGCGGGCACGGTCGGCGCTGATGCGCGCTCGCAGCCTCAGCCCCTATGACGCGCAGCACAGCCTGGACCTGGCGGCGCTCCACCGGCACGCCGCCGACCTGCTGGTCCCTGGCGACCGCATCCACTACTTGCGCCGCGCGGTCGCCCACGGCACCGATGCCGCACGTCTCGGTCCTGGTCTGCCCCACGTCCGTGCCACGGTGGCGCTCGCCGGGTTCGAGCTCGCCGATGCGCTCCAGCAGGACGGCGCGGCGGGTGAGGCCGCCGCTGCCAGGCGCTCGGCGTCCACGGAGCTGGCCGCGGCGCGGGCCCTGGACCCGACGTTCTGCTTAACCCACGCGGTCGCTGCGCGCGCCGCCGCTGGCTGGCAGGAGGCCGCCGGTGCAGCCGTACGGGCCCTACAGGCCCTGAGCACCTGTGGCGAGCCGTTCGCCGCGACGGCGAGGGACGTGGGCCGAGACGCGCTCCGCGAGGCGGCGCATGCAGCGCAGGTCGAGGAGCGCATGGCACAGCTGGTCGCGTTCATCGAATCGTCCGCGACCGCGACGGCGACTCCCGACCTGCACCTGGCGCTCAGCCATGCTCACCTGGAGGTCGGCGCGACCCGAGCAGCGATCGCGGCGGCCGAGAGAGCGCTGGAACTGACCCGCCCGGACGACCCGGCCACGCGCGCGCAACGTGCCGAGGCGAGGGCGTTGCTGCACGAGCTGCAGCGCTCGGCCGGCGCGACGTGAGTGTTCAGGAACCGGCGACGAGCTGGAACTCGTCACACCAACTCACGCTGTCGGTGACGGTCCCACCCACCAGCACGAGGAGCACGCCGCACCCCTCAGCCGGCCCGGCGTCGAAGGTCACGGGTCCGCGCGCCACCGCGAGCACCTCCCACTGGCCCACCCGCCCGCTGCAATGGCCCTGGGTGTGACCCTGCGCACGTGCGTGAGCCTGTTCGACGGTGATGTCGACTCGCCAACGTGCGTTGTCCTCCGTCTCGCACCCGAAAGGACCGACCGCCTCGATCAGTCGGCGGTTGTCGCGCAGCACCAGCGTGTCCTCGAACCCGTACGGGATGGAGATCTTCCGTCGGGCATGCGCCGGTCCCAGACCCAGAACCGAACCGAAACGGGCCCTGAGCGTCCCGTCAGACTGGCCCGGACCCCCCGTCTGCGCGGGCCATAAGGCGAACAGGACGGTGATCAACAGCGAGAGCACGGGGACGACGACGAGCGCACGGTTGCGCATCCACCCATCCTTCCTGTCAGCACGCCAAGCAACAAGGGACAGCGCGGTTGTCGCTGACCGTAGCGAGGACGTTGCGGGGGGTCCAGGGTGCCGGTCGGGGACGCGCGATCAGATCGGGTCCGACTTCGCGGAGCGCCCAGCACGTCCGTGGACGAGCGGCGGCACCGCTGCGGGCGAACGCACCACCTCCCCGACCAGCCGCCCGCCTCGCAGCTCCATCACCCGGTCGCACAAGCCGACGATGGCCGGACGATGCCCGACCACCACGAGGGTCACCCTCCCCTTCAGCTGCTCGAGCGCCCGGCGGATCCGGTCTTCGGACACCGGGTCCAGCGCGCTCGTCGGCTCGTCGAGGACCAGCACCGAGGGTTCGCCGGCCAACGCCCGGGCGAGGCACAGACGCTGCCGCTGCCCACCTGAGAGGCGAACCCCCCGAGGTCCCATCCTGGTGCCGTAGCCGGCTGGCCACCCAGCGATCTCGTCCTCCAGGTGCGCCAGCCTGGCTGCCCGCCGCACCTGCAGATCACTGATGCCGCGGCGGAAGAAACGGATGTTACGGGCCACCGATCCGTCCAAGACCCTCGGTTCCTGCGGCACGTAGGCGACCAGTCGTGACCAGTCGCGCAGCGAGAAGGTGCTGACATCCTCCTCGCCGATCAGGATCTGACCGCTCTGCGGTGTCCGCAGACGCAGCAGGAGCTGCACCAGGGTGGACTTCCCGCTCCCCGACGGGCCGACGATCGCGACCGCCTCCCCGGCCGCAACCTGGAAGCTGATCTGATCGAGGACCGCACGACCGGGCGTGTAATGGAACGAGACCTTGTCGAAGCGCAGTTGGGGCAGCGCCTGCAACGTGCGACCGTCAGTCCTGACCGCGGAGGCGCGGTACCGGCGCCGTGCCGTCTCGATGCGGTCCAGGTATGGCCGGATCTCCTCGACGACGCCCCGCGCGTGGTGCATCGGTTGAGCAGCGGTCAGCGCCCGCAGGATCACGACGATCACGGCGCCCACCGATGCCAGCCGCGCCTGGTCGATCAAATCGAGGACCACCAGTCCCCCCGCCACCGCCAGGAGGACCACCGTCTGGTACGCCACCGGCGCGGTGCGCCGCAGCAGGACCCTGCGCCGGTGGTGCCTTCCGGCCGACCGGATGCGCGAGCCCAGCACCGCGACCGTCGAAGCCACC
>DASZZX010000165.1:0-15415 GCA_036260415.1 Nitriliruptorales bacterium
CACGCGCGCGGTCGGTAAGCGCCTGTCGGATGCGAGCGTGTGGGAACGCCTGCCTAGGACCTCAGCTCGTCTTCGCTGCGAAACCGACGGAAGCGAGCGTGGAGAACGCGTACTTGGCGTAGCGCAGGTAGGCCTTGCTCATGGAATCACCTCCTTTCCACTGGGATTTGGTCGTTTGGCTCAGGTCAAGCACCCGACCCCGCGCCCGCCAGAGGCTCGGCGCGTAAGTACTGCCAGGTCGTGCGCTGTGGCAGGCGCCGGTCCCACAGGACGTACTGGGCCACCATGAGGGGTCCGAGAACGACCATGACCGGGATCGCGGTCTCGATCACCCCCAGCTCGATGACCAGCAGGATCCCGGCGAGGACCGCGAGGCCGACGCAAAGGCCGACCAGCCCCGCCTTGCGGCCGAAGGACTTTCGCATCGACAGTGGGAAGACGCTCAGGAGCAGCAGGTCGCCGACGCCGACGCCGAGGCCCGCACCCGAGGCGGTGTCCCAGGCCACGAAGGGGACGAGCGGGATATCGCTCAGCCGGCCGATCAGGTCGGTCATGAGCGTGAGCTGCGAGGTCGCGACGAAGTCGTACACGGCGAGCGCGGCCCCCAGCACCGTCACCTCGCGGGCGCCCATGCCACTCTGCGCCCACAGGTTGGCCACGCCCACCACGGCGGCGACCATCAACCCATTGTTCAGCATGAGAAAGGTGTTGCTCGTGGTGGACTGCGTGAGGGCCAGCGCGGTGTCGACGCCTACCATGACAGCGGCGACCAAGATCGCCGGCCGCCGGCGCAGCACAGGCTCCAGCGTGAAGTACAGGATGCTCGTCATCGAGAGCGTCAGCACACACGCCACGACGATCAACGGCAGCTCGAGATACAGGTACGGGATGACGGCGATCGCCGTCATGAGGAGCGCGACGTCGCCCAGATTGAACACGCCGATCGGTGGGCGAGTGACCACGTAGCGACGGAAGTAGAGCCAGCTCAGGCAGGCCGCGACGGTCCCGCCCGCGAACACGACGAAGAGATCGAGCGGCATGGTCATTCTCCTTGCGATGCGGCGAGCCGCAGGATGGGTCCGGACGGCTTGGCGAACGAGATCTCCTTCAGATCGCAGCGGAGCGGCAGAGGCGCCTCGAGCTCGCCGCGGTCGGCGCGCAGATCCAGCTTGCGCAGCGGGACATCACGCTCGAGCAGTGCCGTCTCGATCTGACGCCGGACGGCCGCGTCCTGCCGTCGTGTCACGACCTCCACGGCGACGCCCCGCCCTACCGCACGGAAGCCGAAACGCGCGGGGAGCACGACGACGGGCAGGCTTTCGAGCGCTTCGACGACGTCGCGCACGAGCGTCCAGCCGTCGTCGTGTCGGACGGACAGCCGCTGCTTGCCAAGCAGGTTCGTCGTCGCGGGCAGTGCTCGCAAGCTGCACGTCAGTGGTCCCGCCAGCGGCCGGACGACGTCCTCGGTGTTGTAGCGCAGCAGGACCGTCGTCTCGCGGTATGGCGCGAGCGGCGTCGCAACCACCGTCCCCGGCTCGCCGGGCAGCGCTGGGCCCGGACGTTCCAGGCTCTCGACTTCCACCAGCCCGCCGGACGGCTCGTAATGAAGGTGGCCTTGCGAGCACAGCATTCCGCCGAAGGGCACGAGCTCGGTCATGCCGTAGTTCTCGCGAATATCGACGTCTCCGAACAGGTCACGGACGCGTGCCTTCAGGCCCTCGCTGACGATCTCACCACCGGCCCAAATGCGTCGCAGTCCAAAGTCGCTGGGGCGGTAGCCGTGCTCGAGTCCGTATTCGACCAGCTCACCGAGGTAGGACGGGTAGGTGGTCATGATGCTCACCTGCGGCCGCTTTCCGGGTAGGCGCCGGCGTTCCGTCAGCAGCTTGAGCGTGTGCGGGATGCTGACCGCTCCAGCCACGTAGGCCGGCGCGCCGATCCGGGCGCACGCGCCGGTGACCGTGCTGACGCCGATCAGCGCTCGGGAGTTGATGTTGACCTGGACGATGTCCTCGGGTTCGATGAGGTTCTGGTTCATGAACGACATCGCCGCCAGCGCGACGATCGTCCGGAATTCGCGCTCGGAGAAGTAGATGCTCGTGGGCCACCCGGTGGTTCCGGTGGTCGTCGCCCGCAGAGCGGGCTTCGCCGTGCGCGCGATGAACGCGTCGGGATCCTCTCGCAGGTGCTCCTTCGGGGTCAGCGGGAAGCGCTCGATGTCCTCGAAGCGCATGTTGACGACATCGATGCCCGCCCGCTGGACGACCGTCCGGTAGTACTCGGTTTCGCGCGCCGCGCGGATCACCTGCTGACGAAAGCGTCGCAGCTGGACCTCGCGACGTGTCTGCTCATCGAGGGCCGGGCCTGAGATCAAGTCGCCCGCGCCGGCACCGATCGACCCGAACTCGTGCTTGGTGTCGCGCATAGCGGTGACCACCCGCTCGAGGGACCGCGGGCTGAACCTCACACCCAGCGCCATCGACGCCCCGAATCGCAGCTGTGCAATGGCGGTCTCGAACATCGGTCTTCTCCCTCCGAACCTGGCTGTCGTCGGATGCCTCGGTCAGCGCACCGAGGGCGCTGACCGGTGGCGGCGAGCCTCGATGTCACCCTGACGGCGGGCGGGTCTCGCGAAGCTCGAGGGCCATCCCTCGGGTGGCGAGCTGCAGCAGCGTGCCGGTCGTGCACCACCGTTGGCGGCAGTGTGCGAGCTCGACCTCGTGACGCTGGTCGACGGGATCAGTCGCCGTGGTTGTGTCCGCCGTACACCACGACCTTCGAGTCGGTGATGGCGAGCAGGCGCCCGTCGCCGTCGCCGGCGGTGTAGTACACGCGGGCGCTCACTGCGATCTCGCGCCACATCGACGACACGACCGCCCGGCCCTCGTCGAACGTCAACTCCGGGTTGGGAACAGCGTTGGTGACGGTCAACTCGCTGGGCAGGTGCCGGGACGCGAAGTCGACGGTGAACTGTGGCGGGATGGCGAACGCGGCCGTACCGACCGGTGACGAGTCGTCGGTGAACCCCTTGAAGAAGGTGACGAACACGCGGTTGATCAGGTTGCTCTGGTTGGTCACGGAGACCACCGTGGCCGACCGCAGCGCATCGTTGGCGGTCTGGGAGTTCATGTACGTGACGAGGTAGCGGGGTTCGCTCGGGATGCCCGGGACCCTCGGCAGTTCCTCCAGTTCACCGAATTCCACAGCGCGCTCGAGACGCGCCAATGCCCGTTCTTCGGTTGGGACGTGCGGGCCCTTGCGGATCAGATGCTTGCTCATGTCGTTCTCCTTCCGGCAGGGCGGAGACCATCCGCTCTAGCCTTGGTGTTTGCAGGAAGGCCGACGTTCGTCCGCGCGCCCGTCAAAGACACATCCTGGGCATCTGCCGGTCCGTCCAGGTGCACCCCAGACGCGAGACGGCTCGAGGACCACCTGTGTCATGCCCGCTCCAGATGACGACGACCAACCATCAAGAGAGCCCGATCCGCCGCTTGATACACCCGGCGCGGGGAGTGCGACGGAACACGCCTACTTTGACGGGATAGCGGTCCGAGACGAGGCTCAGGAGGCGGGCACGTGTAAGCGACGTCCACGGTGAGGATGGCCGCGTCGACTCGCCGGCCGTCGCCACGGACACGGCTGCACGACGAGTCCAGGCAGGAGACCTCGATCCGCGATCGGGTCGCAGCGGTCCGTGACCGTCAAGCAGACGGCCACCCGCACCGCCAAGACCTCGGCGGGGCACCGATCCGACCTCGAGCACGTCGCTGCCGTCATCGCCGCCCTCCCAGACGTCCCACTCGAGCAGTTGGCTCGATGTGCCGGGGCAGCGCTATCGGCGGGGGGAGGACCTCTTGCTCCCTACCACTCCCGCTGCGAGCACGAGCAGCATGCCGATCGTGACCAGCGAGTTCGGGATCCCGTCCGTGCTCGGTGACAGCAGATCCTCGACATCGTGACCGGTGGCGAGGAGCTGCAGTAGCCAGAGACCGAACCCGACGGCCCCCGCCACCCCGGCTGCCGTGACCATCCCCCACGACCTCCGCCACAGGCCGAGGCCGGCCATCACGACGAGGATCGCCGCCGCCCCGATGCGTATCCCTCCGACCTCCGGGTGCCATGATCGTCCGACGAGCACACCCCAAACGAAGACCACGGAGGCCCCCGCAACGGCCATCCACGCGGGCGCCCTGCTGACAGCGGCGAAGAGGGCACCGTCGTCTCGTTCCGCGCCGGGAGCCGAACTCTCGCCAGCCGACCGCACCTCCTCGGGAACGACGGCGTCGGCCGGACCAGGGGGCACCGCGCCAACGTGCCTGCTCACGCCTCCGACCATGAGGCCGCTCTCGATCGCACGGATGAGCCTCTCGGCGTCGTAGTCCCAACGGGCGTCACTCAGCTCGATCGCGTTGCGACGCGCCAGGGGGGCGAGGGCGGGTGGGAGCTCGGCTGGCTCCGGCATGACGGCGCCTTGCACGAGGACGGGGACGACCCGAACGCCACGGTCCAGGGCAGCGGAGATCTCGAGCCGCACGAAGTCGTCGGAATCATCGATGCGCCGGTTCCCCGCCCGATCACGAGCCAGTAACCATCGCGGCCCGATCAGGACGATCAAGGTGTCGACGGAGCGCGCCATTCGGTCGATGAGCTCGACGTAATCGGCCCCGGGTTCGATGTCGTCGATGTCGATGAAGACGTCGTGCGACCCGAAATGAGTGCGGAGGCGATCGTACAGGCGACCCGCGTAGCCCGATGTGTCCTCACGCCGGTAGCAGATGAAGATTCGGCTCGGTCCCTGCTGACTCTCCACCATTCCCTCACCACACCTGCCATGGCGCGTAAGGGCCATCCTGGTTGGAACGCATCGGCACGCTTCGGCTTTGCCCGTACCACTCCGATGGGGGCTGGTGGCACAGGTGATGGAGATCTCTATTCGATGGCCGCGGTCTGGCTGATCGGCCCCGTAGGATGCGCGCGAGATGCGCGCGCGCCCAACGCCGTGTACCGCACGGGACCGGGCAGTATCGTAGCGCTGTTGAACGATGCCATCGTTGCCGGTCACGCTCCGCTCGTCGCCGCCTGAGCGGGTAGGGCCGCCGGCTCACCACGAGGAGGGGCCGGGATGCCCGTGACCCGTCATCGAGCGGTGGGGATCACCAATCCCTCCTGGCTCGCGCTGTCCCGCCGCGTCATGGTCTTCCTCGAAGCCGTCGTGTTGAGGTTGTGCGTCGCTCGAGCCCAGACCCGACGCCTGTGAGCTCCTCGTTCGCCGGTGTCTTCGACGTCCGATTCGGGCACGGACGCGCCGCCAGCGCGATCCGGCTCGGCGCGGCGGAGGAGCTCGACCAGGCGCTCGTCTGGTTGGGTCTGCAGCCTTCCCGTCCCACCATCGTCCTCGTGGGTGGGGCCGCCGCTCTCGGGGATGACGACCTGCACCGCCTGCGCCCGCTGTTCGAAGCCGCCATCGTGCCGGCGGCGGCGGCGGCCGGAGCGTTCGTCGTCGACGGCGGCACCGACGTCGGCGTGATCCGGCTGATGGGGACGACGCGGGCGGATCAGTCGGCCACCTTCCCGCTGATCGGTGTCGCCGCCGTGGGAACGGTGGCTCTCCCCGGGGAGGAGGCCGAACCGCACGGCGAGGCACTCGAGCCGCACCACACACATTTCCTCCTGGTGCCCGGGTCCCGGTGGGGTGACGAGTGTCGATGGCTCGCGCGGACGGCGACGCGGCTCTCGCTCGGCAAACCGTCGCTCACCATTCTCGTGAACGGCGGAGAGATCTCGCTCCGAGACGTACGGGCAAGCATCGAGGAGGGACGGCCGGTCCTCGCCATCGGAAGGACCGGGCGCCTCGCGGAGCGTGTCGTTCGCGAGGTCCGTGGGCACACCCGGGGCGCCCTCGCAGCTGAGCTCGTCGACACCGGACTCATCCGGGCGGTCGTACCCCAGGCCGGGTTCGAGTCGGTGCGGCAGGCCATCAACGACGCGCTGGCGGCGGGCTGAACGATGGGGAAGGACTCGTATCGCGAGTGGCTCCGGCAGGACTTCACCGGCCTCATCGACTCGCTGGAGCTCACCGACCGCGAGAAACACGTTCTCAGATCTCGTTGGCTCGACCAGGTGCTCTGGATGGAGGGGAGAGCTGATTCCGCTCGGAACCGGTACTACCTCCTGAGGCTCACCGCGGTGGTCGGCGGCGTCGTCATCCCAGCACTCGTCAGCTTGAACGTCGGCAGTGGCCTGGCGGCCCCAGTCGTGCGCGGCGCGACCTTCGGCCTCAGCCTGCTGGTGGCGATCGCACTAGCGGTCGAGGAGTTCATGCGTTTCGGCGATCGGTGGCGTCACTACCGTCGAACGGTCGAGCTGATCAAGGCCGAAGGCTGGCAGTTCCTCCAGCTCAGCGGTTCGTATCGCAGCTACCCGAGCCACCGAGCCGCCTACGCCTCCTTCGCCACGCGGGTCGAAGCGCTCATCCAGCCCAGCATCGAGGTCTACGTCACCGAAGTGGCGGCCGAGAACAAGGAGGACAAGGGACAACTTCGGGCACCGTGACCGCGGCCGTCGCAGCGACCGGCGGGAGGACACCGTGCTCTCCGCCGAAGAGCCGGCGCGAGATCGATCGGGGAGCTGTCGATATCTGGCGGCGCGCCCGGCAGGACTCGAACCTGCGACCCGCGGATTAGAAGTCCGCTGCTCTGTCCGGGCTGAGCTACGGGCGCTGGATGCTGCGGCGCAGGGTACCGGCGGGCGGAGTCGAGCGGACCGTGGAGGCTCGACTCCGCATAGGCCCGAGCCCTAGGCTGACCGATGGCCCTCGACGCGGACGCCTGCAGGCGCCCACGGTTACTGGGCCCCGAAGGCCCCGCCCCCCGTCGGGGCCTTCGGTCGTCGCAGCCCCCCGAGCGGCCGGACCAACCTCTCGTAGCCTCACTGCGGTGATCGAGCTCGAAGACATCCGGGCCGCGGCACGCCGACTCGTGGGCGTGGTCCATCGCACCGCCGTGGTGACCTCGCGCGCGCTCGATGAGCGGACCGAGGCGAGCGTCGTCGCCAAGGCGGAGAACCTGCAGCGGGGCGGGTCGTTCAAGCTGCGCGGCGCCTACCACCGCATCAGCGCGATCCCCGACGAGCAGCGCGCCCGGGGGGTCGTCGCCTACTCCTCCGGCAACCACGCGCAAGCGGTGGCGCTCGCGGCTGGTCTGCTGGGGACCTCCGCCACGATCGTGATGCCCGACGACGCCCCGCCAGCCAAGCGCGCGGCAACCGAGGCCTACGGCGGCGAGGTGGTCACCTACGACCGGGCGAGCGACGCGAGGGAGGAGATCGCGGGGCGGATCGCTGCGGCCCGCTCGGCGACGATCGTGCCCCCGTACGACGACCCGCTGGTCATGGCCGGTCAGGGGACCGCCGCTCTGGAGCTCCTGGAGGACGTCGGCACGCTGGATGTGCTGGTAGTGCCGGTCGGTGGTGGGGGCCTCATCGCGGGCTGCGCGACCGCCGCCAAGGGGCTGCAGCCGGAGATCGAGGTGGTGGGCGTGGAGCCGGTCGGGGCCGACGACACCCGCCGTTCGCTGGCAGCCGGGGAGCGGGTGCGGATCGACGCACGCTCGATCGCGGATGGACTCCTCGCTCCGATCCCGGGACAGCTCACCTTCGAGGTCAACCGCAGGCGCGTCGACCGGGTCGTCACCGTGTCCGACGACGAGATCGTGGCGGCGGTCGTGTTCGCGTTGGAACGGTTGAAGCTGCTGGTGGAGCCCAGCGGTGCGGTCGGACTCGCGGCGCTGTTGTCCGCGCGCGTTCGGGCACCCCGACGGCGGGTGGGAGTCGTGCTGTCCGGAGGCAACATCGGCGTGGACCGCCTGGCACGCCTCGTCTCCCATCGGTCGCGACCACCAGGTCGCCGGTAACGGCTGCCCCGGCGCGTGCACCTCCGTCGCCTACGATCCCGCCCGTGAAGGTCCTGGTCGTCGAGGACGAACCCCGCATCGCCGCGCTGCTGCGGCGGACCCTGGAACGGGAGGGACACGCGGTCGACCTGGTCGGCACCGGGGATGAAGCCATCTGGATGGGGCTGCAGCGGGAGTTCGACGCGATCGTGCTCGACATCCGCCTGCCCGGCCCGGACGGCTTCGAGGTGACACGCCGACTGCGCGAGAGTGGCTGCTGGTCACCGATCCTGTTGCTCACCGGCCAGGCGGCGGTCGAGGACCGCGTCCGCGGCCTGGACGCGGGAGCGGACGACTTCCTGGCCAAGCCTTTCGCCATCGCCGAGCTGCAAGCGCGGCTGCGCGCCCTCTCGCGACGCAACCTCCGTGAACGACCACCCACGCTCACCGCCGGTGGGGTGGTACTGGATCCCGCCAGCCGCACGGTCGAACGTGACGGCGCCCCGATCCAGCTCAGCCCGAAGGAGTTCGCGCTGCTCGAACTGTTCCTCCGTCACCCCGGCGAGGTGCTGACCCGCCAGCGCATCCTCGAGTACGGGTGGGACTTCGCACAGGAAGGGGGATCCAACGTCGTCGACGTGTACATCCGCTACCTGCGCGACAAGGTGGATCGCCCGTTCGCCCGCCACTCCATCGAGACGGTGCGGGGCGTCGGCTACCGCTTCAACCCCGAGGGGTGACCGCGCGCCCCGGTCCGCACCACCGGGTCGAGCTTTGCGCCCCTTCCCGGCCCGGCGTACCCTTCCACCCGCCTGGTGGGTGTAGCTCAGTCGGCAAGAGCGCCTGGTTGTGGTCCAGGAGGTCGGGGGTTCAAGTCCCCTCACTCACCCTCAGACGTCGCGGCGTGCGCCGACCAGCCGGTGTGCAGCACCGGGGTCGAGCCCATAGGTGCAGGCCGACGGCAGCGACCGCGCCGCTAGCTCAACTGGCAGAGCATCCGGCTCTTAACCGGCAGGTTCGGGGTTCGAGTCCCTGGCGGCGCACCTACGAGGACCGGCCCTGGCGGCCGGTTCTCTGCATTTCCCGGATCTCGCGCCCATGACGCTCGGTAGTTGTCCACAGGCCTGCTGCCTAACTGCTGCCTAACTCCCCGTTGACGTGCTTTACGGTCGGGACGCGACCGGGTGGGGAGGCAGCGGTGGCGACGACCAGGAAGCGGCGCGGGCGGGCCCGGCGCGGCACCGGCAGCGTGGGGCAGCGGGGCGAGCAGTTCATGGCGCAGATCGACCTCGGCACGCGCCCCGACGGCTCGTGGGCCCGGCGCACGCGGTCCTTCGACACGCGCGACGAGGCCGAGACGTGGCTGCTCGAGGTGCGCCAGAACGCCGAGGAGCTGACCGCCAGCGTGGCCGACCAGAGCCTGGCGACCTACCTGCGCTGGTGGATCGAGGAGGAGGCGCCGAAGGGCAAGCCGGGACGGGCTCCCCTGGCCGAATCGACGGTGCGCGGCTACCGCAGCAACATCGAGAAGCACCTCATCCCGGCGCTCGGGTCGCGCAAGGTCGGCGAGCTCACGGTCGCCGAGCTCGACCGGTTCGCCAACTCCAAGCTCAAGGAGGGCCTCGCCCCGACCACGGTCAACCGCTTCCGCGAGACGCTGCGCTCGGCGCTGTCGACCGCGGTGCGTCAGGACCGGCTGCTGACAACGTCGCCCGGTACGGCGGCGGCGTCGGCGTCGAGCCGCCGCCCGTCGACCGGTTCACCGACGACGAGCTCTCCCGGATCCTCGCGGCCGCGCGGGACGAGCGCTTCTATCCGGTGATCCTGCTCTTGGCGCGGACAGGCCTGCGAGCCGGCGAGGCGTGCGGGCTGCGGTGGAGGGACGTCACGCTGACCGGAACGCGCCCTCGATTGTCGGTCGTCTGGCAGCTGAACAAGTGGGGGGACCTGGTCCGCCCGAAGTCGCGGACGGCACGGCGCACGATCCCCCTGCGCTCGGAGGTCGTTGAGGTCCTGGGCGACTGGCGCGAGCGCCAGGCGGTCTGGGCCGACCGACTCGGTGAGGAATGGGGCACGACCTGGTCTTCACGACCCGAGGACGCCTCCAGCGGTGAGGTGCCGGTCAGCGCGGCGAACGATGCTTCGGACCGCAGCCGCTGGGGGTTGTCACCTGCGGTGATGAGCAGGGTCGCGGCGGTGTGGGTACCGATGCCGCGGCGCGCGACCAGACGCGGTGCAGTCGTCTCGACGAGTTGGTCGAGCTGCCGGCTCAGATCCTTGATCTCGGCGTCGAGCTCGAGGAACCGTCGGGCGAGCTTCTTCAGCGCCAGCTTGGTGGTGGCAAGGATCGGGTCGGACTGCCGGTCGGGCCGGGACTTCGCGGCCACCGCGACCCGCTTGCGGATGGTCAGGTCCCGCAGCTGTTCACGTAGCTCGTCGGGAGCGGTGGCGATCAACGCGTGGATCTGATTCGACGCCTGGCCCTGCGCAACGACTGCAGAACGGCGCGTCAGACGCAAGATCCGGATTCTCTCGACGTTGCCATCCTGCGACTTGGGGATCGCGGTGGCCTCACCGGACAGGACCTTGCGGGCGGCCGACTCGGCATCGATGGTGTCGGACTTGCCCTGGTTCCGACGCAGCCGGCGATCGGGCCGGTCGACCTCCACGACAACGACACCGCGGGCGGTCAGCCAGCGGCACAACCCCGCACCGTGGCTGCCGGTGCCCTCGATCCCGATCCTATCGAGGGTGCCTAGCTCCGACGCCCAAGCGAGTAGCTCGGCGTAGCCGGCACTGGTGCTTGGGATCTCGATCGCGTCTAGGAGCCGGCCGAGCTGGTCGAGCGCGACCGCCACGTGGACATCTTTGTGGGTGTCGACCCCGACCGTGACGAACACCTCGGCATCTGGCATCGTGTGCATGTGCACGTCTCCTGTTTCCGATTGCAGGGACGGCACCGCGTGGTCGGGTCTTCGGACAGCACTGCGACGAGACGAATCGTTGTCAGGCACCTATCAGGTCACGGAGGCCCGGCCCTCGCTATGCCTCACGAGAGCCCGACCACCGGCCGACGGATCGGTTCCAAGACACACGGTCCAGTGGGTTACGCGAGTCAGACCGGTGGCGGACTCCCGGGCCCTCACCCTGGCACGGGAGAGCAGCCGCTGTCAGCATCGCAGTGGTTGTGCGCGCGGTGCGGCGTGGCCGCTGTCGCTCATAACGGGCGGTGGCTACAGCAGCGAACGAATCATCATGGATCCGGGGTGGCCGGCCCTACCTCGACGGCGACGGTCATGGTGTGCGGAACGAACGCCTCAACGTGTTCCTGGATCCTCGCGACGTGCTCCTCGAACCCAGAATGTTGGCGCCACCGAGCAACAGCCTCCTCGTCCTCCCAGGGCCCGAAGCTGATGAAGCGGCGAGGAGCATCCCTATCCCTCAGGAGCTTGGCCCACGTGTTCCCCGACGTGTTCGATGTGGTCCAGTCGGCGAAGTCGTTCCACGCCGCGACGAAGTCGTCCTCCTCACCGGACTTCACCGTCCACTCGCCGAGGCTGTAGAGCCGAGTCACGAACCGCCCTCCGAACCGTGTGCCGCTCACACTGCCCGGGGGAACGCGAATTGTCCACCTCGCAGCCGTGGTTGTCGCGCGGGTCACGAGTGTGCTCGAACCGATCGATAACGCTCACAACTGCTCTGCGGTTCCGGCGTAGGAGAACGGATGAGACCGGACACCATGAGGGCCGCCAGGCTCAGCCCATATGTTGGCGAACCGACTTCCCGTATGTCTTCGTGGACGCGACCTACGTCAAGGCCGCGTGGACCACCACATCCTCTGCCGGGCAGTGTTAGGCCGGCTGCTGGGTTGTCGCGAAGAACTCGGTGAGTGCCTCGGCGAGCGGCTCGGGATGGGTCAGCGGGGCTGCGTGCCCGGCGCCAGGGATCTCTTGTATCCGTGCGTTGGGGACGTGGTCGGCTACGTGCCGCGCGCTGGTGGCGGCCAAAGGCTTGGTGTCCGATCCGAGCAGAACCAGCACCGGAGCTGAGATCCCGCCGAGCACGACCGGATCTTCAGGCGGGGGGCCTTCGTACTCCTTCAGTTGCTGGAAGAAGTTGAGCAGCTTCGGGACGTAGCGTCCTGTGGCCTCGAGGTAGCCGGCGTCCTCGAGCACGGCGATCTCTTCGTCGTTGAAGACGAAGCCAGCCAATGGGCGAACCGCAGCCGTCAGGTCGCCTTCGGTGGCCAGTTCGGCTGCGCGCGCGACGGCGTTGCCGAACGCCGCTTGCTCCTGCTCGTCCGCCAGACCCACATGCTCAGGCTCAAATGGGGGCCACCGCGGCCACCGCGTCGGACTGCGCTGCCGCGCCAGTACCGGCCAGGCGCCGCCGGACCAGCCCACCAGTCCGGTGGGTTCTCCGATGCTGTCGACGTAGGCGAGGAAGTCATCGACCTGCCGACCGTAGCTGAGGTCGGGGTGGTCGCCGCTGAGGCCACGGCCCCGCTGGCTCGGCAGATGGCAGGTGAACCGGCCGGTCAGGTGTCCCACCAGCCGGTTCCAGTCGATGTCGCCATCGCCGAGCATCCCGTGCAGGAACACGAGCGGCGGCCCCTGGCCGTGCACGGTCGCACCGATGATGACGCCGTCGGTGGTGGTGACGTGGTGGGTGCGTTGGTTGCCATGTGCTGTCTCCCGCGTCTCGCGGCCGGTCAGGTCCGCAACCATGACGCAGAAGACGTCGGGGAACGTCACCCGACCGGGTATGTTTCGGCGGCCAGGGGTGGTACTACGGGTCGTGGCGGGCAACCTGTGCGGCGAGATCGGCGCCTCCCTCGACGTCCACCTTGGCGTAGACGCGGGACAGGTTCTTCTTGACCGTGTTGGCGGAGATGAACAGGCGTTGACCGATCGCGGCGTTGGTGTGGCCTTCGGCGGCCAGCCGCACCACGTCGCGTTCGACGGGAGTCAGTGACGCCCAACCGATCTGCGGGCGCTGACGCTCGCCCCGCCCCCGGCGGGCATAGGCGACCGCATCGGCCAGCGACAGCTCGCAGCCCGCGTCCCAGCATGCCGTCGCGTCGGTCGGGTCCACCGCGGCACTGTGCCGTGTTGCGGGCACGATCGAAGCGGTCGGCCTGGCCGGCCGCGATCTGGCCCGGCGCCAGCACCCGCACCCGCGCCGCCGCCAGCTCGATCGCCAACGGGATCCCATCCAAGCGCCGGCAGATCTCGGCCACCGCCGAAGCGTTGTGGTCACCGATCCGAAAGTGCGCGGCCACCTGCCGGGCCCTGACTTCGAACAACCGCGCCGCGTCCGCTGCCGCGACCGTGCTGGCGGACCCAGCATCCGGGTCGGGTACCGGCAGCGGGGCGACCTCGAACGTCGCCTCCCCCTCGACGACCAGCGGCACCCTGCTGGTGGCCAGCACGTGCAGCTGCGGACACGCCGACGACAACACGCCGACCAGCTCCGCGCACGCCTCGACCAGGTGCTCACAGTTGTCGAGCACGACCAGCAGATGTCGATCGCGCAGCTGCTGGGCGAGCGTGTCGGAAAGCGCCTGCCCAGGTCGCTCGTGGACGCCCACCGCCGCGGCGACGGCCGCAGCGACCAGCCCGGGTTCGCTCACCCCCTGCAGGTCCACCCAGCAGGCCCCGTCGGCGAACCGCGACGCCACGTAGCTCGACGACCTCTACCGCTAGCCGCGTCTTGCCGCAGCCACCGAACCGGTCAACGTCACCACCCGGGCATCCGCGACCAGGTCGGCCACCTTCGCACGTTCACGCTCGCGGCCGACAAACGCCGCGACCCCAACAGGCAGCCTGCTGTACATCTCCATGGACTCCAGCCCGCCCCGATCCTACGAGCACCCCCTCACCCGCGTCCCGTGCACTCCCGCGGTGCACGGGTGCCTGAGATCACTACGACGGCGCGCTATGTGGTGGACAGGTGCTCGAACCTGCGCAGGTACGGCGGCTCGGCTCCACATCCGCACCGAGCAGAGCGAGGAGCTTCATCTTGGCATCGGAGTCGTGAGCCGGACACACGACGTCCGCGTTCTTCGTGACGCGAGTGCTCACCGTTCCGCTATGGGAGGTTCCCATGACGATCCAGTATTGGACCGTGGACGTGGCGCAACTGGTCCTGCCGAATCTCACGTCCGGAGAACCCAGGGCAGGCCCCGTTGCCGCCCTCCCAGGAGGGCTCTAGTCTGCATCGCGGGAGCGATCATCATGGCCGAACGTCACCCTCACCGTGCGGCGTCGAGTGGCCGCGTCTCGACCTTCGGTCTGGGCCGTATTCGCGGATTTCCCGAACCTGGCGGATCACTGGAGTGGCCTCAAGGCCTCTCGCCCCATCGGCGACCAGACCCACGGTGTGGGTGCCCGCCGCCAGGTGGACCTGAAGCCGGTCGGCGCGTTGGTCGAAACGGTCACCGCCTGGGAGGAGGGCCGCACGATCGCCACCGCGAATCAGCCATCCGCTCTCGTGCCGTTCAAGCAGGCCGAGGCCAGGCTCACCCTCGAGCCCGACGGTGACGGGACAGCGATCACATTCGACTACCGGTATGTGCCCAGGGGTGGCCCGATGGGTCGACTGATCGGTCCCGTGATCGACAGGCGGCTGAGGACAACCTTTGAGAGCATGCTGGCTGCCGTCGAGGAGGCCGCCCTGAACGCGGGCTGACAGCACGCCCCACAGTTGGGTCGTGCTGTCGAAACGGGCGCGCGGTTCGCCGGAACGCACAAGGACCGGCGCGGAAGATGCAAGTCGGCAGGTCCTCTGTCTCCTGCGCTGCTCTTCGTTCGCAGTCCAACCTGCCGGCACGCTCCGACCACTGCAAGGTCGTCTGCTCGCGTGGCAGTGCCCCGTTCAGCAACGCGCGCAGGGTGCTCCTCAGCCACACGTCGGGATCGGCGGACGTGGGTCGGTCCCGCTTTGAGCTCCGCACGTTTCGGAAACGGCGACGCTTGCGACGTGCGCGCTTCCGCGGAACCAGTTCGAGCGCTCCGTAGTCAGCCAGTCCCGACCGTGGTTGCGGCTCTCGTCTGCCGGTCGGCATCGGCGCAAGAGGTGCTTCCGCGGAAGCGCCCGCCGTCGGCGCCTCAGCTCCGCAGGTCTTCCCACTGCCATGGGGCGCCATCGACGAGCAGTTCGGGGTCCCCGGTCAAAAGGACGACGCCGTGCGCCTCGGCGATCGCCGCGGCGAAGGCGTCGGCGTACGACATCGGATGGTCCGCCTTGATGCGGGCGGCGTCCAGGACGCGGTCCTCGGACGGTAGATCCAGGTCTAGTTTGGGCCGGAGGTCACGGAGCGTCTCGAGTGCCTCGTCCTCGCCCTGGTCCCGCTTGACGACGTAGAACACCTCACCGAGGTTGATCCAGCTCATCACCGGCTGCTGCTCGAGCACGTCGGCCACCCGGGAAGCGGCCGGCTCGTTGCCTTCGAGCAGTTCCAGGATGGCCCAGGCGTCCAGCGCGAAGCTCACCGCCGCGCTTCGCGGCGGCGGTCGGCGTCGCGG
>DASZZX010000166.1:0-8563 GCA_036260415.1 Nitriliruptorales bacterium
GGCGCGTCCGCGCGGACCGCCGAGCCGGCGCGCAGCGGGCAGCCGGCCACCGCCACGAGGTCCTTGACCGCGACCCGCATGCCAGCGAGCGGGCGAGGGTCGTCGAGGATCGGCGGCGGCGGCCGCAGCAGCAGCGTGTACGCCCCACCGTCTGACACGTGCCGGGCGTTCCCGATCGGTCCGCTGGTCGCGTCGCTGCGGACGATCCCGGCGGGGCGGTCGTCCCACCGTGGCCAGGTCAGGGCCGCTTCCAGACGCGCGAGCAGTGAGGGGCGGTCGGCCATGCTGGGGATGCAACCAGCCGGCCGGTCGGCTGCGGTGGGCGAAACGGCCGGCGGTGGGCGCCCCGGTCCAGCTCCCGCCGGCAGCAGCGCCGGGGCTGGCGTGCAGGATGGTCAGTGGGCGGAGTTGGACTTGGGGCGACCACGCGCACGGTGGCCGACCCGGCCGGTCGACCCACACGAACCCAAGCAGCCTAGGCTGCGATCGTGGAACCGACGCGGACCCTCGCGGCGGTGCTGATCGCGTCGATGGCCGCGGCGGCGTGCGCCAGGGCCGCCTCCGACGGGACGGCGGCGCATCCCAGCCCCGGGGCCTCGACGGTCGGCGCCTCCTCCCCCACGACCGGCGGTTCACCGACGCCGACCATCGAGCCTTCCCCCACCGCGGCTGCCAACACGGAGCTGTTCGCGTTCAGCGCCACCACCGTCGACGGCGGCACGTTCGACGGGCCGACCTTCGCCGGCCGCGACGTGGCGGTGTGGTTCTGGGCGCCCTGGTGACCCACCTGCAACCGGGAGGCTCCCGGGGTCGCGCGGTCCGCGCGTCAGCATGGTGAGAAGGTGGCCTTCCTCGGCGTGGCCGGTCGTGACTCCCTCACCGAGATGCAGGGCTTCGTCACCCGACACGGGCTTGCAGGGTCGTTCCCCCAACTGGCCGACCTGGACGGGGAGCTATGGACGCGCTTCGGGGTCCGCCACCAGCCCACGTGGGTATTCGTGGACGACACCGGCGCGGTGTCCACCGTGTTCGGGGCGCTCTCGCATGACGAGCTCGCGGCTGAGATCGAGGAGCTCGCTGGCTCGTGAACCCAGGGCATCGTCACCGGCGCCAGCTCGGCTATCGGCTGGGCCACCGCACTCGCCTTGGCCGGGGCCGCCCACGATGTGGGCGAACACCTGGTCAGGCACCGCGGCCGTGTCTCCTCCTGTGGGGACCTGGACATCCACAGGATCCACCGCCGTGGCCCCATCTCCGAGGAGCTGTCACCACATCTCCATGCCCCTGTCGCCCCTAGCTCCGTCACTAGACGGGCGTGGTGCACCACGTGGCGGGAGTTGGTCGACGCGTGACGCCGCCCCGTGCGACCCTGAGGTTCCCCGTCACCTGCCGCAACTCCGGGTCTAGCTCGGTGGCGTACCGTCGGACGCGATGCGGTCCTGCGTGCTCGAGATCCGCGACGAAGGCGCGTCTCCGCTGGTCGTGGAACCCCCTGAGGGCCGCGCGATGGACGTGACCGTGGTTGAGCAACGCACGCTCCTCGTCGCCGCCGCGATCGAGCGGGACGCGGGGCTGTCGGTTGGGATGGCCGACCTGCTGATCGAAACGTCCGGCGTGTGACGGTGATCGCTCGGCGCCTCACTGGTGATCCGCCAGCCACGTTGCTCACCGGGGCGGTCGCACGGCAGGTGGCGGTGCGGTCGGCTGCGAAAGGTGCGCGGACGGCGCCGCGACCAACGTCGACAGCGCTGCCTGAGAGGGGGTGATGGTCTCCGTGCCCACACTCGGCCGACACCCGCGGCATGCGGAGGAAAGCTATTGCGATCGATGGCAGCCCCGTCCGCTCGCCGAGATCTCATCGAGGTTCACGGAAGGAGATCCGTCTGGTCGTCCTCGGACCCCAGCTCCTCGGCGTGACCGCCGATCTGGTGTGGCTCTCCCCTTCCGCTAGACGAACAGCGTCCGCGTCCGAAAGCCACGACGTGAGTCCAGGGGGTCAGGGTCCGTAGTCGCTGGCCCAATCGCCCTCGTCCACGTCCCAGTCGATGTCGCCGGCCGCGGTCACCTGCACGGTGAGGTGGGTCATGGCCGAGGTCGGGGTGCCGCCGTGCCAGTGCCACTCGTCGGGCCGGATGGTCACGACGTCGCCGGGACGGACCACGCGCCGTCCCGACTGGTCGGCGACGATGCCCTCACCGTCGGTGATGTAGAGGACCTGTCCCGAGCGGTGGACGTGGGGACGCGTGCGCCCACCGGCCTCGAAATGCACGGCGAAGACGGCGGGGCGATCACCGAACGGGCTCGCGAAGTGCTGGAACTGCGCCTGCCCTTGGAAGTATGGCGCGTAGTCGTCGGGCAGCTCTCCCTTGCTGCGGTCCGGGTGATCGATCTGCACGGGGTGACCATAGCCGGACGGCGACACCACGGACATTTCGTTACGACGGAGCTCGTCAAGTCAGCAGCCGACAGCCGTGTGGCTCTGCTGCCTCCTAGTTGAGCGAGTTCCCGCCGCCCGTGCGAAGGGCTCGGGCCGCAGTGCCGGTGCCACGCGGTGACCTCGCCAGAAGGTGCTCGACGTTTGGTCGACGCTGACGGAGGTTCCGCGAGGGCGAACATAGCCGTGAGCTAGCGCGCATGTGGGGAGGCTTCCGACCCGGTCCGTATCGGGCGATCTGAACCGCACGGACGCGGGTTCGGCCGGCGGCAGTGCGCCCCCAGCGGGGCGCGCTAACGCGTGCAGGAAGAGAGCGCCAGAAGCGCTCCAGGGGAACGGCGACTGAAGCCGGCAAGGTGGATGGCGACCTGCTGGGGCCTCAGATCGTCGACCACGATGCCCACGCATTCCATGCGTTTGGATTGTCATGCGCTCGACCATAGCGACAGAATGGCCCGGCGGACCCCACCCATCAGCAGTTCCGCCGCCCGGTAGACGCCTGCGAGCCCCCAGCCCCTGCTCGTAGCCACCGTACGTTGCGGGCTTGGAGCTTGCGCAGCGAACCCGCCCGTCGATGGCCTGGTCGCTATGAGCTGTCTGCCGACCCGGGGCGCGCGAACCACCGCACAGTTCCGCTCTTCAGCCTGGCGCAGTCGTCGACTCCATAAGAATGCCACCAGTAGATTGGCGACGAGAACGGTCAGAACCGTTCCGATCATTCACCAGTACGTCCCAGTGACTGGACGGGCCAAGACGGCCTCGCACCCAGCAAGACGAAGTGGATCAACTCGTTGAAGATGGCCACCGATCGTGCCCCACGTCTCCGTCGGCGAGCGAACTCCATAGCGACCACGGCTTCATCCGCGTCGTCGAGCGCCTCACCCCGGAGGGCTGATCTCCGGATGCGCCGCCGTGCTGGTCCGTCCAGTCGCTCTTCCCAAAGGAGACGCCACTGGGTTTCGGACAGCCCTGCGCCATTCACATCCCGCGTCATGAAAGACGAACGGTAGCCGCCGCTTCTCGCCCGGTCGCTGCTCCAGCCGGGCCGTTCGCTATCAGTTGGTCGCCCGCGTGTGCGAAGCGAGCCGGGCTCAGAGTGCGGCTGGTTCGAACAGTTCGATCACGTTGCCAGATGGGTCCGCCACGAGCGCCTGCCGACCGCCCTGACCCTCGATGATCCCGGACCGGAACTCGGCGCCGGCCTCACGCAGTCGCTCCACGGTCGCGTCGAGGTCGGTCTCGGTGAGCTGGAAGCGGTTCCAACCGCCCGGCTCAGGTCCCGCGTCGCCACCGGCCCGGCCGGCTCCGCCGGCACCGGGGGCGTTCAGCAGCAAGCGAAGATCGCCGCGGCGGAGCATCGCGAAGCCCGGTGCCGGATGCATCTCGACGTCGAACCCGAGGTGCACGCCGTAGAACTCCACGGCTCGACCGACATCCCTGACGATGTAGCGAACGCTCACGGTGCTCAAGATGCCCTCCTCCATCGGGGTAACCGCAGTTTAGAACGTACACGTTCTGCAGCGAAACGTAAATGTACTACAATGACATTGGACGGAGGGTTGATCCGTGGCACGAGACGACGCGGTAGATCCACGCGTGATCCGCACCCGTGAGGTCGTCCTCGCCGCCGTTCTCGAGGAACTCGCTGAGGTAGGCCACAGCGAGTTCACGATCGAATCCGTCGCCGAGCGTTGCGGGGTCGGCAAGAGCACGATCTACCGCCACTGGGACGGCAAGGGGCGGCTGATCGTCGACGCCATGCGCACCTTGAACACCCAGCCGACGCCGGAGGTCGAGAGATCGCCTCGCGACCGCATCCGTCAACTGTTGATCCACCTCACGAACGCCATCACCGAGGGCATGCTGGGGCCCGCGATCCCCGCCTTGATCGAAGCCGCAGAACGCGACGAGGAGCTCCGAGAGCTCTTCCACGCCTACAGCACCAACCGCCGCCGCGCCCTTGTAGACGCCATCGCCGCCGGCATCGACGCGGACCTTATCGACGAGACCGTGGACCCCGAGCTGGCTGCGCACGCGCTCGCGGGTGCGATCTTCTACGCCCGCCTCATGACGCCGACACCGCTTGACGACAGAGCCGTCGACCAACTCATGAACACCGTGCTGGGCGCACCAACTCCTGAACCGACCGCAGCCGGACCTTCCAAGACGTTCACCCCCGGGAGCCAATCGAATCAAGGTCCACAGCGATGACGGCGAAAACCGCGATCCTGACGGCATCGGTACCGCCGGCATCCACACCTACCGGCATCTGCGATCGGGCAGCGCTCGCTGTCAGGAACCGTGGCTTCTCAGGGATGCCGCGTCGCCGACGACATCGTGCACCAGGCATCGACCACCCAGCTGAGGTGTTCTGAACTAATGAGCCATCTCGTGCGAGAAGATCCCCACCACGGTTGGGTCGTGTGGTTGTTGCGACGGTAGGCGATGCGCGCGGCGCGTGCCGCGATCATGCCCTCGCGGCGCTCTTTGCGGATCTGTGCTCCTCGTCCTTGGGGTTCATATCGGGGTGACGTAGCCCATGCCGGCGCGGAGCCGGACGGTGTTGTCGTCGTGTCGGACGCGCTCGAGCTCGGCGTCGAGCACGGCTGGGTCGCGGATCTGTTCCAGGTGCGGCCACTCGGTCTTGACGTGGCCGAACAGCGACTCGATGTGGGCCTGGCCTTGGGGCAGCGGGGCGGCCGATGTGCATGGCCAGCGAGCGCCGCGCCATCCACTCCGCGGGTGGTTCCCGACACCACTGGGGGCCGCAGTCGGAGACCGCCAGCAGGATCGGGAGCAGCTCGTGGGCGTTGGGTTCGAGCATGTGCCGTTCGGCCTCGACCAGCCGCCCCTCGTTTTCGAGCGCGAGCGGTAGATGACCGTGACGTGCTCGGACTCGCCGCGCTGATGGCCGACCACCAGCGTGCGCAGCCTCTTGCGCGACACCAGGTCCATCACCACCAGGGGGTCACGACCGGCACGTGGGAAGGCGGTGGGTCACCGACGGCAGCCAGACTCAGCAGAGGCCGTCCGCAACGTGGCGGTCGAGGTGCTCGACGATCACCAGCTGGCGACCGCTGAGATCCGTCCACAGGCGGCTACCTACTCATGGCAACAACTGTTCGCTTGGTACAAGGCAATCAACGATGTCATGTCCAGGGATGTTGTCTTGACCGACATCGACGAGCTGAACAACGTCATCGTGGTCGGGGTCTCGGACTTGGGCCGCCACGGAGCTGACGTGCAGCCTATGGCCGACGCACAGGAGATCCCTGACGACGCTCTGCTTGTCATCGAGACCGAACCAGTCAGGCAGGTCCCTCTCATCGAGGAGCGGTCGGTTAACGGCACGCAAGCCCTCCCACACCAACTGCCTGAGAACTACTCGAGACAGACAGCCTGTAGCCGCCGATCGCGCACGTCCGGTGCTTTCCGCCAGTTGAGCGTTAGCGTCCACCCGACCGGGGACCGGCACCGTTCGAACATCAACTTTCCTTCGACCTGCCTGGCGCCCACCACGCACGTACCATCCGGTCCGGTGGCCTTGGAGGCAGTGAGGGTGACGGTCATACAACACCCCGGGCGATTGGCGTGGCTAGGTATCTCCCGCCAGCGCATGGAGAGGGACGCTCGAACGGTCGCCGCGGCCGTCAGCGCCGGAGCCATCGTCGGGTTCGTCATCAACGGTTGGGGCAGCCGGCTGGCGATGATGCTGCTCGCGCGCAAGAACCCCCAGGTGACGGGTCGTGTCAGCGACGACGGGTTCCGGATGGGGCAGTTCGTCCTCGCCGACACGATGGGGTTGGTGCTGTTGGGAACCATCCTCGGGGTCGTCGGTGGGTTGCTCTACCTCGTGATCCGGCCACTTCGCTTCGGAGCGCCGTGGTTCCAGCATCTTGCACTGTTCGTCGGTCCCGCGGTCGTCGTCGGCAGCATGCTCGTGCACACCGATGGCATCGACTTCCACGTGCTTGACCCACCGGCACTGGCGATCGCGCTGTTCGTGGCGCTCCCGGGGATCTTCGCGCTGGCTGTCGCGCTGCTCACCGATCGGTGGCTTCGCGACGGTTCGTGGTTCCGAACTAGCCGGATCGGCTCCGTCGTCCCGGTCCTGCTCCTCCTCGTTCCGTTCTGGCCACTGCTCATCGTCGTGGTGGTGGGCTGGTCCATCCGTCAGGCGCTGCTGAACGCGGTTGGTGAAGGCGTCCCGGCGGGTCTCGTCTGGGTGGGTCGGGCCGGGCTCGCGATCGTGTTCGCGCTGGCGCTCGTGCGTCTCGTGGGCATGACCATCGAACTGGTCTGACCGCGACCGTTGGTGGTCCTGCCGGCCCCACTAGGGCGTGATGCAGTCCGGGCACGGATCCAATCTCGGCGAGAATTGGTGCAGTGTGTACAGGTCGTGGACCTCAGCCACCCAACAGCCGAGGACCGCCGCTCTCGCGTGGAGCAGTAGGTCGGCGGGTGCCACCGATGCACGATGCAACACGTGACCCAGGCGAGGGTGGCAGGCTGTGAGCATCGACTGGATGGACCAACGTGGGAGTCCGACGAGCCGTGCCTGACGTCATCGCCCAGGATCTCGACGGCAGTCGACGGTTCTACCGCGACTGTCTCGGCTTCGAGGTCGGCATGGACATGGGCCGGGTCATCAACTTCATCTCCACCGACAACCCGACAGCGCGGGTCATCGTGATCCGTGAGGACCAGTCCGCCGACGCTGAACCGGACATGACCGTCGAGGTTGAAGACGTCGACCAGGTGCATGATCGCGCCGAAGGACTCGACGACGAGATCGTTCATCCGTTGACGAACGAGCCTGGGTGCCCGCCTGTTCTTCGTCAAGGATCCGAACGGCAAGATCATCAAAGTGATGTCCCACATTACGCAAGGCCTGTGAACTACGGGTTGTATCCGCCGGTGTCCGCTTGCTGCTCCGACGTCCCTGTTCGGGCGCTCCAGGACGGGTGCGATCACGTGAGCAGGGCCGAACGAAGTGGATGGACACGCAACGGCACGTGCTCTGCACACGTTCTCCCGTGGCTCAGGTGATCGAAGACGCAACGTCGCCGGGCGCATGTCAGTCCCCACTACGCGCGGGCAAAGGGAGACGCCCGGCCGCCCGTAACGGCTCCCTGTCGAGCGCCTGGTCGAGCGATGTCGCACAGCAGAGGCGACGGACCTCTGAGTCCGATCGATACCCCGGGCCGACCCACGGATCCGTGCCTTCGCCGAGCCGACGACGATCGTCTGGTTGAGCGTTGATGTTTGCGCCCTCGCCGTCCCTTAGGGCGCGCCGCCGCCCCCCCACTTCCACTACAAGAGCTACGACTGGCAGTGGACTCGCTACCGTCGTCTGTCGGAGTTCGGTGCTCGAGGACTGCAGGCGAGGAGGTCGATCGCGCAGATCGTCCAGCAGACCCGCTTCGGCGCAGCAGCCGCGCGGCGACGCCGCGTCCGCGATCGGATCGATCGGGAGTACGGGCAGCCGCCGGACGTCGAGGCGCCCGCCCCAGGCGCGCACATGTCGGCCGGCCACCTGAGCCGCCAGTTCCGGCTCGCCCACGGTGAGTCGCCGTACGCCTATCTGATGGTGCGGGCATCGAGCGCGCGATGGCGCTGCTGCGTCGTGGCGACCTCAGCGTCACCGAGATCTGCTTCGCGGTCGGCTGCTCGTCGCTGGGCACGTTCAGCACGCGGTTCACCGAGCTGGTCGGCGTGCCGCCGAGCGTCTACCGCCGGGAGGCGGCAGGCGACATGGCGGGGATGCCACCGTGCGTGGCGAAGCAGGTGAGCAGACCGGTCAGGAATCGAGAAGCACGCGCTCCCGAGCCGCACCTAGCGTGAGCGGCATGGACCTCACCATTCACCAGGCATTCCTCCCGCACCTCGACGTCGAGGCCTCGCTGGCCTTCTACCGCGACACCCTCGGCTTCGAGGTGCGCAATGACGTCGAGTACGGCTGGATGCACTGGATCACGGTGGGTCCTGCCGGCCAGCCCGACATCTCGATCGTCCTGTACCCGCCGGAGGCCGACCCCGGCATCACCGAGGACGAGCGCCGGACCATCGCCGAGATGATGGCCAAGGGCACCTACGCCTCCATCAACCTCGCGACGAAGGACATCGACC
>DASZZX010000167.1:0-7635 GCA_036260415.1 Nitriliruptorales bacterium
ATGTGACCACCACGGCGCCCGATCCGCGGGGCCGAAACGATCGTGCGTGGTCGCGGTCGGATGTGACCACCGGGGCGCACGATCCGCGGGCCGACACGATCGTGCGTCGTCGCGGTCGGATGTGACCACCGGGGCGCACGATCGGCGGGGCCGACACGATCGTGCGTCGTCGCGGTCGGATGTGACGCCCCGGCGCACGATCCCAGAGGGTCCGCGGGCATCGCGGGGCGCGTGTCACACGTCCAGCTGGGCGAAGTTGGCGTTGCGCTCGATCCACTCGCGCCGCGGTTCGGCCGCGTCGCCCATCAGCAGCGTGAACAGCTCGTCGGCGGCCATGCTCTGCTCGATGGTCGCCCGCAACAGCGTCCGCCGCGCCGGGTCCATGGTGGTGGCCCACAGTTGCTCGGCGTCCATCTCGCCCAGACCCTTGAAGCGCTGGATCTCCACCTTGCCGTCACCCTTGAAGGTCGTCCGCAGCAGCCGGTCGCGCTCGTCGTCGCTCATGGCGTACGCGACCCGGCTGCCCCGCCGCAGCTGGTACAGCGGCGGCTGCGCGAGGTAGAGGTGCCCCTTGGCGATCAGCGTCGGCATCAGCCGGTAGAAGAACGTCAGCAGCAGAGTCGTGATGTGCCCGCCGTCCACATCCGCGTCCGCCATGAGCACGATCTTGTCGTAGCGCAGCTGGTCGTAGTCGAAGTCGGGCTCGACGCCCGTGCCGACGGCCTTGACCAGCGCCTGGATCTCGGAGTTCTCGAGCACGCGCCGCAGCTGCGCCTTCTCAACGTTGAGCACCTTGCCCCGCAGCGGCAGGATCGCCTGGGTGTGGCGGTCGCGTGCGAGCTTGGAAGAGCCGCCAGCCGAGTCCCCCTCGACCACGTACAGCTCGGTCTCGGCCGGGTTGCGGCTCGTGCAGTCGGCCAGCTTGCCGGGCAGGCCCGCGGATTGCGCGTCGAGCAGGCCCTTGCGCCGTGTCAGCTCGCGTGCGGCCTTGGCCGCCTGCCGCGCCCGCGCCGCCACCGCGCAGCGCTTGACGATGCGCCGTCCCGCGGTCCGGTGCTTGGCCAGCCAGTCGGCGAGTGCGTCGCTGACGACGGACTCGACGTAGCCGCGGGCGACGCTGGAGCCCAGCCGACCCTTGGTCTGGCCCTCGAACTGCGGGTCCGGCATCTTCAGCGAGATGACCGCGACCAGTCCCTCCTTCACGTCGTCGCCAGTGAGGTTGGGGTCCTGTTTGGTGAGGGCGTTCGCGTCACGACCGAACCGGTTGAGCGTGGAGGTCAACGCCCGGCGGAAGCCCTCCTCGTGGGTTCCGCCGTCGGCGGTCCGCACCACGTTCACGTACGAGCGCAGCCGCTCGTCGTGGAAGCCCTCGCTCCACGCCACCGCCACGTCCAGCGCCATCGCCTTGCCGTCGACCTCGCCGTCGTGGTGGATCTCGATCGGCCGGTCGACCGGTTCGCGCCCGTGCAGGAGCTCCTCGACGAAGTGCACCAGCCCTCTGCGGAAGTGGTAGGTCTCCGACCGGCCTGTGCGCTCGTCGGTGAGGACGATCTGCAGAGCCGGGTTCAGCAGCGCCGTCTCCCTCAGGCGCTGCGCGACCGTCGCGGGGTCGAACTCCACCGTCTCGAACACGTCGGCGTCGGGCCAGAACCGCACCATGGTGCCGTGGCCCTTCGCCGCTTTGACCCGCCGCAGCGGCTCGACGACCGGGCCCCGTTCGAAGGCGATGGCGTACCGGCCGCCGTCGCGCACGACCTCCACCTCGGTGCGACGGGACAGCGCGTTGACCACCGACACGCCGACGCCATGCAGCCCGCCGGACACCGCGTAGGCCTGGCGATCGAACTTGCCGCCGGCATGCAGCGTGGTCAGCGCGACCTCCACCGCGGGACGGCGCTCCTTCTCGTGGAGGTCGACCGGGATGCCGCGGCCGTCGTCGATGACCTCGCAGCCACCGTCGGCGAGCAGGCGCACGGTGATGCGGGACGCGTGACCGGCCAGGTGCTCGTCCACTGCGTTGTCGAGCACCTCCCAGACGAGGTGGTGCAGCCCGCGGGTCTCGGTGGAACCGACGTACATCCCGGGCCGCTTGCGCACGGCCTCCAGCCCTTCCAGGACGGTGATGCTGCGCGCCGTGTAGTCGCTGGGTCGCCTCTTGCTGGTGGTCACTGGCTCCTCGTGCGGGACGGGACGGGTGGCGTCGCGGGCGAGGGTACGGGCAGCCGACGACGCGGCGTCGTCGGCCGGACGCCCCCACCGTAGGGGACGTCCCTCACGGCCCCGAGCATCCGTCACGGGGTGGCGACGGGGCCGCCACTAGCCTGGTCAGGCGACGGCGCGCCGGAGGAGGTGGGCGTGGTCTGGCCGCTCGAGGTCACCGCCCGCGGCGGTGGACTGCAGGCGCTCGCACGGGCGGAGGTCGCGGCCCAGGACGGTGGCACGGTGGTCGTCTCCCCGTCGCCGACGGAGCCCCTCCTGATGGAACGCGACGTCGACGACTTCGCGGAGGCGTTGGAGCTGGTCCGCGACACCGTCGAGTCGCTGGTCGCGGGCTTCCTGGCCCACCTGCCGCTCATCGCGGTCGGTGTCGCGCTGTTCCTCCTGGGTCTGCTGGTCGCCCGGTGGGTCGGCACGTGGACGGAGAGGGGGCTGCGCAGGACCTCGGCGGACGCGGTCGTGATCGGCCTGTCCGGTCGCCTCGCGCGGTTCGTCACGGTGCTGGCGTTCGCCCTGCTCGCCTTGGCCATCGCGGGCGTGAAGGTCGGCGCCGCGCTGGCCACCCTCGGCATCGCCGGGCTGGCTCTGGCGTTCGCGCTGCAGAACATCCTCGAGAACTTCGTCGCCGGCGTCATCCTGATGGTCCGCAAGCCCTTCCGCGCCGGCGACCAGATCCAGACCGGCGAGTTCGAGGGCACCGTCGAGGAGATCGACCTCCGGGTGACACGGCTGCAGACCTACGACGGGGTGACCGTGCTGATGCCCAACGCGGACGTCTTCCGCAACCCGCTGTGCAACCTCACCCGCCGGGGGCGGCGCCGCACCACGGTCACGGTCGGCATCGACTACCGCGACGATCACGACCGGGCGCGGGAGGTCCTGATGGGGGCGGTGCGGTCCGTGCCGGCGGTGCTGGAGAACCCCGAACCCGAGGTGCTGCTCACCGAGCTGGGCGACTCCAGCGTCGATTTCGAGCTGCGTTACTGGACGCTTCCCGACATCCGCAGCGTGCGGCACGCGCAGGACCGCGTGCTGTCGGCGGCCAAGTCGGCGGTGGCGGAGGCCGGCATGACCATCCCGTGGCCGATCCGGACCCTGTCGTTCGACAACGCGGTGCGGGTGCGCGGCGACGGCGCCCGTCAAGGCTGACGTGGGACGCTCGGACCCGTCAGGTTGCGCGCACGCGCGCTCGCTGTCACCGTGCCGCGCCAGGTGCCAGCGGTGGTCGCGTGTCGGGCGTGCCGCCAGCGAGTCCGCCGCCTTCCCCACCCTGCGGCGGCGCCTGGCGCGTAGCCTTCACCCATCCTGTGAGGACGGACGGTGCCGGTCGAGACGACCCCGATCGAGGGCCTGCTGGTGGTGCGCTGGCAGACCTTCGAGGACGAGCGCGGCTTCTTCCGACAGACCTACCAGCTGCGCGAGCTGGAGACAGTCTTGGGACGCACTCCGGTCCTGCGCCAGGGCAACCACTCGCGTAGCCAGTCCGGCGTCCTGCGAGGCTTCCACGCCGAACCCTGGGACAAGCTCGTGTACGTGACCCGCGGCACCGCGATGGCAGCCGTCGCCGACATCCGCCCCGACAGCCCGACCTTCGGCGACGTGGTCACCTTCCAACTCGGCGACCCGCCCGGCGGCGAACGCCTCCGCCTGTTCATCTCGGAGGGGCTCGCCAACTCCTTCTGCGCCTACGGCGGATCCGCGACCGACTACGTCTACGACGTGTCCGACTACTGGCGCGACGGCCTCGACAAGCCATCCGTGGCGTGGGACGATCCGGACCTCGCGGTGCGGTGGCCGGTGGACGAGCCGGTGATGTCCGACGCCGACCGCACCAACCCCCGTCTGCGTGAGCTGTTCCCCGACCACCCACGGTTCGCGCGGTGACCGCCCGCACCGCCGCCGTGCTCACCGTCTCCGACGGGGTCGCGGCGGGCACCCGGCAGGACCGCTCCGGCACGGCACTCGCGCACCGACTGGAGGCTGCCGGGTTCGAGGTGGTCGCCCGTGAGGTGGTCCCCGACGACATCGGCCGCATCAGCGCGGCACTGCGGGAGCTGACCCGCTCCGCGCGCTTGGTGGTCACCACCGGCGGGACGGGGCTCGGACCGCGCGACGTGACGCCCGAGGCGACGCGGTCCCTGCTCGACCGCGAGACACCCGGCCTGGCCGAGGCCATGCGCGCCGCCGGCCGCGCGTCCACCCCCATGGCCGACCTGTCCCGCGCCCTCACGGGCAGCGTTGGTGAGTGCCTGGTCATCAACCTGCCGGGCAGCCCCACAGGTGCGGTCGAGAGCCTGGAGGCGGTGCTGGCGGTCGTCCCACACGCGCTCGACCTCCTGGCCGGACGCACCCGCCACGGGCACGCCGACCAACGCCCCCCCGACGCCCCCGCCCCGGCGGGGGATGAGCCGCGGGGCGACATAGTGGACGAGCCGCGGGGCGAGGTGCGGGATGAGCCACGGGGCGAGGTGCGGGACGAGCCGCGGGGCGAGGTGCGGGACGAGCCGCGGGGCGAGGTGCGGGATGAGCCGCGGGGCGAGGTGCGGGATGAGCCGCGGGGCGAGGTGCGGGACGAGCCGCGGGGGGACGTGCTGGACGAGCTGCGCCGCCACCTTGGGCGTGGCGAGCAGCTGGTGCTGGCCACAGCACTGCGCACGGACGGAGCTCCGCCGTGCGAGCCGGGCCAGAAGCTGCTGCTCAGCCGCGACGCGGCGCTGGCCGGCACGCTGGGCTGCGCCGAGTTCGACGACGCAGCGCTCGCGGACGCGGCCGAGGCGCTGGCGACGGGTCGTCTCACCATGCGCACGTACGAGCACGACCGGGGCACCGTCGAGGTCAGCCTCGAACCGTTCGGGCACCAGCCGACGCTCGCGGTGCTGGGCGCGACGCAGGTGGCGCGGTGGCTCCTGCGGTGGGGACGCGATCTCGGCTACGCGACGGTGCTGGTCGAGTCGCGCAGCGAACGGGTCACCGCCGACCACCGCGCCGCCGCCGACCGGGTGGTGGACAGCATCGCCGACGTCCAGCTCGACCCCACGGCCGTGGTGGCCCACACCGACCACGACGCCCCCCAGGTCGCCGACGAGCTGGCGTCCGCGCTCGAGGCCGAGGCCGGGTTCGTCGGGCTGGTCAGCAGCCGCCGCCACGTGACCGACCACCTGCGAGCGATCCGGGCGGCGGGTGCGGACCCGGCCCGCCTCCGCACACCGCTCGGCCTCGACCTGGGTGGCCGCACACCACAGGAGATCGCGCTGTCGATCCTCGCCGGTGTGGTCGCCGACCGCCACGGGCGGGACGGAGGGTGGATGGACCGTCGACCCGACGTGTAGAGCCGCCGCACGATCCGGCGCGCACGCAGCGACGTGGCCTGACGGTGGCCCTCTACCACTTCGGGGCCTCAAGGGCGTCGGGCGAACGTGTCGATACGTGTCGGTACCGGCGGGGATCAACGGGGACGGTGTGCCGCGACCGCAGGCGACAGCACGAGGTTGTCTCGTCCTCCTCGTCACGCTCGCCCTCTGCGGCCCGGCGGCGCTCCCGGTCGCAGCGGCCGGGCCGCGTCCCACCGGGCCGCTGGTGCCTCCCGACGGCGCCCTGCTGGGCGCGTACGTCGACCCGGACGGGCGCTGGTCGGGCGTGGAGGCCGCCAAGCAGGACGTGCGCTCGCTGGAGCAGCGACTCGGCCGCACGCTCGCCATCGACCACCACTTCTATGCGTGGACCGACGCCTTCCCCGGGCCGCTGGAGCGCTGGGACGTCGAGCAGGGCCGCATCCCGCTGGTCACGTGGGAACCGTGGGGCACGGACCTGCAGTCCATCGCCTCCGGCGCGCACGACGCGCTCATCCGTCAGCGCGCACGGGAGGTCGCCGCGTTCGGTGCCGACGTGATGCTGCGGCTGGCCCACGAGATGAACGGGGACTGGTACCCGTGGAGCGGGGACCGCAACGGCGGCGGAACGACCGGTCCGCAGCGCTACGTGGCTGCCTGGCGGCGTGTGCACGATCTGTTCGAGGCCGAGGGCGCCACCAACGCGGTGTGGGTGTGGGCACCCAACCACGTGGACGTGCCGCAGGAGCCGTGGAACCAGTGGACCAGCTACTACCCGGGGGACGCGCACGTCGACTGGGTCGGCATCGACGCGTACAACTGGGGTCGCTCGCAGCCCTGGTCGTCGTGGACGGCCCTGGCCGACCTCATCGCCCCGCTCTACGGCGACTACGCGGCGCGCAAGCCACTCATGGTCTCCGAGACGTCGTCCACGGAGGTCGGGGGTGACAAGGCCGCCTGGATCGCCCAGGCCCGGAGTGACCTGAAGCAGCGCTTCCCGAGCGTGGCCGGGCTCGTGTGGTTCCACGTCGACAAGGAGCAGGACTGGCGGATCGACTCGTCCACGGCCGCCTTCTCCGCCTTCCGGGACCTGGCCCACGACCCCTACTTCAGCGGGTCGAGCGGAGGCGTGAAGGTGCTGGGTGGGCGGGCGGCGGTGTCGGATGCGGTGGTGGCGGAGGTGGGCCGGGTGTCGGGGGTGCAGCCGCAGCGGCTGAGCGGGCCTGACCGGTACGCGACCGCGGCGGCGGTGGTGGCCGATGCGTTCCCGGGCCGGGTGCCGGTGGTGTACGTGGCGACCGGTGAGGCGTTCGCGGATGCGCTGGCCGGTAGCGCGGCGGCGGCGGTGGTCGACGGGCCGGTGCTGCTGGTGGGCCACGACCACGTGCCGTCGGCGACCGCCCGTCAGTTGGACCGTTCGACCGGCTGACGCGGGTCCCCCTCCGTCCCACCGGGGAGAGACGTGCGAACGCCGCACCGATGGGCTCCACTGCGATCATGCCCCGGTCGTGGCCACCACCGTGGCCGACCGCGGTCGCGGCGCTGCTCGTCGTCTCGGCTGCGGCCGCCTGCTCCCTGGTGCGTGCCGGCGGTCGCGACCGTGGACCTCCGGGGCCCGCGAGCCCGGCCACGTCGGATCCGGACGCAACGACCGGGGCGGCCACCGTCTCCGTGCAGCACTTCCTGGACACCTACGTCGATGCGGACGGCCGGGTGGTGCGACACGACCAGGGCGGCGACACCGTCAGCGAGGGCCAGGCGTACGCGCTCCTGGGGGCGGTGGCCGTCGGCGACCGCGATCGCTTCGAACGGATCTGGCGGTGGACCCGCACCCACCTGGAGCGTCGCAGCGACGGGCTGCTGGCCAGCCACTGGGAGGACGGCCGGGTCGTTGACCCGCAGCCCGCCGCCGACGCGGACCTCGACACGGCCAGGGCCCTGCTCCTGGCCGCGCGACGCTTCCCGAACGAGCGCTCCTACCACCGGCAGGCGATCGAGGTCGCTGCCGCGATCCTGGAGCAGGAGACGGTCGACGTGGCCGGGCGACCGGTCCTGGTCGCAGGACCCTGGGCGTCGACCGACGCTCCGT
>DASZZX010000168.1:0-1678 GCA_036260415.1 Nitriliruptorales bacterium
CGGGACGGCGGCGCAACATTCTCGGCGCGCAACCGGTTGACGCCGTCCCGCGAGACGGTCGACCAGTAGTCGGTCTCGAGCGGCGTACCGCGTGCGGGGTCATCGGCGGTGAAGTCGTAGTACGTCACCCCGATGCGTCCTCCCGCGTTGACGTCCACGGAGCCCGTAAAGGCCTGGGTGAGCTTGTTCTCGCTGACCCGTCTGGGGTCGCTCCAGCTAAGTCCGCCGTCCCTCGAGCTGGTGATCACGATCTGGTCGTTGAAGATCGGCAGCGGGGCGGCCAGCGTGAAGCGGATGTCCTGCCAGACGATGTACAGGTCGTCGGAACCCGCACGCGGGTCCGCGGCGGCCTCCGGCAGCAGGCCACCGGTCCGCACGGGATGCAGGTCGGAGGGATCGACGACCCCCTGGCCCTGGGAGGCGCTGCTCAGCAGCACGTCCACGATGATCGGGGCGGACCACGTGACCCCCTTGTTCGTGGAGCGCTGCACGGCCACCAGCGGCAGCCCGCGGTCGATCAGGTTGAACACGTTCACGAGCGTGCCGTCGCCCAGCACGACGATCTGGTTGCCGAGCGTCTGGATGTTGCTGTTGTCGGGGAAGTCGAGGATCGTCCGCGTCGGCTCCCAGGTTCGGCCGCCGTCGGTCGAGCGTGCGAACAGCGTGTCGCCCGAGAACGTCGAGGCCGGGTCGTCCGGGTTCTGGCTCTGCAGGCGGTCCCACACCGCGTAGACGAGCCGCGCGTCGCCGGGGTCGGCCGTGATCGACTCCTTGTCGTTGAACAGGCTGGCCGAGGTGCTCCTCTGCAACGTCTTGATGGGATCCCAGGTGCGGCCGCCGTCCCGTGACGTCGAGACCAGGATTGCGCTGATCGTGAAGTTGGGAGCCGGGCCGCTGAGCGCCAGCGCGATCTGATGCGCGGAGCCGTCCGGCCCAATGCTCACCCAGGGGTCGGACGCCCGGTCGTAGTCACCGCCGTTGGTGGCATTGCCGCCCGCGCAGCGCGAGAACGGCGGCGGGGCCGGCCGCATCCAGGACTCGCCGCGGTCGAACGAGACCGCCGTCAGGTTGCCCTGGGCCCCGCCGTCGGACCAGCGGTCCTGCTGGTAGACCGCGACCAGGTTGCGCCGGTTGGCCGGGTTCCAGGCGACCCAGGGCTCGACCTCGGCGTTTGGATAGAGCGTGCCCGTCTCCCACACCACCCCGTCGCAGTTCGGCGCAAACGGCGACGGGCCGCTGAGCTTCGCCAGGGGACTCGATTGCGCCCAAGCGGCGCCCCCAGCTCCTAACGCAACGAGGACGAATACGGCGAAACCCGTCAAGCGTCGCATGTCAGTGCCTCCATGCGTATGCGTTCGCCGCCCGACACCGGCTGGCCCCGGGCCGAGCGTAGGGGATGATGAGGAGCTACCCGATCTCGCGAGCTTCATACAACGCCTGGCCGGGCTGCGCGACCACGTTGGCGCGACCGCCACGCCCTAGGCCTCCAAAGGCAACAGCACCGATGAGCACCGTCCGCGCGAGTGCTTCGACGCGAAAGGGAGCGTCTGGAAAGGTGACGTCCGGACGACCGGTCGTCATCCACAGCAGGCGCCTCGGTGTGACCCTGGAGACAGCTCTCACTGTCAGAGTCGCTCGGGTCTGGGCGGTGACGTCCGGCCGTCGCGGTTGGTTCTCG
>DASZZX010000169.1:0-15178 GCA_036260415.1 Nitriliruptorales bacterium
GCCGAGGAGACGAGCGGTGGACACGGGCACCCCCGATCTGGCAGCGCGCCTGCGCGACGTTGCCGATCGAACGCCCGACCGCACCGCGCTGCTGTGGCAGGACCGTCAGGTGACGTACGCCGAGCTCGATCGGCGCGTGGACGCGGCGGCAGGCGGCTTGCAGCGGTTGGGCGCGGGACCCGGCGACCGGGTGGCGCTGATGCTCGGCAACACCCCGCACTTCGTCGAGGCGTACCTGGGCGCGCTACGTGCCGGGGCCACGGCCGTCCCGGTGAACACCGCTCTCACGGCGCCCGAGGTCGAGCACATCCTCACGGACAGCGGCGCCCGGGTCATGGTCGCCGCCGAGTCCGTCGGTCCGGTGCTCGACCACCTCCCCCGAGCGGCGCTCGAGCATCTGATCGTGGCGGGAGGCCGCCAGAGGACCGCCGCAGCGCTGACGTCGACCTGGCAGGAGCTGCTCGACCGCGGCGACCCGCTGCGGGAGGCGCAACGCCACCCCGACGAGGTCGCCGTCCTGCTCTACACGTCGGGGACCACCGGCCGTCCGAAAGGTGCGATGCTCACCCGACGCAACCTCGCAGCCAACCAGGACCAGGTGCTGGCGACCCCTCTCGCCGTCCGCACCGACGACGTGGTCCTCACGGTGCTGCCCCTCTTCCACGTCTACGCGCTCAACGTCGGGTTGGGCAGCGTGATCCGGGTCGGTGCCACGCTGGTGCTGACCGAGCGGTTCGATCCGGTCCGGACGCTGGACCTGCTCGACCGACACGGCGTCACGGTCGTGCTGGGCGCCCCACCCATGTACATCGCCTGGCTGAACACGCCCGGCGTCACCCAGGCAGGCTGGCCGCGGGTGCGTGTCGCCGTCTCCGGGGCGGCCCCACTGTCCGCCGCCGTGCTCGAACGCTTCCGCGACACCGTGGGGATCACCATCTGGGAGGGGTACGGCCTGACGGAGGCCGCCCCGGCCGTCACCAGCACCGCGGTGGCCCGGCTGGCCAAGCCCGGCAGCGTGGGACGGCCCCTGCCCGGGGTGGAGCTGCGACTGGTCGACGAACAGGGCCGGGACGTCGAGACGGGCGACCCCGGCGAGGTCTGGGTCCGTGGCCCCAACGTGTTCCCCGGCTACTGGGGGGACGCGGCCGCGACCGAGCAGGCGTTCGCACCGGGCGGGTGGCTGCGGACCGGCGACATCGGGATCCTCGACGGCGAGGGTGACCTGCGGCTGGTCGACCGCAAGAAGGACCTCATCATCGTGTCGGGTTTCAACGTCTACCCGCGGGAGGTCGAGGAGGCCCTGCACCGCCATCCCGAGGTCGTCACCGCGGCGGTGGTCGGGATCGACCATCCCTACACCGGTGAGGCCGTGAAGGCCTTCGTGGTCGCGCGGGAGGGTAGCGACCTCACCGAGGACGAGGTGGTGTCGTGGTGCCGCGGGCGGCTGGCGCGCTTCAAGTGTCCCCAAGCGGTCACGTTCGTCGACGAGCTGCCCGTGACCTCCACCGGGAAGGTCCGTCGCGTGCAGCTCCGGAGCACCTGACGGCGCGCGCTACGGTCGCGTCCCGCATCCGGGGAGGACGGCACTGGAGCTCTACGTCGCGGTTGCGGCCGCCGTCGTGGCGGCGGTCTTTACCCTGGCCCTGGGGCGTCGGTACGTGGTGCGTGGCCGTGTCAACCCGGCGCTGCTGCATTGGACGGTCGCCCTGGCCCTGTTCACGGTGGGTGCTGCCGCTCTCGCCTGGGGGGAGGCGGCCGGCTGGAGCTCCGCGTCGTTCCGGGTCTTCTACCTCGCCGGCGCGGTGCTCACCGTCCCCTGGCTCGCACTCGGCACGGTGGAGTCGGTCCGCCGCGACCGCGTGACCGCGCGCACGCTCGGTGTGACCAGCCTGGTGGTGGCGGCGCTGGCCGGCACGCTCGCCGCCGCCGTCGACCAGCCGGTCCGGTTCCTGGTGGCCGTGGGTCTGGCCGGGCTGTGGGGTCTGCTCCTGCTCACGGCCGACGGTCCCGCCATGCGCGCCGGCTCCGCCGTGCTCGTGGGCACGTTCACGGCGATGGCGATCGCGCTCGTCACCGTGGCGACGCTGCGGGGTGAGGTGCCGGCTGATCGGCTGCCGGAGGGCAGCGAGCTGTTTCCACCCGTCGTGCGCGGCTTCAGCTTCGCGGGCAACGCCTACGGCTCGGTGCTGGTCATCGTGGGCGCGGTCACCAGCGCGATCCGCCTGCGGGGCCGCGGGACCCCCCACCTGCTGGCCGGGAACCTCCTGATCGCCGCCGGGGTGACGACCGCGGCCCTGGGTGGGCTGTTCGCGTTCGCCGGTGACACCGGCGGGCACGCGATCGCCTTCGCGGTAGGCGTCACGCTGATGTACGCCGGTTTCGTGCGGACCACCCGCTCTCCGCGGGTCGCGAGCGGGCCGATCGAGCGGCCGCGGTGAGACCTCTGGCGAGAGGCCGAAGGCGCTGATCATGGGCACCCGCCGCGGTCGCCGCCCGGTCACGGTCGACGTGTACACGCGTGAGGGCTGCGGGCTGTGTGCCCGGGCAGAGCGGCTGGTCGCCGCCGAGGCCGGTGGAGCGTCGGTGCGCTTGATCGACATCGACGAGGACGACGAGCTGCTGGCCCGCTACCACGTGCGCGTCCCAGTGGTGGTGGTCGACGGGCGGGAGATCGCCGAGGGGCACGTGCGGCCGGGCGTGGTCCGGCGGGCGGTGCGGCGGTCCCGCCGCGGTCGGGAGCTGTGATGGGGGACCGGCGCATCCCCGAGGCCACGGTCGCGCGGCTGCCCGAGTACCTCACCGCGCTGGTGGAGCTGGCGGCGTCAGGGGTGGCGACCGTCGCCAGCGAGGGGCTGGCGCAGGCGATGGGTGTCACGTCGTCACAGGTGCGCAAGGACCTGTCGTTCCTCGGGACCTACGGGACCCGCGGGGTGGGCTACGCGGTGGAGGAGCTGCTGCACCACATCTCGGGGCTGCTGGGGCTCAACCGTGAGTGGAGCGCGGTGCTGGTGGGCGTCGGCAACCTCGGGCGGGCCCTGGCCAGCTACGGCGGGCTGGCGCAGCGCGGCTTCCGGCTGGCTGCCCTGGTGGACGCCGACCCTGCCAAGGCAGGCACGCGCGTGTCCGGCGTGGAGGTCGAGGCCCTCGAGGAGCTGCCCCGCATCGTGGCGCGGGAGCGTGCGACGATCGCGATCGTGACCGTGCCCGCGGAAGCCGCGCAGGACGTGGCCGATCGGCTGGTCGACGCGGGGATCACCTCGGTCCTCAACTTCGCGCCCGTGCACCTCAGCGTCCCCCCGCACGTCCGGGTCCGGAAGGTCGACCTGGCCACGGAGCTGCTGATCCTCGCGTACTACGAGAACGCCCGGTCACGTGGGGAACCGCACGACGCCCCCGCCGGTGTGGCCGAACACGCGCGTCCCGTCGCGGGCTCCGACGCGTCCTGAGCAGGCTCCCGTCCGGTGCGCGGGGCTCTGCGGTTGGACAGCAGCGTCCGGGCGCGGCACGCTGCGCATGACGCCGTCCCCCGAGTGCGACCACCGCATGTCCCTCCTCGTCCTCGGCATGAACCACCGCAGCGCCGACGTGGCCGTGCTCGAGCGGGTCGCCGTGCCGGTCGATGAGCTGGGCAAGGCCCTGCGTGCACTGAGCTCGCTCGAACACGTCGTCGAGGCGGCGGTGCTCTCCACCTGCAACCGGGTCGAGGTGTACGCCTACGTCAGCCGCTTCCACGCCGGCCTGGACGAGCTGGTCGGCTGGTTCGGCTCACGCTCCACGGGTGCGTCGCAGCCCCCGGAGTCGGCCCACTACGCCTACTACGACGACCGCGCCGCTGCGCACCTGTTCTCGGTGGCGTCCGGGATCGATTCCCTGGTCGTCGGGGAGCGGCAGATCGCCCTGCAGGTCAAGCAGGCGGCCATGGCGGCGCGCGCCGAGAACGCCAGCCGACGCGTCCTGCAGCGGCTGTTCGACCACGCTCTGTACGCGTCACGCCGGGTGCGGAGCGAGACCGACATCGCGCGCGGCGCGTCCTCCATGGTGGACCTGGGACTCGACGCCGCCGCGGAGGCCATCGGGGGCTCCCTCGCCGGGAGGACCGTCCTGATCGTGGGCGCCGGCAAGCTGGGCGGTCTGTCGGGCGGTCGCCTGCGGGCCGAGCGGGTGGGTCGCGTCCTGGTGCGCAACCGCACCCCCGACAAGGCGCAGCGCCTCGCCGCCCGGGTCGAAGGCGAGACGGTGGGCGACGGTGGGCTGCGGGCGGCCGTCGCCGCCGCCGACGTCGTGGTGTGCTGCGCCAGCGCGTCCTCGCTGGTGCTGGACGCGGAGCTGGTGGTCGACGCGCTGCGCGGGCGCGAGCCCTTGCGACCGCTGGTCCTGCTCGACCTCGCCATGCCGCGCAACGTGGACCCCGCCTGCGCTGCCCTCGACGGGGTCACGACCATCGATCTCGACGACATCCGCGGCGCCGTCGGGACCACGGTCGCCGGGGCGGCGATGGACGCGGCGCGCGCGGTCGTGGAGGAGGAGGCGGCCCGCTTCCACTCCTGGTTGCAGGCGGTCCGCGTCGACCCCACCATCCGGGCGCTGCGCAACCGGGCAGAGGCCGTCCGCAGCGCCGAGCTGGGACGTCTGGCGAACCGCCTGTCCGCCCTCGACGACCGCCAGCGCGAAGCGGTGGAGGCGCTCACGCGAGGGATCGTGAACACGCTCCTGCACGACCCCACCGTGCGGCTAAAGGCCCTGGCCGACGGGGGCGGTGCGGAGCACTACGCCATGGCCCTGCGCGAGCTATTCGACCTGGACGAGTAGGCCCCCGGTGAGCCGTCTCTGGCGCATCGCGTCGCGCCGCAGCACGCTGGCTCGCGCCCAGGCCACCCAGGTCGCCGAGGCACTCGCGGCCGCGACCGGGGACCGGTGCGTGCTGCTGGCGTTGTCCACGACCGGAGACGACCATCCCGACCGCGCCGTCGAGGCGTTCGACGCCAAGGGCTTGTTCGTGGACGGCGTCCGGCAGGCCGTCCTCGACGGTCGCGCCGAACTGGCGGTCCACTCGCACAAGGACCTGCCCACCGAGCGGTGCCGCGGCCTGCTGATCGGTGCGGTGCCGCGGCGCGAGGACCCGCGTGACGCCCTCGTCACCCGCGACGGGGCGCGGCTGGCCACCCTCCGTCGGGGCGCCACCATCGGCACCTCCAGCGCCCGCCGGCGCGCCCAGCTGCGCCACACCCGGCGGGACGTCGCGGTGCAGCCGCTGCGTGGCAACCTCGACACGCGGCTGCGCCGGGTCGCCGACGGCAGCCTCGACGCGGTGGTGGTCGCCCTCGCCGGGCTGGCCAGGAGCGGCCCGATCGGACTCGACCTGCGTGCCGTCGCCCTCGAGCACGGCGAGTGCCTGCACGCCGCGGCGCAGGGCGCGCTCGCGGTCGAGTGCCGCGACGACGACCCCGACACCATCGCCGCGCTGAGGATGCTGGACGACCCCACCACCCGGACCGTCGTCCGCGCCGAGCGGGCGCTCCTGAGGCGACTGCAGGGCGGGTGCACCGCACCGGTGGGCGCGCACGGCACGATCACCTCCGACGGGCAGATGGAGCTGCTGGGGATGCTGGCCGCCCCCTCCGGCACCCAGCTCCTGCGCGCCAGCCACCGGGCGGCCGCGACCGAGCCGGAGCTGGTGGGTCGCACGCTCGCCGACAGGCTCCTGCAGCAGGGTGGCGACCGCATCGTCGAGGAGCTGCGCGCAGGCGCCCCCGCCGTGCCAATGGGTGGTCCGTGAGCCGGGCCTCGCACACCGCCGAGCAGCCGCTCGCCGGTGTGCGCGTGCTGATCGCCAGGGCGTCCGACCAGGCGGCCGCCCTGGCGGATCGGATCCGGGCGCTCGGCGGCGAGCCGGTCGAGGCCCCGACGATCCAGATCGTCGCCGGCGACCGCTCGGCGCTGCGCCGGGCCGTGCGCGAGCTGGCGGACGGTCGGTTCATTGCGGTGGCGTTCACGTCCGCCAACGGTGTCGCCGCCGTGGCGCAGGAGCTCGCCGAAGAAGGACTCGACCCGCGGATGCTGGCAGGGACCACGGTCGCCGCCGTAGGTCCGGGGACCGCGCGGGCGCTGCACGAGCGGCTGGGCGTGCGCCCCGACCTGATGCCCGAGCGTGCCACCACGGCGGCGCTGGGAGCCTGTTTCCCGCCCGGTGCGGGACGCGTGCTGCTGCCGCGCGCGGACCTCGCCTCGGCGCAGCTGCCCGGCCTGCTGCGCGCGCGCGGCTACGAGCCGGTCATCGTGGACGCGTACGCGACCACGCTGCCGGCCCGGTTGCCCCCCGGAGTGGCCGACCAGCTCGCGGCCGGGATGGTGGACCTGCTGGCGTTCACGTCGTCGTCCACGGTGCGCAACTTCCTCCGGCTGGTCGGTGACCGGCCGTGGTCGGGGCGGATCGTGTCGATCGGGCCCGTGACCACCGCGACGTGCCGCCAGCTGGGGCTCGAGGTCGCGGTGGAGGCAGGCCGTCACGACCTCGACGGGCTGGTCGCGGCGCTCGTCCGCGCCGTCCGGCCAACGTGACCCGCACGGCTGGGGCCTGACCGATCCAGGCCGGACGGCTGACGCCGAGCGGACGACCCGCGCACGCCCCGACCGGTCGACCGCCGACGCTGGCAGCGCGGAGGTCGGAAGGTCCTTCCGGCCACTGGCGGATGCCGGCGCAGCGGTGGACGCTCCTTACGCTCGGTGGTCGACCGCACGCCGATCGGGTGGTCCGTGGGCCTGAAGGACAAGCTGCGCGGGACACCGGTGCTGGGAACGGCCCTCACCGTCCACGAGCGTTACACCGAGGACCTCGGCAACCACCTCGCGGCCAGCATCGCCTTCTTCACGGTGCTCTCGATCTTCCCGCTGATGCTGCTCGGCCTGTCGGTGGCCGGGTACGTGCTCGCCGACGACCCCACCGCGCAGGAGGCCTTCCTCATGCGCATGGCCCGTGGCGTGCCCGGGCTGCGCGCGGCGCTGGGCGACACCCTCGAGGCCACCCTCGACACGATCGTCGACAACCGCGGGGTCGCCGGCGCGGTGGGTCTGCTCGGGGTGCTGTTCGCCGGGCTGCGGGTGATCGACGGCGCCAAGGACGCCACCTCCGTCGTCTACCGCTCCGAGAACCGCGCCAACCCGCTGGTGAAGAAACTGGAATCGCTCTTCGCGCTGATCGTGCTGGGCCTGCTGTTCGTCGCCGGCGCCTTCGCCAGCGGCGCAGTCGGACTCGCCGGCGATGCCGCCACCTCGATCGGGATCCCCCCCGAGGTCACCGGCGTGGTCAGGTTGACCGCCCCCCTGGTGGGCTTCGCGCTCGACCTCGCCTTCTTCGTCCTGGCCTACCGGTTGCTGTCCGCCGGGGCGGGGCCACCATGGCGTGACCTCTGGGCGGGCGCGGCGCTCGCGGCGGTGGGGTGGGGCGCCCTCAAGACGTTCGGCGCGGCCTACGTGGGGTCCCAGGCCGCCCAGTGGAACGGCCTGTACGGGGCGCTCGGCGGCGTGATCGCCCTGATGCTGCTGCTGTTCCTCGCCGGACGGATCTACGTGTACGGGGCGGAGTTGAACGCGGTGCGCCGCGAGCGCCGCACCGACCACGGCACGGTCGGCCACGAGCCCGCCGTGGAGGAGCCGCCGGACCTGTCCCCCTGGCAGCGCGCCGGCTGAAGGGCGCGCCACCGCACCTCCCGCTGGCATGCACTGGTGTGCAGTGGCCGTCCCGACCGGCGTAGCCTGCGGGCTTCGAGGAGGTCCGCCAGGTGCCTGGCCCGGGCGATCCTGCGTCGGAGGTCCGCCGGCTGCTCGAGCGCGCCGACGAGTTGATCAAGTACGCCTCGAACCGTCCCGACCCGGCGGCCGGCTACCGCACCGCCGGCGACGTGCTGCGCCAGGCCGCCGCGCTGATCGGCGGGATCGCCGACCCGACCCAGCACGACGAACTGCTCGTGCAGGTCGGTCGCCGTAGCGACGACCTCGACCGGCTGATGCGCGTCGAGGCGCGGGGTGGGCAGCCCGTGAGGGGCGAGCCGCGACCGCGGACCGGGAGGCTGCCGCAACCCGGGCCCGCCACGCTGCATCCCAGCGGTCGCACGGGGGCGGATCGCCTGCCGCCCAGCCAGCGGCTGGTCACGTCCTGGCCGGTGCTGCACGTCGGACGCATCCCGCGCGTCGACCTGACCACGTGGCGTCTGACGTGTACCGGGCTCGTCGCCGGGCACCGGGCGCAGTGGACCTGGGAGGAGTTCCGACGGTTGCCGGCGGTGCGTGTGACCGCCGATCTGCACTGCGTCACCGGCTGGTCGCGGCTGGACAACCGGTGGGAGGGCGTACGGTTCCGCGACGTCGCCGACGCCGCCGGTGTCCTGCCCGCAGCTACCCACGCCATCGTGTACGGCGCCAACGCCTACAGCGCCAACATCGACCTGCCTAGCCTCGCCGCGGACGACGTGCTGTTCGCCTGGGGCCACGACGGGGGGCCGCTGACGCCCGAGCACGGCGGGCCGCTGCGGTTGGTGGTGCCGTCGCGGTACGCGTGGAAGTCGGTGAAATGGGTGGAGTCCGTCCGCTTCATCGATCGCGACGTGCCCGGCTTCTGGGAGGAGCGTGGCTACCACAACGTGGCCGACCCGTTCCTCGAGCAGCGTTACGCCTGACCAGCCCGGTCGGCGCGCGACGACGTGGCATCGCGTCGCCGGCGCCTCGGAGGGGGTGACCGATGACGGTTCCCAGCCCGCACCACTCACCGAAGGGCGACCCGGACCTGCCCTGGAGCTGGTCGGCGCAGGACTCCAACGCACTGCTGGACCACGGCGGATGGCGAGCGATGGCGCTCGCCCACGCGTGGTACGACGGTTCCGAACAGGACCCGCCCCGACGCAAGTCCGACTACAAGCTCCCCCACCACAAGCGCATCGACGGTCGCGTGCGCGTCTCCCTTTCGGGCGTCCGTAGCGCGATGAACATCCTGGCCGCGACGCGCTTCCAGCCGGAGGACTACCTGGTGAAGCTGCCGGCTGAGGAGGTCCGCGCGGTGTACGAGCACCTCGCCGTGCACTTGGTGCAGTTCGACCAGGACCCCCCGGACATCCTCAAGGGCTGGTCGCCCTCCGACGGCTGGCCCCCTCCCGGCTGAGTCCCCCCGGGTCAGGTCCGGTCAGTCTCTGGCGCTCCATCCCGGGCAGGACCGGTCTCCCACGCTCCATCCCGGGCAGCACCTCCCGCGCCTCCACAGGGACGCCTGACCACGTCCGCGCCCCGTGCCCTGCGCTCCGGCCCCGCTGGTGCTGGGTTACCCTCGTCCGGTCATGCGCCAGCCCGCCGGGTTCCCTGAGCTCCGTCTGCGTCGTCTGCGCCGCACCCCCGCACTGCGACGCGCCTTCACCGAGACCCGCCTGCACCCGGCTCAGCTGGTCGCGCCGCTGTTCGTCAAGGACGGCATCGACGAACCGGTCCCGGTCGAGGCGATGCCGGGCGTGCTGCAGCACACCCGCAGCAGCCTCCGTCAGGAGGTCAAGCGGCTCCACGCCCTGGGCGTGTCCAGCTTTCTGCTGTTCGGCGTGCCGGCGAGCAAGGACGCCGACGGGTCGTCCGGATGGGATCCGGACGGCCCGGTGCCGGCGTCGCTGCGGGCGGTGCGCGAGGACCTCGGCGACGCGGTCGTGCTGTGGGCGGACACCTGCCTGTGCGAGTACACCGACCACGGCCACTGCGGTCCCCTGCGACCCGACGGGCAGGTGGACAACGACGCGGCCGTGGCCGGCTACGTGCGTCAGGCGATCCTCCAGGCGGAGGCCGGCGCGGACCTCGTGGCGCCATCCGGGATGATGGACGGTCAGGTGCGAGCGATCCGTCGTGGCCTCGACGACGCCAACCTGTCGGACGTGGGGATCGTGGCGTACGCAGCGAAGTTCGCGTCCGCCTTCTACGGCCCCTTCCGGGAGGCGGCCGAGAGCGCACCCTCGTTCGGCGACCGCAGCGCCTACCAGGAGCCCCCCGCCAACCGCCGCGAGGCCCTCCGCGAGGTCGCGCTGGACGTCGCCGAGGGCGCCGACGTGGTCATGGTCAAGCCGGCGCTGCCCTACCTCGACGTGCTGGCCGACGTCCGCGCGCGGCACGACCTCCCGGTGGCCGCTTACCACGTCTCCGGCGAGTACGCCATGGTGAAGGCGGCGGCCGAACGCGGCTGGCTCGACGGGGACCGGGCGATGCGCGAGGCGGTGCTCGCGATCCGGCGGGCCGGCGCCGACCTCGTGCTCACCTACGCCGCGGGGGAGCTCGCCGAGGCGCCGCCAGCCGGCTGAACGAGGGGACCCCGGCGCCCGCCATCGGGCATCGGGCGTCGGGCGCCGTCCCGCGGCGGACCACGGCGATGTGCGTCTTTTCCACCAGGATGCCGGCGCAACCACGCACGAACAAGGCATTGGTCGCGTGGGTCGCCACATGAGGCGCTCGGTGAGGAGGTCTTCGCCGCGACTTTCGAGCCGAGGCAAGCAGTTGGACCTCGACGGGGCGACCCCCTCCGGACTCCAAGCCCTGACCGGCGACGACACGGAAGCCGGCGTCGCGTCCACCTGAGTCAGCGGCGGGTCGAGACGACGATCCCCGACGAAAGCACGTCAGCTGACGGCGGTCCGGGATGACGGATCGTGTGCCGACGCGAGCGGCAAGGTTGCTCTCCTGGTGCCGCCTCGCACTGGGCGCCCGTGAGCCCGCCGGACGGCGCCGGCACTCACCACTGCAGTTCTATCTCGATCTCGGATCCGTCCTCGCCGATCTCGATCTCGAGCTTCAGGACGACCTCGTCCGGCACGCGCACGGTGAACCGCCTGCCGTCACGGACGAACGAGACCTCGTTCTGGCGAGCCAGCTCGTCGGCGAGCGAACGCAACCGCTCGGCCGCCGCCTCGCGGCCCATGCGTTGCTCCGACGAGTGTTCGATCAGGTCCATGGTCTCCCGTTCGTGAGGGACGCGACAGCATGCCTCGCGAGACCGGGTTCGTCAGGCGGCGCCTCGACGCGAAGCCCAAGACCACTCGCCGCCCGGGTCGTCCACAGGTCCGGGCACGCCTCGCCGGCTCGTGTCACAGCGGGGCGGAAGCGTCCTCTATCGAACACGGGTTCGAGATGGGGGCCGCTGGGGACGGGGTGGAGGGGGCGTTGGTCGACCTGGCCGCCGAGGGCCGCCGCGACCCTGGAGCGGCTGTGCCACGACGCCGACCTGCAGGTTCTGCTGTTCGTCGGCCGCCGGTCCCTGGCCCTCTCCGCCAAGGTGCACGCCGCCGACCTGCCCGACGACACCCGCCAGTCGGTGCGGGCCCGCGACCCGGGCTGCCGTTCCCCGCGTCCGTCGCCCCGGCGTCGTGGACCCACGTCCACCACCTCCACCAGGGCGAAGGGCGTGACCACCATCCCGACCGGCTGGTGTGCCTGGCCTCCCGGGCGCACCTGCGCTGGGTGCACCGCACGGCTGGGAGGTCAGCCTCGATCCCGAGACGGCGAGGTCGCCATCACCCGCCGCGGCACCACCTACCGGTCCCTGCCCAACGGCACCCACCTCAACCGCCCGCCCCCCTGCCGCGCCCCGCACTCTGCCGACGACACGGATCCGGCCCACCCCGACCTGCCCTTCCGACGCCTCCGCGGGTTCGTTGTCGCACGCGGCGGTGTCCGGTTCCACCAGCCGTCAACGCCGGTCGTCGGAGCGGACTTTCCCGGTCAGACCCGAGCGATCGCGGCCGGCGACAGCGGAAGGACTCCGCGGAGAGCTCCCGAGCTCGGTGGCGCTGGGCTCATCGGATGACGGGCGTTAGGGTGTGTGCCACCGAGGGCCTCCTTGACGCGCTGGACTTCACGCACCCATCACGTCAGCCGGAGGCCCTCACTTTTCCAAGCACCCATGGCAACAACCTCGCGGATCAGGACATCTAGCTGCGCGGTCTCGGACGACCGATCCCCACGTACAGCAGGCACCCGATCCAGGCAGTGAGGCAGATCACGGCGACCCAGATCGGCTTGTTGCCCGTCCTGAACGCCTGGTCGCTGGGGACACTGATGACGTCCTTGAGGGTCCAGTACCAGAAGCTCAGCCCGAAGATGGCCACCAGCGCGAACAGGATGCCCAGTTCCGGCAAGCCGAGGGTCACGTCGCCTCCGTGCAAGGACCGCCGCGGAGGCTACGCCATCGCCCCGGCGGCGAGGCGGAGATCGCAGGATCGGGACGATCCGGGGTGGGCCGGGCCGCCGGTCGCCCGTCCTGTCCTCCGTGATGGTCGGCGACCCACGGGGCGACTCTGGGCGCTGCCGGAGGGGTCATCCAGGCAGGGGCGCCCATGGGACTGCGGTGTAGGGTAGGGAACCGAACATCCGTTCGCCTAGGAGGTGGGACGTGTCGGCCGACCGAGGTGCACCCCAGCGCGACCCGACCAAGGACCCCGAGGACTGGGTCACCGGCCAGGAGCCGATGACGGGCCCGCAGGAGTCCTACCTGCAGACGCTGGCTCGCGAAGCCGGCGCGGAGGTTCCTGACGACCTCACCAAGGCCGAGGCAAGCGAGCTCATCGAACACCTGCAGGAGCAGACCGGTCGCGGCCGGTGAGCCGCCAAGACCCGGTGAGCGCGCCGGCCTGATCCGTCAGGGCCTGGTCCGCCACGGCACTCGTCTGCCCGCCTTCTCCGCGCCGAGCCCGCGACGATCAGCGCTCGCCGCTGACGACTGCCATGGTGGTCCCCGCGTGTCGACACTCTGGGTGGAGCCTCGATCAGCTCCGCCGGCCGGCCGGCAGCCGCGCCCGTCCCCGCGACCAGCGCCGCTCGCGCTGGAGCGACGCGACGAACGCCCGTAGCTCCCTCTCGACCCCCTCGGGGTCGACGTTCCACGACTGGATGTGCCCCGCCCCAGGCACCCGCACGTACCGCACCAGGTGGGGGCGCTGGCGCGCGAAGGCGTCCGACGGGCCAACCGGGACGCGGTCGTCGTCCGCCCCGTGGATGAGCAGCACGGGGCGGAGCGGACCCACGTGCGTGCGGTGGTCGAGGGCACGCCAGTCGATGCCCGCCCGCACCCGCGCCACGGCCAGCGTGGCGGGCAGCAGCAGGGGCAGCAGCGCGGGCAGGACCCCCGCCTCCGCCGCCCCCCGTCGCAGCACCGACGGCCAGTGCAGGACCGGCGCATCGAGCACCGACCCGCAGACAGCGTCGGAGTGCGCGGACGCCCGCAGGAAGGTGAGCACCGCGGTGCCCCCCATGCTGGAGCCCACGAGCAGCACGCGCCGCGCGCCGTGCGCCAGGGCGTACACCACCGCTCCCTCCACCTCCTGCCACTCGCTGTGACCCAGGTGGCAGAGCCCGTCGGGGCTCGCCGGGGCGCCCCGGTCGTTGCGGTAGGAGATGACCAGGCTGGTCAGGCCGGCCTCGGCCAGCGCCGGCACCAGCCGCAGACCCTCGGTTCGCCGGCCCCCTCGGCCGTGCACGACCACCGCCCAGGCGTCGGCGCTGCGACCCGCTCGGGGGCCGATCTCCCACGCGGCGAACCCCCCCGCCGGCGAGTGGTAGGTCACCTCGCGCCACGGCAGGCCGAGAACGCCGGGATCCGGGGGGTAGGCGTGCGAGTCCAGCACCGCGGTGGCGCCGGCAGCCAGCGTCCCCTGGAAGCGGCGGAGAACCGGCCGGGTGACTGCGTCGCCGGTGATCGCTGTCGGCGCGCCCACCTGCAGGTAGCCGCCGGGCCACGCCAGCCCCCAGCGGCCGGGGACCGCCGCCCGCGGCCCGCGCAGGGTCACCGACGTCGTCTCCGCCCGCACGACATCGACCGTACCCTCGCAACCCTGGTCGTCGAGCGCGTCGGCGTGGCGCTGGGGCTCCAACACCCGCTCGGCGAACCGCCAGCCGGCGGCGCCGGCTACCAGCGCGGTCCCGCCGACCGCCGCCGAGACCGTCCGCGTCCTCCATGACACTGCTGCGGCCTCCCCCTCCGGTCCTGATACCGCGTCCACCGGAGCGGCCAGGCTACGGGACTCGCCTACCCTCACCGGCGATGTCCGACGAGCGGTCGACCGCGCTGTTCGAGCGGGCCCGGCGGGTCATCCCGGGTGGGGTGAACTCGCCGGTGCGCGCCTTCCAGGCGGTGGGAGGCACCCCGCGCTTCGTGGCGCGGGCGGAGGGCGCCTACCTGTGGGACGAGGACGGCCGCCGCTACGTCGACCTGGTCCAGTCATGGGGCGCGCTCCCGCTGGGTCACGGCCGACCGGAGGTGCTGCAGGCTGCCGCCGGGGCGCTGGCACGTGGGTCGAGCTTCGGGGCGCCGACCGCGGCCGAGGTCGAGTTCGCCGAGGAATTGGTGTCCGCGGTCCCGTCCCTGCAACGGGTGCGGCTGGTGTCGTCCGGCACCGAGGCGGCGATGAGCGCTGCACGCCTGGCACGCGCCGCCACCGGTCGCGCCAAGCTGCTGAAGTTCGCCGGCCACTACCACGGCCACAGCGACGCGCTGCTGGCATCCGCCGGCTCCGGCGTGGCCACCCTGGGCATCCCCGGGTCCCCGGGCGTCACTGCGGGCGCCGCCGCCGACACGGTGGTGGTGCCGTGGAACGACCTTGCCACGCTGGACGAGGCGGTGGCCGTGCACGGTGACGACCTCGCCGCCATCATCTGCGAGCCGGTCGCCGCCAACATGGGTCTGGTCCCCCCGACGGACGGCTTCCTGGGAGCGCTGCGCGACCGGGCCGACAGGGTCGGGGCGCTGCTCGTCTTCGACGAGGTGATCACCGGCTTCCGTCTCGGCCGCGCGGGCGCGCAGGGCGTCTACGGCGTCACACCGGACCTCACGGTCCTCGGCAAGGCCATCGGCGGCGGCTTCCCGCTGGCTGCCTTCGGGGGGCGTGCCGACGTGATGGACCAGCTGGCCCCCGCCGGATCCGTCTACCAGGCGGGCACCCTGTCGGGGAACCCGGTCGCGGTCGCGGCGGGCCTGGCGCAGGTCCGACTGCTCGACGACCGGGCGTTCGGGGTGCTGCGGGACGCCACCGCCCGGCTGGTCGACGACCTGCGCGCGGCCCTGGTACGGGTCGGGCTGGTGGCCACCGTCCAGCAGGTGGGCACCCTCGCCGGTGTCTCCCTCGGACCGGCCGGGACGGAGGACCAGGCGCGGGCCCGTCGGACCGACACG
>DASZZX010000170.1:0-17140 GCA_036260415.1 Nitriliruptorales bacterium
GGAACGGGGCGAAGAACGCCTCGTCGTCCAACACAGCGTCGACCTTGGCCAGCAGGTCGGGCAGCTCGAGCAGCTCGGCGGGAAGGATCGCGTCCCACAAGGTCGGCTGGTCATTGCGAGTACGCAGCATCCCGGGCACTCACCGTCGCGTGCGACGACGGCATTCTCCCACCTGAAAACCCCGAATCCGAGCACCTACCGCACCCAAACGGCAGAATCAGTGCGGCACAGCCCTCCGACCTTTTCAGGACGAAGTAGCTAGACGGCAGCGCGGGAACGGCTCTTCGTCACGGGGCGGGTGGAATGACGTCAGGTACTGCGCCTGCGAAGCGACCGCCGGTGTTCATCAGTTCCCAACACACGCGGGCCTTCCGCGGGCTCAGGCCGGGCGCGCCAGGACGGGTAGTGGAGGCAGCCACCCGGTTGATGACGAAGCCCTGGACCACGAGGAGCACGACGGCTGCCATGAGGCCGGCGAGGTCGAGCGGCGTGCGCAGGATGCCGAGGCTGACGATGAGCGTGGTCGCGCCGGCCGGTGGGTGCGGCACCTTGAGCCAGGCCATGAACCGGCGGTCGCACCGAGGGAGAGGGCAGCGGCGCCGATCCGCGCGGCGGTGACCCCCTCGGTGAAGGTTGGATCCGCGTCGAGCAGCCCGAACAGCGCGAGTGAGCCGAAGCCGGCGAGGACCCCGATGAGGTGACCGAGGACCGTGTTGCGCGGCGAGGCCGCGGGAGCCAGGGGGCTGTAGAAGAGCAGGAACGCGGTCGGGCCGAGCGAGGGGAAGATGAACGGCTGGCCGGTCGCCCAATGTGGGTGATGGTCTCGGCTGCGGCGGCGCCGAGCAGTGGCCGCCGTCTGTGTCGGGGCAGCCGGGGTCGCCTATGGTCGGTGCCGGTCAGGGTGTGGGGCGATGGGACGCGTCGGTGTGGTGGACGATCGCGCCGACGACGGTCTCCCAGTCCGCTCGATCGACGCCGTGACCGGCTCCCTCGAGCGACAGCAGCCGTGCGTGGGGGATCTCCTTCGCCAGCGCCTCGCCATGCTCGATCGGGAACATCGGATCGGCGGTGCCGTGGATGACCAGCGTCGGGGCGGTGATCGAGGAGACGGGCTGGCGTGGCCGCCCGTCGTCTGGGATGACGTCGTGGTTCTGTAGGGCCGCGATGTTGCGGGCGCGCTCGACATCGTGCCGGGCGAGTTCGCGGAACGTCCTTTCATCGAATGGGCGCTGGCCTCCGGCGAGCATGCGGGCGTAGCCAACCAGGAACTCGACTACCGATTGGGCGTCCGACCAGTCCACCTCCGCCGCCGCCACGAGGCGCCCGAACTCTTCGGTCGGCGGTGGAAGCTCGCGCTCACCGGGCGTCGCTGGAGATGTGCTGATGAGGACGAGTGACAGGACGCGATCGGCGAAATCCAGCGCGAGGAGCTGCGCGAACGCGGCGCCCGCTGAGACGCCGACCACGTGCGCCGCTGGGATGCCATAGGCGTCGAGCACACCGGCGGCGTCCGCGACCATGTCCGTGCCGCTGTAACCGGGGTGCCCCGGCTCGTAGGTGATGGATCGGCCGGTGTCGCGATGGTCGTAGCGGATCACGAACCGCCCTGCGTCCGCGAGCATCCGGCAGAAACCCTCCTCCCACCAGAGCATGGACCCGCCAATGCCCATGACGAGGAGGATCGGGGGGTCGGATCGGGAGCCGAACGGCTCCGTACAGAGCTCTACGCCGTTCGCTTCGATCATCCGCTCCACAACGGTGCCCTCCTGTCACTCGCCCCGGCCACAGGGGGATCTCCTCGCCATCGAGGACCTCGACCTCGCAGTCGTGGTGCTGGATGCTGCCATCCGGCAGGCCGTCACCGATGTGGCATGGGCGGTACCCGGTTCGGATCGAGGACCTTCGCCCTCCTTGTGAGGTTCCAGTATCCAGATGAGCGAGCATGTGGGCAGCGTAGATCCGCCGCGCCCCGTCCGCATCGACGTGAGCATTCCAGACAGGGCTACAGGACGGCCTCGATCCCTTCTCGGAGCATTCACGGTCGACGGACCAGTTGAACCGGCCTGGGAAGTCGCGGAAGCAGTCAGCGCAAATCCGTGGCAGTCGTCCTTGGTGACGAAAGCCTCGGTGACGACCTCCTGGTCGGCCGCTCCGCGAGGTCGGAGGAGCGAACTTCTTCCAACAGAACTCGCAGTGGTCGTGGTCCCAACCTGGCCGCAGCTCCCACCACGCTTCCGGGAGGGATTGCGCGATGCCAATGCGCGCCACGGGGCTTCCCGTCGACCCGCCTCCATCGTGGGCCGCTTCTCGTCCGTGGGCGAGCCGACGCCACCTCGTAGGCTGCGGCTCATGGAGGCTGAACGCGCCCTCGACCTGCTGCAGTCGTGCGTCGACGAAGCCCAATCCGTGCTGAGTGGCGAGGGGACTTCAAGCGTTGGCGGACGACGACAAAGGTGACGTTGGAACGCCTCTACGGATCCGACCACACACTTGTCGAGGAGTTCGACGGACTCAGGTACACGCTCAGCGTGGCAGCTTCGTCCACGCCCGATAGCGCGTATCGCAAGGCGCGCGACAATGGAATCCGCGGCGGGATCAGCATCCTCGAAACTGCGATCTACGAGCGGGAGTCATTGGCGGCCCACCGCGACTCAAGATGACGCGTTCGATGCGGAGCTCTGGGATCAGGTCGGTCATCTCATCGAGGCCGAGCAGTGGGCCCAGGCAGCGAGCTGACGGCGACGTTCCTGGAGTCCAAGCTTAGCTTAGAGAGTGGGCGTGACTCACCCCCGACGACTACGGCAAGCATCTGATTGATGGCGGCGTCGACACCGACGGTCACCGTCCTGCACTCGGTGGTGTCCACGAGGGCTCTCCTTGTCTCGTGCACGCCGCGAAGAGCGCCAAGCATGGCGACGTTCGCTTCCCCTGACGGAGAGCCTTCGTCTTGTTCCCAACCGGCCGCCTCCCGGGCACCACCCGTGACCGACCACGAGGACCCACGCAGGCACCCGTGCTCGTGCGTGATCCGATGCCTTGCCGCAGCCACGCCGCGCCACACCTCAATGCCCTTAACCGGGTCCACCCAGGAGACGTGCCCCGACGACCATCTCTTCCACGAGCCCGAACGCCCAGCCGAAATGCGTCATTGCCGGGGCACCTCCCAGGACCGCCCTACGTGGTCACCCCCGTGCTGGCGGTACCCCTCGGGGATACAAGCCCGTCTGCGCCGGCACCGACCTCGAACTCGTCTACGCCGTGATCAAACCGCGCACAACTCTGCATGAACGATCCCGCTATGTCAGGAGGTCTGGATACCGCAATGACGGCCAGGCGCAACCCCTACCCCGCCTTGGTCAGGGGGCCGTAGGTGTGCACTAGGCGATTCCGGAGGACATTCACCTTTGGGATGATCGACTTCTGCCGGGATAACGCCAGGTTGAGGAACCCGGGGACAACCGCACCGTGGCGCTGTTCTGGCGGTAGCACCTTGTCGACATCCCAGTGTGGAAGTCCCTCGGGGCCGATGACGACGGACCCGCCTGGAAAGCCCGTGTCGGTCCGGTTGGCGGCGATGAGGAAACAGCGGTTGTCCTCTGCCTTGGTCACCGTCAGGAATTGCCGCTGCCGGGGGTCGTCCCACGCGCATGGCCACGCGATGATGTCGGCGCCGAGCAGTGCCAGGGTGCGGCTCGACTCGGGGAACATCCCGTCGTAGCCGAGGATGACACCGAGCCTGCAGAGCGGCGTCTGGATGATGACGAGGTCGGCAACGGGGTCTGCCTCGCCTGAAGTGGGCTCCGGGTGCACCTGGGCTTGCTGGCCAAGGGGCTCACCGTCCGTGCCGATCACCGTGGCCACGTGTCGGACACCGGTGTCGCCCCCGAACACTTCCGGCAACACGACCATGGCGCCATACCGGCTGCAGATGCTCGCGACGGCCGAGCGGGCCCGAGCCTGCTCGCCCGCGATTGCCTGCACCTGCTCCAGCGTTGGCGTCGGCACCCCGACGGCGAACGCCTGTGGCAGAACGAGCAGCCTCACACCCAGCCGAGCGGCGTGTTCGACCATCGCCAGAGCTGCATCGAGGCTTTCCGGCGTCCCCAGCGAGTGGCTCTGGACGGCCGCGGAGGTGACAGTCACCGACTCAGGCACCAGCGGGACGCGAAGATAGGCGGCGACCGGGGCGTCCTCGAACGACGACTGCAGGATCGAGTATCGGTCGGGCCGACGGTCCTCCACGCGATCGCCTCCGTTCTGCCACGCCTTCGAACGGGCCGCTGCCGGGTCGACCATCGCGTAGCCGATGCCGTGGGTGTCGCGTCCGACGACGGCCCGGACGACACCGTTCGGGTCGACGATCTGGCTGCCGCCCGGGTAATAGATGCTCCGCTCGACACCCGACTTGGTGCTGGCCACGAACCACACGCCGTTCTCGTACGCCCGGGCCGGCAGCCACTGGTCGGCCTGGTCGAGCTCGAAGAAGTTCGCAGCGTCGACGATCACATCGGCACCCGCAAGGGTCAGCACGCGCGCGATCTCGGGGATGCGCCCGTCGAAGCAGATAAGAAGTCCGATCCGCCCGAGGTCCGTCTGGATGACTGGGCACCCGCGCGTGCCGACCTCGAACCAGTTCTGGTCGTGCGTCGCCAGGAACTGCTTCTGGTAGTGGCCGATCAGCTGCCCACCGGGGCTGGTCATCGCGAGCGAGTTGTAGATGAGCCCGTCGTCGCCGAGCTCGGTCATCCCGCTGGCGATGTAGACGCCGTGCTGGGCCGACAGCTGCTTGAGTGTCGCGACGTACCGGCCGTCGACGGGCTCGGCGGTGCTGCGGCAGTGGTCCGCGTCATCGAAGAGGTAGCCGCTGTTCATGCACTCGGGGAACACGACAAGGCGTGCGCCCTCCCCCGCGGCCTCCTCGGCGTACCTGGTGACCAACTCGAGGTTGGCGTCGAGATCGCCGAGGACGGCCAGGGTCTGCACCACGGCGGCCTTGAACGGCTCGGGACGACTCATCGCAGCTTCCTTGCTCGTGTTTGTCAGCACGAATCGGGCGGGGAGACTCACTCGTCCAGGCCGATGAGTGCCGGGTCGAGGATCTTCTCGCGGATGTCGATCTGATCCTTGAGCACACCCTCGGAGAAGAACACGTCCACGAACGCCTGGTAGGAGTCAAGGTCGGTCTCGTTCAGGTCTCGGAAGCCGCGGAGGTAGGGCTTGGCGAGGAAGTCGAGCTGGGCCTCCTCGATGGCCGTGTACTTGGGCAGCAGGTGCTTGTACTTCTCGAAGTTCCCGTTCACGAGGGCGGTCGCCTCGTCGATCGCCAGGACGACGCGCCGGGCAACATCCGGCCGTTCCTCGATGAACTCCGTCGTCAGGACCGCAGCACCCGAGTAGAACGGGTCGGCGATGTGCTGCGCGACCGGGTTCACCATCGCCCGCTTGGTCTCCTCCGCTGCGTCGGCGATCGATCCGACCGGCTCCAGCGACAGGGTCGCGTCGACGGTGCCAGCGACCAGCGAGGGGACGTGCAGGGCGACACCCAAGCCGGTGACCTCCACGTCGGTCTCGGGGTCTAACCCGTTCTTGCGGATGATGTACTTGGCGATGGTCTCCCACTGGATCCCGGGCACGGTGCCGAGGGTCTTGCCCTCGAGGTCCGCGAAGTTCTCGATGTCGGAGTCCACGGGGACGATGAGGCCGTCGTTGATGAGGTCGACCTCGATGCCACCGCCCTGGAGCCCGAACACGTGGAACGTCCCGGGGAACTCGGCCTCGGCGAGCATCGCGATCCCGGCGGCTGCCCCCGGAGGCCCGAAGTCGGCCTGGCCCGACACCAACGCGTCAATGATCTGGTTGGGGTTCTCGAACTTCACGGGCTTCATGTCGATCATGTGCTTCTCGAAGATGCCCTCCTCGATGGCCACGTAGAACGCCGTGGTCTGCATGATTGGCAGCCAGGCTCCCGTGACCTCGTCGAGTTCCGCCCCGTCGGCGCCGGAGCTGCATGCGCTGGCGCCCAGCGCGATCGCCAGCAGTGTCGCGCCGAAGCGACGTGTCTTCCCTGCGGTGGTCGCAGTCACCGTGTTCTTACCTTCCTGCCCAGTGGACGAGGTAGTTGTCGAGCTTCAGGAACAGTGCGTTGACCGAGTAGCCGAGGACTCCCGCGACGAGAATCGACCCGTACATGTCGGCCAAGTTGTAGGTCTGCTGTGCGTTGATGATCCGGTAGCCCATCCCCTTGTCGGCGCCGATGAACATCTCCGCCACCACGATCACCACGAGCGCCAGCGACACGCCGGTCCGGAGCCCGACGAACGTCTGTGGCAGCGCCTCGTAGACGGTGACCGTCCGCAGCACGCGGAGGCGGGACGCGCCCATGACCTTGGCGGCCATCTTTCGCGTGGGAAGCGCGCTCATCACGCCGTACGCCACGTTGAAGAGGACCAGCAGGCCGGCGGCGAACGCCGCGATGGCGACCTTGGACGCGTCCCCGATGCCGAAGATCAATAGGAACATCGGAAAGATCGCGGTCACCGGCGTCGACCGGAAGAAGTCGATGATGAACTCGAACCGGCGATAGACCTTCTTGCTGGCACCGAGGAGGATCCCGATCGGGACACCGATCACGGTGGCGAGGAAGAGCGCACCCAGCATCCGGTAGATCGTGGACTGGAGATCGGCAACGAGGGTCCCGGTGGTCGCCGCCTGCCAGACCGCCTGGGTGCTCTCGACAGGGCCCGGCAGCAGCGTCTCGCTGACCAGGTCCAGCGCCGCAGCGATCCACCAGACGGCGAACAACACGACCGGCCCGACGAGGACGGCCAGCCGGCCGCCCGCGTCGCGAAGGAGGGCCGTGCTCGACCTCGTGTGGACGCCTCCGTCCGCATCGACGTGCGGGTCCGGATCCACGTAGGTCTCGGTTGGGTTCCTGGCCACGTCGGGGTTCATCGCCGCACCTCCGACTGGAAGATCCTCAGCGCTTCGGCCTTGACCCGGTTGAACTCGTCGCTGGCGACATCGGTGAGCGTTCGCGGGCGCGGCGCGTCGTACTCAAGGAGCGAAGCGACCTGGGTCGGGGGCTTGGTCAGCAGGAGGATGGCGTCGGAGAGGTACACGGCCTCCTCGAGGTCGTGCGACACAACCACCATGGTCACGCCGGTGGCCTGGAACACCTCCTGCAGCTTGTCCCGCAGCGAGAGCGTCATCTCGTAGTCGAGCGCCGAGAAGGGCTCGTCGAGGAACAGGATGTCCGGCTGGATGGCCAGCGATCGGGCCACCGCCGTCAGCTGCTGCTGACCACCCGAGAATGTATAGGGGTGGGCGCTGAGGTCGAAGGTGATGCCGAGCATCTTGGCCAGCTCGTCGATGCGGTCGGCCTGCTCGGTCTTGGAGTACCCGGCGATCTGGAGGGGGTAGGCGATGTTCTTGTACGCCGTTCGCCACGGGAAGAGCGCGGCCCGGTAGTCCTGGAACACATAGGCGGTCCGGGGCTCGGTGCCGTTGCGACCCAGGTCGATGGTCCCGGCGTCGGCAGGGATCAGCCCGGCAACGATGTTGAGCAGCGTCGACTTTCCGCAGCCGTTGGGGCCGAAGATCGACGTGACCCTGCCCTTGGGGATGGCGGCGTCGAACCCGTCGAAGACCGTCTTGTTGCCGAACCGCTTGCGCAGGCCGGTGATGGTGATGTTTCCGCCGTCGGTGTCGACCGGCGCCGGCGGGGCAAAGGTCTCAGTGCTGGACATCGTTCCTCCCAGGCTTCGGCGCGGGCTCATCGGTGGCCGGTGTTTCGCGGGAACCCAGGTACGCCCGCCAGCTCCCGAAGCGCGAGATGTCGCGGCCGGCCGGGGCGTCGTCGGTGGCCGTCCGGTAACCGGCCACCTGGCTGCCGTCACGGAGCGTGATGGCGGAGATGGTCAGCGGGCCGGTGGCGGCCTCGCGCAGGACCTGTACGTAGGTGGCAGGAAGCTCGTAAACCTCGACCTCCACTTCCACCCCGTCGGCGGAGGGAACCAGTGCTGGCTTGGCGGGACCGTCGCCGTCGAGCGCGAAGAGCCGGTAGATCGGCGCGGTCGTGGTCCGGCCCACGAGGCGAGCCCGGCCGTTGATCAGCTGGTGGTGGAGAGGCTCGCCTCGGAGGTGGGCGCCCGCCACGGCCAGGTGCACGGGTTCCGGCACAGCCGGGGCGGGCGTGGCGTCGGCGCCGAGGTAGGCGCTGGCCAGGCCCACGAGCGTGAGGTCGGTCAGGGCGGGCCCGAGGAGCGTGAAACCCACCGGCACCCAGTCGACGAACCCGGCGGGCACGGCGACGGCAGCGAGGTCGAGGAGGTTGACGAAGTTGGTGAACTGCCCCAGCCGGGCGTTGCTGCCGACGGGATCCGCGGCAACCTCGTCGAGGGTGGTCAGCGTCGGGACGGACGGCAGCGCGATCACGTCCACGCGGGCGAACACGTTGTCGGCCTGGCGGCGGAGTCCGGCGAGTTCCTCCATGGACCGGAACAGGTCGATGGCCGTGTAGTCCTGGCCGCCGGAGAGGACCTGGCGGGTGACGTCCAGCAGCGCGTCCGGGTGCTCGAGCGCGAAGTCGCCGACACCGGCCAGGCGTTCAGCCAGCCACGGACCGTCGTAGAGGAACTTGCCCGCGGCCTCGAACGGCCACAAGTCGATCGGGACGATCTCGACGCCAAGACCCGCCAGTCCGCCGACGTGCGCGTCGAAGGCCTCGGCGATCGCGGGTTCGATCCCTCCCAGCACCGGTACCCCGACACGGAGGGCGGATAGCTCGTCGGGCCGCCGGAGGTTCCGCTCCCCTGGTGACAGGTTGTAGACGTCCTGGGGGTCGTGCTCGTCCAAGACGGCGAGCACGGCGGCCGCGTCGTTGGCGTTCGTCGCGAACACCGAGACGCAGTCGAGCGAGCGGCAGGCCGGGACCACACCGCGGGTGGACACCAGCCCGCGGGTTGGCTTCAGGCCCACGATGCCGGTCATCGCGGCCGGGACGCGCCCCGAGCCGGCCGTGTCGGTGCCGAGCGCAAACGACACCAGACCACCGGCGACGGCAACCGCCGACCCCGAGGAGGATCCGCCTGGGATGTGGTCGGGCGCGTGCGGGTTGCGCGGGATGCCGTAGGGGCTGCGGGTCCCGACCAGGCCGGTCGCGAACTGGTCGAGGTTCGTCTTTCCGACCGGGATCGCGCCGGCCCGTTCCAGAAGAGCCACGGCGGGAGCGGACTCGCGGGCGACGGTCGAGAAGTCCGGGCACCCGGCTGTGGTCGGCAGGCCTGCCACGTCGATGTTGTCCTTGACCGCAAACGGCACCCCATAGAGCGGCAGCCGTGTGGGGCCGTCGGGAATGCATGCGAGCTCTTCGCAACGTGCTCGGAGGTCGGCCTCGTCGAGCCGGTCGATCCAGACGGCCGGGTCGCCGGTCGCGATGGTGTCGAGGACATCAGCGATGACCTTCCGCGGGGTCACGTCTCCCGAGCGGTACGCCGCGAGGAGGGCATCGATGCCCAGGCCGGCTGCCGGGCGGGCCGGTTCGCGGTCGGACACGTGAGCGGGCGTGGCGCCGATGGTCACCGGGACACCTCGGGCACCTCGTCAAGATCGTCGATGTCCTCGCCGATGGTGGTCACCATGCCCAGCGACAGCGCGCTGCGACGGACGTACCGCTGCCCCTCGAGGATGTGCGCGTGCATCAGAGCGGTAGCGAGCGTGGCGTCGCCGTCGAGGATCGCGTGCAGGATCGTCGCATGCTGCTCGTAGGTGCGGCGGACGCGGTCCTCGTCGATGAACTCACGGATCCGCAGGCTGTGCAGGCGTCGGTTGATCAGCTGCAGGGTGGGCAGCAACACCGTCCCGCCGCTTGCGGCGGCCAGGGTCTCGTGGAAGTTCTCGTCCGCGAAGACCAGGTTGACGTCCGCGTGGTACTCGACGGGCTGGACGTCCCAGACGGCCAGGAGCCCACGTACGGCGGCCAGGTCACCCATGCCCCCGGCGAGCCGGTGGACCGACTGGCGCTCGACGCCGAGGCGCACGGCATACAGGTCGTCGAGGTCGCTCAGCCGCAGTCGGCTGACCCGGTGACCCCAGTTCGGGACGTGGTCGAGGAGCATCTCCTGGGTGAGGACCCGCAGGGCTTCACGGACCGGTGTGCGGCTGACGCTGTACGTGTCGGCCAATGCCCCTTCGGTGAGCCGTTCGCCGGGGGCGAACTTCCCCGCCGCGATGTCGCCTCGGAGACGGTCAACCAGCTTCCCGGCGCGCGTCCCGCCCGAAGGGCCTGCCTTCAGGCCCGGAACTGTGCCCTGACTCATTCCATGTCCTCGTCAGTTGTATGCGGCGGGAGCGTAAGAATGGTTTGTTTCACGGAGATTTCACTTTCCGAACGATTCGTTGCATACAACGTCGCACCTAGACGGGTGAGGCCGACGCCGACGCCAGGCCGACCTTGGCCAAGCCACCCCACGAGGGCCATCGAGAGTCGCTCACCACACTGGCAACGGCCAAGTGGGCACTCGAGGGGCCGCACCAGAGCGGGCGGCCGACCGCGTCCACGCCCGGGCACTTGCCCCTTGGGGTCTACAACCGTCTCACCAGCACCGTCCAGGGCGCCACGTGGAAGACGAGCACCTCGTCAACGCCACCAACTGGCTCGTGCTCGACCTGCGCATCGGTGACGGGCCGTGGTGGTCGGACGGAGGGATGGCCGCAGCCTCCGAGCGCCGGGACCTGGACCTGCGTCGCGGCATCCTGACCGTCGGGCGCTGCTCACCGACGCCGCGGGACGGCGCCTGCGCGTGACACAGCGGCGGCTGGTCTCCATGCAGCGCCCCCCTGTGGCGGCCCTGGAGACCACCCTCGTCGCCGGGGGTTGACCGGTCAGGTCACGGTGCGGTCGGGGGTCGACGCCGAGGTTGCGAACTCCAACGTGGCCGACTGCGCCGCCCTCGCCAACCGTCACCTCGCCCAGGTCAGCGCCTGGGAGGCCACGCCCGACACCCTCGTCGTGGAAGCGGAGACGTTTCAGGAGCCGGGTACGTATCGCCGTCGCTGCCCGGACCAGCATGACGGGCGGAGCCGCCCGACCGGCCGGCATCGAGTCCTTGCAGTCGCGCCACGCGCAGTCTCGAGGCCAGCCACCCGACGGCCGGCTGGCGTTCCTCGCGCCGCTGGCCTGCCGAGGATCCAGGTGCTTTCGCCAGGTTCGTCGATTGCACCGGGCTCTGCCTCGACGACTATGTTGTGGTGTGAGGCAGTTCCAGAGAGGAGCCCCATGGCGCCCGCCGCGAATAGCACGGAATCGGCCCGTAGCTTCGCCCGCCGGATGGCGCGGCGCCACATGTCGATCGTGGCGCACTACGGGCAGGCCCTGCAGGACTACGCCGACAGCCTGGGCCGGTACGTCAAGGGCGAGATCGAGGCGACCGAGCTCGGCAAGGACGTCATGAGGCTCGCGGCGGACCAGGCGTCTCGAACTGCCGAGAACACGATCGAGCTGGGCGCCGAATACTACCGGTGGGTGTGGTCCATCGTCGGTGTCAGGACGCGCGACGACGAGGCTGCGGCCGAGAACGATCAGGCGTCCGACGACGCCCCGAACGGCAGCCCGACCGTCAGCGGGAGGCGCTGACATCGCCCCAGGCGGCGACGTCGCGGCCGTCGTCGACGACGTAGGTCTCCGACCGCCGGAGCGACTCGCAGTCGCACTCGACCGGGTGCAGCTGTGGGACCGGCTGGCCCGGGGCGCTCGGGCGCGGACCACGCAAGGCCGGTTCCGGGTCGTGATCCTGCCCGAGCTCGGGGGTTTCTCGGTGGAGTCGCCCGCCTTCACCGATGCGATCCTCGTCGAGCACCTGATCGACCTGTTGCACGACGCCGGCTACGCGGACGTGGTCGTCGCTGCCTCGTCGGACAGCTCGGCGCTGTGGGCCGGCAACCGCGACGTCCTCGCCCTGGCGGACCTGCTGGGCTACCGCTTCCTCACCCCGGCCGGTCGGGACTACGACATCGTGGACCTCGGTGAGGACCTGGTCGACGGCGGTTTCGCTCCCGGCGAGGTACTCAACGGCTCGACGCTGTCGCGGGCATGGCTCGACGCCGGGTTCAGGATCGTGTTCTCCAAGAACCGCTGCGACGACGCCGACGGCTACGCGCTCTGCCTCGACACGATGCTCGCCGCGTTGCCCCTGGTCGACGAGCTCTACCACTACCGGCTCGCCCGTGACCCCGGCGACGTGGTACGGGAGCTTCTCGGCCGAACCCCCGTGCATCTGGCGCTGATCGACGGGATCGTGAGCTGCCACGGCAGCGGGGGGACCCGAGCACCCGAACCGATCGTGACCGACCGCGTCGTCGCCGCGAGCAGCGCGTGGCTGGCCGACCATGTGGGCGCCCTCGCCATGGGACTCGACCCGGCGGTGTCGCGGCTGGCCCGGCGCTCGCCCATGGCCGGTGCCTCCCTCCGCGAGGCCACCATCCATGGTCCGCTGCGGGCCCCGGCGGGCTGGCGCAACGTCCACCCCCAGCTGATCGATGCCACCCGTCGCAGGGATCTGTCGCCGACGTTCGCTCGGTTGATCCGCCCGTGGCTGCAGGTGCTGGACCCGGAGCTGTTCCCGTTGCGGTCCCCGATCGACGCGCGCATCAACCGTCGAGTAGCTTCCCTGTTCCGCGACGTCGACGACGATCCTGCCGCCTTCGCGCTGCTCGTGTTCGCCAACCACACGCTGGCGAACCTGCAGCAGGCGCTGGACGCGTACCGGGCGATGTACGCCAAGGACCATGTGCGGCGTGCGCAGGTCCCCCTCGGTCTCGACCTAGGTCGTTTCACTCCGTCGGACTACGAAGCGCTCGTACGCGAGCTCGCCGCGCTCGAGCCGTACGTCGCCGACGCCCCCGAGCGGGCGGACGGTCTCCGTTGGCGGGAGATGGACGGCGCGGTCGTGTTCGAGTACACGCGGGTTCTTCCCGTCGACTTCGACGAGTTCGTCGCGTCGGTGGACGTGACGCGCACCATCCAGTACATGAACGACTACCTCGGGGGGGTGATCGTCCCGATCGCCCACGACGCCCGCGGTCGCGTCGTCCGCCAAGCGGAGCGCAACCTCTACCTGCCCCAGCCCAACTACCTGGCGCTAGCCCAGGCCAAGCCGATCGACGTGGCGAAGCTCGAGGTGGCGGTGTACGGCGACGACGACCACCGGATGTACTGGAAGACGGTCGAGAGCCCGAACGGGTCCGCCGTGCACGACGACGGCATCGTCACGTTCCTGCGGGTCGGAGGATCGACGGCCATCACGATCGTGGGTCGACAGCGGTTCGTGCTGCCACCGTTCTGGCAATCGGTCGACCTGGACCTCCTTCCGGAGCTCAAGGCACACCTGGTGACCGACGCCTACCGCACCTTCTTCGACCGGACGATCGCGAACCTCGAGGCGCTGGTGGAGGGCCGCGAGATCCGCATCCGCCGTGGATGGGTGGAGCCGAGCTCGCCGGAGGCCACCGAACCGCTCCCCAGCGCCGCGGTCGAGCGTGCCATCGAGACGGCGATGGAGCGGCTGGCTGACCTGCGGTCGGCCGGCGTGCGGGCGCGGATGGATACGACCCGACCGGCTCGGACCGCTCGACCCGTCCGGGTCGACGACGACGGGTTCGCCCACTTCCAGGTCCTCCCCCACGCTCAGGGGCTCGATGCCGACGGAGGCCTCGACGGCCGGCCCGGCGACTCCGGCCTGGGGGCCCTGGCCGACTTCTGGAGCGGTCTCATGGAGGCCCTGGCCCGCGACGCAGCCACGTTGCAGGCGTGGCCGTTGCCGTGAGGGCGCTCGTCACCGGCGCCAACGGCCTGGTCGGCGCCAACCTCGTGCGAGCGCTGGTTCGCGAGGGGCACGAGGTCCGTCCGCTCGTGCGCGCCGGCGCTGACCTGACCTCCCTCGAAGGAGTCCCGGTCGAGCCGGTGGTCGGTGACGTGCTCGACGCCGACCGGCTGCGGCGCATCGTTGGAGACTGCGAGGTCGTCTTCCACACCGCCGTCCCGTTTGTGTACGGGACCGTCGACGTCGACCTCGAGCGGGTGGCCGTCACCGGGACCGCGAACGTGCTGCGGGCAGCATCAGACGGAGGCGTCCGGCGTGTGGTGGTGACGTCCTCGTCGGTCGTGTTCGGCTTCCGCCCGGCGCCCCAGGCGATCGACGAGTCCGTCGGCGTGACGGACCCCGCCCGTCAACCCTCCTACGTGGCCGCGAAGATCCAGCAGGACCGCCGCGCGCTCGCGTTGGCGTCCGAGCTCGGCGTCGAGCTGGTGCTGGTCTGCCCCACGATGTCGGTTGGTCCCTACGCCACCCGGCTGGGCCCCAGCAACGCAGTGCTCATCCAGGTACTGGTCGACCCGCTCGGCGTCACCTACGACGGTGGGTGCAATATCGTCGCGGTGGAGGACGTCGCATACGGTCACCTCCTCGCCGCCGAGAGAGGCGGCAACGGCGAGCACTACCTGCTCGGCGCCGAGAACCTCCGCTGGGCCGACGTGCACGACACGGTGGCGGACCTGGCAGGTGCGGTCCCTCGACGGCTCGAACTGAACCACACGCTGACCTACCTGGCCGCCAGCGTGGAGGAACTGCGTGCCCGCGTGGGACGACGGGCACCCGTCGCCACTCGGGAGCAGGCATCGATGGTCGGTCGCTTCTACTGGTACCGCCACGATCGTGCGGCGGCGCTCGGCTACGCCCCGCGCCCTGCCCGGCGGGCGTTGGCGGAGGCCCTCGCCTGGCTCGCCGGCAGCCCGCACGTCTCGAGGGAGACCAGGGCCAGGTTGCGCCTCCACCCGGAGGTGTACGAGGCTCGCCGGTCCCTGACGGCACGGGAACGGGAGCTGAGGTCCGCATGAAGCAGTTCAAGACGCTGGTCGTCCTCCGACAGCCGCTGCAGCCCGTGTGGTCGACCATGCAGGACCGGCTGCCCGAACTCATCCCCATGATCGACGACGTGGCGTCGGTGACCGTCCTCGAACGTGAGGAGGTCGGTCCGGGACGGACGCGGCTGGTGAACGAGTGGCGGGCCCGCCAGCGGTTGCCGGCCGTCGTACGCGACGCGGTGCAGGGTGAGGTGCTGGGCTGGATCGACCACAACCTCTGGGACGATCAGGCCCGCGTGTGCGTCTGGAACATCGAGCCGTTCGTCCTGCCCGAAAGCATCCGCTGCCAGGGGACGACCACCTACGAGCCGGCGATGGGCGGTCGCGGGTGCCGGGTGACGTTCGAGGGCACGTTCGAGCTCGCGGACGGTGCGCTGTCCGGACTGGCAGGCGCGCTCCAGAGGCCGGTCGCGTCGTTCGTCGAGTCGATCGTCAGCACCTACATCCCACGCAACACGCGTGCGGTGCTGGAGGCAGCCGCGCGACTGTGTGGCGCGGGGCGGTCCTGAGCGGTCTCACCTCCTATGGGCCGCGCGACGGTGCGGCGCGGGAGGGTCGTGAGCCTCGCCCCGATCAGCCGCGCAGCACGCTGTGGTGGAAACCGAGCCGTGGATCGGCAAGGGGGGCGAGGAACGGCTGGTAGTCCTGGATCGGCGGCATGTCGACTCGCAGCCGGATGGTCGCCTCCCGGTAGTCATACACCGTCACATGGTTCAGGCCACGGTTGGCGGTGAACAGCAGGGTCTGATCGGCGGAGAGCTGAGCCGCGTACACGGAGTCGAGCAGGCTGAAGCGGCTGACCCGCAGCGCACCGAGGATGTGCCGGTTGTTGGTGAACACGTTGCCACGTGCCAGCACGTCGTACACCTGCGTCGCGACCTCCCGGGGACGCTGGAGCAGATCCTCCAGGTCGGGGCGCTCGTCGATGATCCGGAAGGAGGCGAAGCTGGCCAGATCGAGGCAGACGATCGACTGGCTGCCCCCGTTGCAGAAGATCAGCTCGGTGTCGGACAGGGCCAGGTCCGAGTTGATGTGCGCCGGGATCTCCCGCCCCGCCGCCCAGTGCCGCAGCACCCGCTTCTCGGCTGCATCGATCTCGAACGCGTACTCCTTCTTGAACGCCATGCCCCAGTCGTGCCAGTCGACGTGGTCTTGAGGCTCGACTCGGAACGACACGCAGTAGAAGACGTCGGAGCGCGGGTCGGCCACCACGTGCCAGCAGGTGGCTGGCAGGTCGATGACCGCGGCTTGACTCGTCTCGAAGTCCCACACGCCGACGTGACGTGCCTCCCCCGCCGCCCCGTACGCGGGCGAGTCCATCGAGCCGTAGCACACGTAGCGCCCGCTGCCGGTCACCTTCATCGCGTGAGGCAGCTTCACCCGGTGCGGTCCCAGACGCTCGGGATGGGCGAGGTCGTCGACCGAGAAGCGGTAGAAGTGCTGCCCGATCGGCGTCATGAACTCCCGGTCCGCCAGCCAGACCAGGTGCGTGCTGCCCTGCAGCGACGTGGGGGTCGGCTCGAACCGTAGGGTCGAGATCCGGTCCAACTCCTCGAGCGTCGCGGGGTCGTAGAACAGCAGGTGCTGGCCGGCGTTGCCGAGGAACCCGACGGACCCCGACGGGTTGAGGGACACGGCGTGACCGCCCGCGATGCCGTCGAAGTAGGAGATCTTGTACGCGTAACGACCGTCCGCCGGGTCGTACAGGAATAGGCAGAGGCCTGCGAGCCCCTCGAGGCCGTTGATGCCGTTGCCGTCCAGCGCGATGTGGAAGGCGTAGGGATAGCCTCTGACCGCGGTCACTGAGGTCTCCTGCCCGGAACGGGTGCGGGATCATCCCAGCCCCACCTGGTAACCGCAAAGCGTCGCGAGATCCCCCCACACCACGTGCTCCGTCTCCCGTAACGAACCGTTCCGCCCATACGGGCGCTTCGGATTTCCGCGGGGTCATGGGGTGACGGTGGCGAGCTTGGACCAGTCGGGGCGGCCGGCGTAGAGCAGCACCCGGATGCGCCAGTGGACGAAGTTGGTCATCCCGAATGTGATCCGCTTGATCCGTTTCGCTAGGCCATTCATGGTTTGCGTGGGGCCGTTCGTGACCTGGGCCTGATGCCACGCCGCGATCTGCTCTCGCCACCGGCGCAGGGTCCGTCCGAGCTGGCGGATCTCGAGTGGGCAGGAGTCGTGACGCATGTCGGCTGACAGCTGGTCGACCCACTCGAT
>DASZZX010000171.1:0-5891 GCA_036260415.1 Nitriliruptorales bacterium
GCGCAGCCCTCGGCGCCTCCGGGTACGCGGCCACAGCAGCAGCCGCCCGGCGGGCGCCCCGGAGAGGGAGAGCCGCGGCAGCGCACCGCGCCGACGCCGACGCCGACGCCTCCGCCCCCACCCGCAGCGACGCGCGGGAAGGGGTCGTCGTCGCCCCCGCCGACAGCGATCCGGGGGCAGCGGGCGAGCCGGTGCCCCGCCAGGTCGCCGCCGAGCGCGGCCACCTGGCTCGCGAGGGCGGCAGCCTGGTCTTCCACACCGCCTTCTACGTCCTGTTGCTCGGTGTCGTGATCGGGCAGCTGGCCAGCTTCCGTGGCCAGGTCGGCGTGGTGGAGGGCCACGCGTTCGCCGACACCCCGGTCGCCTACTGGACCACCGACGCCGGCCGCTGGTGGGGCGCCGAGGATCACCCGGGCTTCGTGCTGGCGCTCGACCGGTTCACGGTGGACTGGACGGCGGACGGCCAGCCGGTGATCTTCCGCGCCGACGTCACCCTGCAGCACCCCGATGGGCGCACCGAGCAGCGCACCACCGTGGTCAACGACCCGCTGGTGGTGGACGGCATGAAGGTCCACACGCTCGACTGGGGGTACGCGGCCCGGGTGGTGGTGCACGACCGCGACGGGAATGTCGCCCACGACGCCTTCATCACGATGACCGCCACCGACCGCGGGTTCTGGCGCGGCGCGGTCAAGGCGCCGGCCACCGACCCCCAGCTGGGTCTGCAGCTGCAGCTGATCCCCGACGCCCCGCGCGGTGACGACGGCGAGCTGCAGCCCACCGCCTGGCCAGGCGCCCGCGCGCCCCTGCTGCTGATCAACGCCTGGCGGGGCGACCTGCGTCTCGACCGCGTGCAGGGCGTCAACGACCTCGACACCACCGCGATGCAGGAGGTCGGCGCCGCGGCCCTGCGACCGGGTTTCGAGGTCGAGCTACCCGGCGGGGACCGCGTGGCGTTCGCCGAGATGCGTCACTGGGTCGGTTTCCAGGTGAGCCGCCGACCCACCGACCCGCTGCTGCTGGTGGCGGCCGGCCTGCTGCTCGCCGGGCTGCTGCCAGCGCTGTACGCCTACCGGCGACGGGTGTGGGTGCGGGCGGCCACGGAGGGCGACCGCACCGTGGTGACGGTCTCCGGTCACGCGTTCCAGCGGCCGCACGCCTTCGACGACGAGTTCGCTAGCGTCGTGCGGACGCTGCACAACCGGCTGGCCGACCGGCCCGCCGCGGGCGGGGACACCGACCCGCACGGGCACGCACCGGAACCGCCCCGGGAGGTCGTCCGCGGATGACCGGGCGGCAGACCGCAGGCGGGAGGGAGCATCGATGAGCCTGACCCAGCTGGAGGCGCTGTCCAGGACGCTGTTCTTCCCCTGGGCGTTCCTGCTGTACGCCGGCGCGATGGTCGCCTACTTCTACCGGATGGCGTTCACCGGCGGGGACCGACGTGACGGCGGGGGGCGGGTCGCCCGTGCGGTGGGGGTGCTGGGCGTGGTGCTGCTCGCCGCGGGCCTCGCCACCCATGTCGCGTCGCTGGTGGCACGGTCGTTGGCGTCGGGGGGGCGGGTGCCGCTGGGCAACATGTACGAGTACTCGTCGGTCATGGGGGCGGGCGTCGCGCTGATCGCGCTGCTGGTCGTCCACGCGCGCATGCGCCGCCCCGAGCTGGTCGGCTTCGTGCTGATGGGCGGACTGCTCATGATGGCCAGCGCCCAGGTGCTGTACACCCCGGCCGGGCCGCTGATGCCGGCGCTGCAGACCCACTGGCTGAAGATCCACACCAACGCGATGATGATCTCGTCGACGATCCTGATCGTCGCGTTCGTGCTGACCGGGCTGTTCCTGATCCGCGACCTCGCCGAGCAGCGCGTTGCGATCCTGCAGGCGGCCCGCTACCAGGGCTCCACGGTCGGTGCCGCCTACGTGCCGCCCGCGCTCGACGACGCCGCGGAGGTCCAGCGCCCGGAGGGCTACGAGGACGACGGCGGCCTGCCGGCCGGGCCCGGCCGGGGCGGGGCCGAGGAGCCCGGCGCCTACGGAGCGGCCCTGCGCCAGGCGGTCAACCCGCTGCCGCTCGTGCTGGGCGCCGCCGCGATCGCCTTCGCCTACAGCCTGCTGTTCCGCAACCCCGTCGCCACCGTCGTCGCACCCGTCGTGGTGGGGCTCGGCACGCTGCTGGCCTGGTGGTTCCTGGCGTCGCTGCCCTCGGCGGCGACGCTGGACTCGCTGGCGTACCGCACCACCGCGTTCGCCTTCCCGATCCTGACCTTCGGGGTCATCGCCGGGGCCATCTGGGCCGAGCAGAGCTGGGGGCGCTACTGGGGCTGGGACCCCAAGGAGACCGGCGCGTTCCTGACGTGGGTCGCCTACGCCGGCTACCTGCACGCCCGCGCCACCCGCGGGCTGCGCGGGCGCGGCGCCGCCGGGATCGGGGTGGTGGCCTTCCTGCTGCTCATGTTCACCTACTACGCGGTGAACCTGTGGATCGCGGGGCTGCACTCCTACCAGGGCACCGGCATCGCGGCGGAGTCCAACCCGCCCTGGGCGGGCATCGCCGGAGCGCTGCTGATCTACGGTGGCACCAAGCTGGTGACGCGACGGTGGTCGCCGGCCGCGGAGGCGTAGGCGGGCGGCGTCGCCCGGACGCGGCGGGAGCTCAGTCGGGACGCCCGACCCCACCGGATGTGTGCGGCAGCCGGTCGACCACCACCACCTCGCGCGGCACGTGGTGCCGGGGCGCGTGCGCGGCGACGAAAGCCCGCAGCTCGTCCGGGTCCGGCGGCCGGCGCGGATCGGTCGGCACGCAGTAGGCGACGACGCGTTGGCCCCACTCAGGGTCGTCACGTCCGACCACGACCGCCGCTCGCACCGCCGGGTGTCGGCGCAGCAGCGCGACCAGCTCTCCGGTCCGCACCTGCTCCCCACCCGTCACCAGGACGTCGTCCCCGCGGCCGAGCACGCGCAACCGGCCGTCCGCCGTCCACGTGCCGAGGTCCGAGGTGGTGACCCAGCCGTCGTGGAGAGCGGCCGCGGTCAGGTCGGGCCGCAGCCGGTATCCGCGCATCACCACGGGCCCGCGGATGCGGATGCGCCCATCGGCGTGCAAGGCGACGTCCACGCCGTCGAGCGGCACGCCGTCGTAGACGCAGCCGCCGCAGGTCTCGCTCAGCCCGTAGGTGACGGTCACCGTGGCGCCGGCGGCCGCCGCGCGGGCGAGCAGCCCGGCAGGGGGCGCCGCGCCGCCGAGCAGGATGCGGCGGAAGCGCCCGAGCTCCACCCCCGCCTCGAGCAGGCGGTGCAGCTGGGTGGGCACCAGCGACACGTGGGTCGCGTCCGCGCCCGCCAAGGCGGCCACGTCGAAGCGGGGCAGCACCACCGGCTCGGACCGCAGCAGGCGCGAGCGCAGCAGCACCAGGATCCCTGCCACGTGGGCGACGGGCAGGCACACCAGCCAACGGTCATCGGGCCGTGCGCCGATGCGGTCGAGGCTCGCGCGCACGGAGGCCTGCAGCGCGGTGTGGGTCAGCTGCACGCCCTTGGGCGCCCCCGTGGTCCCGGACGTGTGCACCACGAGGGCCACGCCAGGTTCGACCGCCACCGGGTCGGCCAGCGGCGTGACCCCCTCCGGGTCCACCACGAGAGCGGGCCGCAGCGCGGCCAGGGCTCTGTGCACCGCCCCAGCCGGCCACGTCGGGTCGACCGGCAGCACGGCGTCGCCCCGTTCCCACGCGGCGTCCAGCTCGGCCACGAACCGCGGGCCGGGCGGCAGCCGCAGGGCGATCAGGCGGTCGCCGGGGGCTCCCGTGGCGTCTCCCACGCTCCGCTACCGTAGCCCGCGGCATCCGGGTCGGCTTCCAGGAGGGTGACGTGACCGATCCCGATCCCGCCGTCAGCACGGTCGAGCCGGCGGTCGCGTGGGAGCGGTGGGGCGACTACGAGGACATCCGCTACGACCGCTACGAGTTCGAGGACGGTCGGGGCGCGGTGGTCAAGCTCACCATCGACCGCCCGGAGGTCCGCAACGCGTTCCGCCCCACCACCCTGTTCGAGCTGTCCGACGCGTTCGACCGCGCGCGCGACGACGACCGGGTGGGCGCCATCATCCTGACCGGGCGCGGCGACCTGGCGTTCTGCTCGGGAGGCGATCAACGCATCCGCGGCGACGACGGCTACGTCGGTCCGGACGGGATCGGCCGGCTGAACGTGCTCGACCTGCAGATCCAGATCCGGCGGCTGCCCAAGCCGGTTGTCGCCATGGTCGCCGGCTACGCGATCGGTGGCGGACACGTCCTGCACGTCGTCTGCGACCTCACCATCGCCGCGGACAACGCGGTCTTCGGCCAGACCGGACCAAAGGTCGGATCCTTCGACGCCGGCTACGGTTCGGGACTGCTGGCGCGCAGCATCGGGCAGAAGCGCGCTCGCGAGATCTGGTTCCTGTGCCGCCAGTACACCGCGATGCAGGCCTACGAGCTGGGCATGGTCAACGAGGTCGTCCCGCTGCGCGATCTCGAGAAGGTCACCGTGGAATGGTGCCGCGAGATGTTGCAGCACTCGCCGCTGGCACTGCGGATGATCAAGGCGGGCATGAACGCGGCCGACGACGGTCTGGCGGGCATCCAGCAGCTGGCCGGCGACTCGACCCTCCTCTTCTACATGACCGAGGAGGCGCAGGAGGGGCGCGACGCCTACATCGAGAAGCGGTCCCCCAGCTTCGGCAAGTTCCCCAAACGCCCCTGACCGGCGGGGGAGCGGGACGCGGCCGATCGAGTGTCCCCGGACTCGGCGGGCGGGCGTGAGCGGGCGCCGGAGACGGGCGGGAGCGTTGCGGTGAGCGTGTGGGTCGAGGCGGCGCGGCCACGGACACTGCCCGCCAGCGTCGCTCCGGTCGCGGTCGGGACCGCCGCCGCCGACCGGTTCATCGCCTGGCGGTTCGCCGCCGCCCTGGTCGTGGCGCTGGCGCTGCAGGTCGGTGTGAACTACGCCAACGACTACTTCGACGGAGTACGGGGGATCGACACGCACGAGCGGGTCGGTCCCCGTCGTGTGGTCGCAGCCGGCCTGGTGGCACCGGCCGCGATGCGCAGCGCCATGCTGGCCGCGTTCCTCGTCGCCGGCCTGTCGGGGCTGGCCCTGGCCGCGGCGGCGGGGTGGGAGCTCCTGGCGGTCGGAGCGGCGGCGCTGCTGGCAGCCGCCGGCTACAGCGGGGGCCCGCGACCCTACGCCTCCGCTGGACTCGGTGAGGCCGCCGTGTTCGTGTTCTTCGGCCTGATCGCCACAGCCGGTTCGCAGTACGTCCAGGACGAGCGGCTCGCGTCCCTGGCGGTCGCGGCAGCGCTCCCCGTGGGGTTGCTCGTCACCGCCATCCTGGTGGCCAACAACCTGCGCGACATCGCCACCGATCGCGTCTCCGGCAAGGTGACGCTGGCGGTGCGTCTGGGCGACGCCCGCACCCGCAGCCTGTACCTGACCCTCGTCGTGGCGGCGTTCGCCCTGACCGGTCTGGTGGCGGCCGTCGCCGCCCGCCCGTGGCCGCTGCTCGCCCTCGCAGCGCTGCCGGCCGCGGTGCCGGTGACGCGCACCGTGCGGACGGCTCGCGAGCCGCAGCGCCTGATCGCCGCCCTGGTGGGCACCGCCCGCCTGCTGCTGGTGTACGCGCTGCTGCTCGCCGTCGGGCTCGCGGTCCGGTGACGTTGCGCACCCCCGGCGTGCCCGGCCTCGACGACGTGGAACTGCATCCCTTCCGCATCCCCCTGCGGACCGCGTTCCGCCGGGTGACGCGGCGTGAGGGCGTGCTGCTCCGCGGTGCGGCCGGCTGGGGCGAGTTCTCCCCGTTCCCCGGCTACGGGCCGACGGTGGCGGTGCGCTGGCTGACGTCGGCCTACGAGGCCGCC
>DASZZX010000172.1:0-9494 GCA_036260415.1 Nitriliruptorales bacterium
CCACTGTGCCGGCGAACGAGCCCGCGTGTACCGCCCCGGCGCCCGCCAACACCGCCCCCAGGTCACCAGCCCCGAAGCCGCCGCCGACCTCCTCGTCCCCATGCTCGAAGGCCTCGACCGCGAACACTGCCTCACCCTCAACCTCGACACCAAACACCGGCTCATCGCGACCACCACCGTCTCCATCGGATCCATCGACCACACCTTCATGTCACCCCGCGAGATCTACCGCGACGCGCTCCTGCACCGCGCGGCCGCCATCGTCGTCGCCCACAACCACCCCTCCGGCGACCCCGAACCCTCCCGCGACGACGAGCTCGTCACTCGGCGACTCGGGCAGGCCGGTGAACTCGTCGGCGTCGAAGTCCTCGACCACCTCGTCGTCGGACACCAGCGATGGGTTTCGCTCTCCCGCCGCGGGCTCCTCACCGACCTCAACCTCGACCTGACCCCGCCCGCTCAGCGACACATCGGCAAGACAAGACGGTGAGTGACTGCCATGGGTAACCGTTCGAGGAAGGCGAGGTCCTCCGCTGGCCGGTCCCTCAGACCGGCGGAGCGCTGGCTGCAAGCTCACCGGCGTGGTCGTCAAGCTGGGACTGCCTAGCCGCCCCGCTACCCCATGCCGCGAGAGCGGTCGTACGACCGGCCGCCCCCACACCGGCCACCGCCGTGACCGCACCCGCGGCTGCTGGGTCACGGTCGGGGCACGTCGCATCCGGCCGCCGATCCCGGACGAGGCGCTTTCCTAGGAGCAGTGATGTCAGCGCTACAGCAAGCGGACGAGTCGAGACGTGGCAGGGCGCGAACCTCGCTCATGAGCGGCTGGCGCGGCCCTACCCCACCGTATGGCTGTCGGGGCAGGAAGCGGCCGAGTACGTGGGCGTCTCTTGGCCGACGCTGCGGCACACCATCCTGGAGCACTCCATCCCGCACGTCCGTCTGGGGACCCGATGGAAGATCGAAGTGGCCGTGCTCGACGACCACCTTCGAGGCATGGCCGCCGCACAGGTTGGAATGCTCCCAGAGCCCGTACCCGGTGATACGGAAGCCCGACGCGCCTCTCAAGCCACGTAGCCGCTGGCAGTCAGTCAGACCCCCCCGGAAAACGGCATCTCCGCAGAACCAGCTCCGCTGCGCATCCGTGGCGGCCGCTCTCTGGCGTCCACGATGAGCCACGTGCACGCGCACGGGTGGAGCCACCTGCACGGCTGCCTAGTTACAGCCATGTAGGCTAACGCGAGTCGACGGCACGTAGGGAGGACCGATGCCCAGCGATCAGGCTCAGCAGGAGTTCCTCGATGCACAGCACGTGGCCGACTGGCTCGGCGTGCCCATCCATACGGTCACCCGCGAAGCACGCCTGGGCCGCCTCCCGGCCCGCAAGGTCGGAAAGGAGTGGCGGTTCAGCCGCAGCGCCCTCCTCGCGTTCTTCCACGGCACCACCGGCGAGACCTCCCCCACCAGCTTCCCGGGGACGTGGCACCACGGACACCGTGACCTGACCCCAGGACCAAGCCAGTGACAGGGGAAGACGGCGAACGCCGCCAACCCCGAGCGCGCTGGCCCCCCTCCTACCAGGAAGCGACGGTACGCATCCTCGGCGAGCTCGAACGGCCAGGTGCCGCCTGAGCCGACCAGGGAGGGATTGCAATCCGCATGGAGGCCTGCGGCGGTGATGCCTGCCGCCTGCCTCAGCCCAGTCCTGCTAGCGCGTTGTCGATGGCCGCTGCGGCAGGGGCGGAGGATGCTTCCAGCATGTGGGCGTACACCGTCCGCACGGTGGCTGGGGTGTCGCCGATCCAGAAGGCGATCTTGTCCGCAGAGTGTCCCTCGTCGATCATCCACGACACGTAGGTGTGACGCAGCCCGTGCGACGACACCCGCGGGATGCCGGTGAGAGCGCAGGCCCGGGCGAGCGCCTTGCAGTACGCCGATTTGTTCGCCGGCCGCCCGGTGGAGGTCTGGACAAGCCAGCGACGCAGGAACGGCGACGCGTCGTGCTCACGGTCACCCAGCCGAGGGATCGGCTCCACCGGCCCCGCCTGGCGCAGCAGCCGTTCGACGGTCGCGATGGTCGCCGACGGCAGCTCCAGGGTGCGCAGGCGATGGTTCTTGGTCGCCCGCACCGTTCCCTCGTAGTAGCGGCGACGGATCGTGACGCGACGGCGTTCAACGTCGACGTCGTGGGGGGTCAGGCCAGCGATCTCGCCGATGCGAGCTCACAAAGACAGCTGCAGCAGCGCCGTGTCGCGCTGCCAGCCACCCAGCCGTAGCAGCAGCTGTCGGGCTTGCGCGCGCTCGAGCACCACCGGCGGTTCGACTGGCGGCGAGGACGGTGCTTCTTCGACCTGACCGGGCTGCGCAAAGCGATGTCGTCGGCAACCGCGGCATTGAACAGCGCGGAGCAGGTCCGGTAGGCCGAGTGGGGTCGGCCGCGGCCGCTGACACCGACGCGCGCACGCCGTTGAGCATCCTGGAGATCTCGGTCGGGGTGACCTGAGCGAGCGGACGGCGCCCGATGACCGGCAGGATGTAGCGGTCGAGATTGCCCTGATGCCACTTGCGGGTCGAAGACGGCGCGGTGTCGTAGGTCGCCATCCGCGCCGCGTACTCGCAGACGCTGATCCTTCCGGGCAAGCCACCCGTGATCGCTCGAGCCTTGGTGATCAGGACCCAGTCGTTCGCTTCCTGCTGCGTCGGGAAGGTGGCCGCGTACTTCACACCGTCGATCATCAGACGCCCCCGGAACCTGCCGGACGGCAGCCGATCCACGCTCACCAGGCCCTCACCTCGAACGGGACTGCACGGCGGCCCCTGCCGCCACCACGCTACGTCTCGGCACTCGATTTGTCATGGATTTGTCACGGAGGCCTCAGGGAAGGCGCTGACCCGTCGAGCCAAAGTCCCCGAAAACGGCGAGTTATCGGCCGTCCGCGGGTGATTCCGAAGGTGGGCCCGGCAGGGCTCGAACCTGCAACCAACGGATTATGAGTCCGCTGCTCTGACCACTTGAGCTACGGGCCCTCACAGGGCGCGACGAGCATACCCACGCGCGCCTTGGCCAGCCCAGCGCACTGCGCGTGGATGGCCGAACCGCGGCAACAGGTCGCAGCGGAGTGCCACCCCGGCCGCGACTCCGGTACCGCCAGCGCGCGTGCCCCTCAGGGGGCCGGCCGCGTCGCATGAGATCGATGCAGTCGCCGAACGCATGCAGCACGCCTCGCTCCAACCGAGGCATCAGTGCATCGACCCGCGTCCGGCCAACCGAGGCGCCCCGCCGGGCTTTCACTCCGGCCGAATTCTTGTCTGTTGTAGCGCCCCTCCTCCACAGCCCCAACGCCGGTCGGTCGGTCGACGGCGCTCGCGGTGACACCTCCACTACGGTACGCCGCGTCGGACGGAGTGATGCCGTGGTTTCGGGCCTGATCGCCTTCCTCGTTCTCGGAGCCGTGGCCGGGTACCTGGCCCGCCTGCTCATGCCCGGCCCCGACCCCATGGGATGCCTCGCCACGACCGCGCTGGGGACGGTGGGGTCCTTGGTCGGCGGCACGCTGGGGAGCCTGCTGTTCGACGGACAGCTCGAACTGGACGCCACCGGCCTGATCGGGTCGGTCATCGGTGCCATGATCGTGCTGTTCTTGCTTCGCCGCGGCCGCGCACGCCGCTACCACCCCTAACGTCCGCGTTCGCGCGCTGGCCACCCAAGCCACACGCCACGCCCAGCGGACACTCCCCCGTCACACGCCACCAGGCTCTTTGACGCACACCAAGACTGGCCGGCGCCGGCGACCGGCAGCCCGTGCGCCGTCAGTACAGGAACATCGGCTTGCCCGTGACGTGGCGCACCTTCGGCCGGTACTCGTTGGCGTCGTACAGGGCGTCCACGTCCACGCGCTTGACACCTTCCCGGGTGACCGAGATGGGCACGTTGGTGTAGGTACCGCTGCGCAGCGCCACCATCCGCCCGACCGACCCCTCCACAGCCAAGTCAGCGGCCATAACGGCGTAGTTGATGGCGACCATGAGGTCGAGCGAGTCCGGCGCCCCCGACCGCATGAGGTAGCCGAGGGTCTGCTCGACGATCCCCACCCCGGTGATCGCCTTGAGCATCTCCCCGAGCTGCTGGCCGATGCCTCCCAGCTTGCGGTGACCGTAGGCGTCGGCCTCGCCCCGCAGGTGCAGCTCGCCGCCCTCGATCTTCGCACCCTCGGACACCGTCACCACCGCGTAGTTGCTGGGGTTCGCGGCGCGGTCGCGCACGAGCAGCCCGGCGAGTTGTTCGACGTCGCACGGCACCTCCGAGATGACCGCTCGGTCCGCCCCCGCCAGGTACGCCGAGATGAGCGAGGTCTCACCGCTGTAGCGGCCGAACAGCTCCACGACCGCCAGTCGCTCGTGCGAGCCCGTGCTGGTCCTCAGCTGATGGATGAACTGCACGCTGCGGCTCACCGCGGTCGAGAAGCCGATGCAGTAGTCGGTGCCGTGGACGTCGTTGTCCATGGTCTTGGGGATGCCGATGACCGGAACACCCTCTTCGTGCAGCCGAAGACCGTAGGAGAGGGTGTCGTCGCCACCGATCGGGATCAGCGCGTCGAGCTGCAGACGGTCGATGACCTTGAGCACGTGCGGGGTGAAGTCGAAGGGCTCGTCACCGTCCGCCGCCGCGGCCAGGAAGGCGGGCACCTCCGCATGTCGGACCCTGCCTGGGTTCGTGCGCGACGTGTGCAGGACGGTCCCGCCGGTCCGATCGATGGTGCGGGTGTTGTCCTTGTCCAGCGCCATCGTGTTCACGGCGATCGACGCGTCGTCGTCCGGGTCGCAGCCGAGGAGACCCGCCCAGCCGCGCCGGATCCCCACAACCGCGTGACCGTCGTCGATCACGCGGTGCACCACGGCCTTGATGCACGGGTTCAGCCCGGGCACGTCCCCGCCACCGGTCAGGATCCCGATCCGCACGGCAACCCCTTCCGTCACTCAGGGCAACGTTAGACCCTCGTCGGGGACTCGAACATGCACGTGACACCGGGGCGCTGGGCAGGTTGACACCCCCGGACCCCCGGGACCGGGTCAACTCCGGGCCTTGCGGCCGGGCCCTCGGCCCGGCCACACGAACACCCCGGACCGCGGCCGGTCACGCACACCGAGACCCACGACCGGCAGATGCGCGCCCCCGGCGATCCGCGAACGCACAAACCCCGCGCCCGCGACCGGCGCCGCGAGGACGACACCCGCCCAGCAGCATCGCCTCCACCATCGCCCACTGCGCCCGCGCCACTGCCGGTGATGTGCTATTGCCCCGGCACGACGCCCCACAGCGGCGCAGCGGGCTCGGCAACTGACTCAGGCGGCGGGCAGTTGGTCCTGCCCGACCCGCCCCGGGACCTCCTCGACAGGCGGTTCGAGCGCGTGGTCCAGCACTTCGGTGACATCCGACACGAGGTGGATGGTCATCGCGTCCCGGACCGGCTGGGGGATGTCATCGAGGTCGGCCTCGTTGCGGCGCGGCAGCACCACCTCCGCGAGCCCGACGCGATGGGCCGCCAGCACCTTCTGCTTGATCCCGCCCACGGGCAGCACCCGGCCCTGCAGAGTGACCTCGCCGGTCATCCCGACGGTCGACCGCACCGGCCGCCCGCTGAGCAAGCTCACCAGAGCGGTCGTCATGGCTACGCCGGCCGACGGCCCGTCCTTGGGGACCGCGCCCGCCGGCACGTGCAGGTGGAAGCGCCCACCGGTCATCTCCCCGACGTCCAGGTCCTCGGCGTGCGAGCGGACGTACGAGAGGGCGATGGACGCCGACTCCTTCATCACGTCGCCGAGCTGGCCGGTCAGGGTCAGCCCGTCCTCTCCGGGGAGCGCGGCGGCCTCGATGAACAGCACCTCGCCGCCGGCCCCGGTCACCGCCAGGCCGGTCGCCACCCCCGGAACGGAGGTGCGGTCAGCCGCTTCGTCGTGGAAGCGCGGCTTGCCAAGGTAGCCGCGCACGTCCTCGGCGTCGGCGATCCGGACCGGCGCGGTCACCTCGCCCGCCGACAAGCGGGTGGCGACCTTGCGCAGCACCTTGCCGATCATCCGCTCGAGGCTGCGCACCCCGGCCTCGCGGGTGTGGTCGGTCACGATCGCGCGGAGGGCGTCGTCGGTCAGCTCTACCTCGTGGGACTCGAGACCGCTGCGCTCGATCTGCCGGGCGAGCAGGTGGTCGCGGGCGATCGCCAGCTTCTCCAGCTCCGTGTAACCGTCGAGCCGGATGACCTCCATCCGGTCGAGCAGCGGCCCGGGGATGGTCTCGACCACGTTGGCCGTCGGGATGAACAGCACCTCGGAGAGGTCTAGGTCCACATCGAGGTAGTGGTCGCGGAAGGTGTGGTTCTGGGCGGGGTCGAGGACCTCCAGCAGCGCCGCCGCGGGGTCGCCCGACCAGCCGCCCGCGTGGATCTTGTCGATCTCGTCCAGCATCACCACGGGGTTGCGGGTCCCGGCGTCGCGCAGCGCGCGCACGATCCTGCCGGGCATCGCTCCCACGTACGTGCGCCGGTGACCGCGGACGTCCGCCTCGTCCCGGATCCCGCCGAGCGACACACGCACGAACCGGCGCCCCAACGCGCGTGCGACCGACTCGCCCAGCGAGGTCTTTCCCACCCCGGGCGGGCCCACCAGCGTGATGATGGCCCCGGAACCGCGACCGCCCTCCGGCGCGCGGCCGCGCTCGTCACGCAGCTTTTTCACCGCGAGGAACTCGAGGATGCGTTCCTTGACGTCGTCCAGGCCGGTGTGGTCCTCGTCGAGGATCCGGCGGGCGTCGGTCAGGCTGAGGTGGTCCTCCGACCGCACGGACCACGGCATGTCGAGCATCCAGTCCAGGTACGTCCGGATCCAGCCGTGCTCGGGGCTCTGAGGGCTCACCCGCTGCAGGCGGCGCAGTTCCTTCTCGGCCTGCTCGCGCACGTCGTCGGGCATCCCCGCCTCGGCGATGCGACGGTCGTACTCGAGGGCGTCGCCCTCGTCCTCCTCACCCAGTTCCTTGCGGATCGCCTCCAGCTGCTGGCGCAGCAGGTACTCCCGCTGCTGGCGTTCCATCCCCTCGGTGACCTCGTCGCGGATCCGCTCCTTCAGCTGGACGTCGGCGAGGACGTCGCGCGCCCAGCCGATCACCAGTTCCAGGCGGCGCTCGAGGTCGAGCGTCTCGAGGACCTGCCGCTTCTGGTCGTGGGAGAGGTCGGGTGAGTAGCCGCAGGTGTCCGCGAGCTGCCCGGGGTGGCTGATGCCACGCAGGCTCTCGGCGATTGGGCTGGCACCACGCGCGTCGAGGATGTTCTCGATCAGCGCGCGGTACTCGCGTGCGAGCTCGGCCGCCCGGGGCGACGTCTGCTCGGGGTCGGGCGCGGGTTCTACCTCGACCCACAGCACGTCGCCGGTGCCGGCGACGCCGGTGCGCACGACCGCGCGGTGCAGGCCCCGGACGACAGCGACCTCCGCCCCGCTGGGCAGCCGGCCGCGGTCCTCGACCGTGGCGACGGTCCCAACCGTGCCGAACCGCCCCTGCAGGCGCGGCAGGAGCAGGACCAAGCCGTCCCCTGCCTGGGCGGAGCCGATCGCGGCGGCCGCGTTGGCAGGCTCGAGCGCCACGGTCACCACCATGTGGGGCAGCACGACGCCGTGCTCGAGCGCGAGCACGGGGAGCGTGCGGGTCTGGATCTGCGGCATGCGTTCCTCGTTCCGGTCGGAGGTCTGACAGTTGAGAACGCAAGCACATGGTAGGCACTTCCGTTGAGTGCGCAACCGTCGTCGGCGCAACCAGCGTCTGGTAGCTTGGCGCCATGCAGGGGTGCCACGACGTGCGTGTGATCAGTTGGCGTGCGTTGACACGCGCGCACACGCTGGTCTGGAAGGCGCTGGAGCGGGCGCTGGAGGACCATGCCGACCTGCCGCTGTTGAGCTACGAGGTGCTCGCGCACCTGTCCGAGGCCGAGGGTGAGCGCATGCGGATGCAGGACGTGGCAGCGGCCCTCCCGCTCACGCGGAGCGGACTGACCCGGCTGGTGGACCGCCTGGAGCGGGTGGGCCTGGTCCGCCGGGAGAGCTGCGACGTCGACCGACGGGGGACCTACGCGGTGCTGACCCCCACCGGCCGCGTGGTCCTGGAGCGCGCCCAAGCTGTCCACGTCCGCGTGCTCGAGGAACACCTGGTGGCGCGTCTGAGTGGGGACGAGCTGGCGGTGCTGCGCGCCGCCTGCTCGAGGATCGCCGGCCTCCCGGAGGCGTCCCGCGCTCGCACCTGACACAGCAACGCAGGCGGCTGGGGCCGCACGGCAGGCGGCTGGGGCCGCACGGCAGGCGGCTGGTCGCCGCGCGGTACCGCGAATTCCCGGTCTCACACGACGGTGACGACGACCTGGTGGTGGCCGGTCGCCCCGTCCGGGAAGGGCGGGGAGAGCTCGGCGGCCTGGGTGGCCCCGGTCCGGTCGGTGGCGCGGACCTGCAGCGCATGACGCCCGCGTGCCGCGTCCCAGCGGTGGCGCCACTGCACCCACGCGTCGTGTGACAGGGGGCGGGTCGTCTCCGCCTCACGCCACGACCCGTCGTCGACCCGCACCTCCACCTTCTCGATGCCCACGTGCGGTGCCCATGCCACCCCAGCGACCATGACGGGACCGGCGTCGACGCGGCCGGGGCGGGGCACGTCGATGCGCGACTGGGTGAGCACGGGTCCGTGCTTGGCCCAGCCCCGCGGGATCCAGAAGGCGTCGAACGCCTCCAGGGTGGTCAGCTCGATCTCGCGCAGCCACTTGGTCGCCGACACGTACCCGTACAGGCCGGGGACGATCAGGCGGGCTGGGAACCCGTGGGAGGCCGGCAGCGGCTCACCGTTCATCCCGACGGCAACCAGCGGGTCGCGGCCGTCGTAGGCGAGCTCCCTGGGGAACCCCGCGGTCCACCCGTCCACGGACCGACCGACGATCTGACTGGCGTCCTCCTGCACCCCGGCCCGGTCGAGCAGGTCCACCAGCGGCACCCCGGTCCACGCGGCGTTGCCCACCAGCCCGCCGCCGACCTCGTTCGAGACGCACGCGATCGTGACGTAGCGCTCCACGAGCGGCATCCCGAGCAGGTCCTCGTAGGTGAACCCCACCTCGCGGTCGACCATGCCGGTGACCGTCAGGCGCCACCCGTCGACCTGCACCCGAGGCACGATCAGGTTCACGTCGATGCGGTAGAAATCGGGGTTGGGCACGACGATCGGCGTCAGACCCGGCACCTCGAACGCTTGCAGCGCGCCGGGGGCCGTCACCGGCTCGATGGGTGGCGGCAGCGCAGCCGGACGGTGAGCACGCTGCAGGGCACGGCCGAGCGACGCCCGTCCCAGCGCGGCCGCCAGCGCCCCCGCGACCAGCACTCCCCCGGCCAGGGCGAGGAACCGGCGGCGCGCCGTGTCGGGGTCCTCGGCCGCGGCGGAGCGCAGCAGCAGCCGTAGCGTCAGCACTCCCCCGGCC
>DASZZX010000173.1:0-2009 GCA_036260415.1 Nitriliruptorales bacterium
TCGTGCCACCCACGGCGGGAGCGGAGCAGCTCGAGGGGACGGCCAGGGCCGCGGGGCTCGTACCGCCCCCGTAGCGTGCGGGCCGAGGGACCGGGACGGCGCCGGCGTACCGAGTCCAGCGCCACTCATCACGCAGTGTGACCGGGTGTGACCGCTGCGGCAGCACGCCCCGAACCCGCTCCCGCCTCGCCCCGACCCGCGCGTGGACGCGGGGTGAACGTGCCGTCACACGCGGACCCTGTGCAGGCGTTCGTGTCTCGCTCCCCCTGCCACGCGGTCTGGACGGTCGACATGGTGCTCACGGTTGAACGCTTCCGCGGCAGGCCCGTTCCTGCTCTCCTGGTCCTGCTGCTCGCGCTGGGGATGCTGGCCGGCACCGGGACCACCGCGCACGCCGGTCCCGCGTCCGGTGGCGAGGGTTCGGTCGCCTACACGGGCGAGCTGACGCCCGAGCAGCTGGACCTGGTGCTGGACAGCGGGCTCGACCGCCGCGAGGTGCTGACCGCGCCCGGTGCCGCTCCCGGCTCGGTACGGGTGGAGGTCGTGCTCGGCGAGCGCAGGGCGGGCGCCCTGATGGCGCAGGGCGTGCCGCTGCAGGCACGGACGGCGACGACGCAGACCTCTGCGGCGACGGCCGGCGTCTTCCGGCCGTGGAGCGGCGCGGGCGGGCTGCGTGCGGAGTTCGTCGCGCTCGCGGCGGCGCACCCGGACCTGGTGGAGCAGGTCGTGATCGGCCGATCCGTCACCGGGCAGGAGATCCTCGCGTTCAAGGTGACCACGGATGCCCGACGGGTGCCCGACGGTCATCGCCCCGCGGTGCTGTACGTCTCCACCCAGCACGCCCGCGAGTGGATCACCCCGGAGATGACCCGGCGGCTGATGCGCCACGTCCTCGACGGCTACCGCACCGACACCGCACTCCGCGAACTGCTGGAGCGCACCGAGCTGTGGTTCGTCCCCGTGGCGAACCCGGACGGCTACGACCACACGTTCAGCACCGACCGGCTGTGGCGCAAGAACCTGCGGGACAACGACGGCGACGGCGCGATCACCGAGGTCGACGGCGTCGACCCCAACCGCAACTTCCCGACCCGCTGGGGCTACGACGACGAGGGCTCGTCCCCGTCGCCGGACAGCGAGGCCTACCGTGGCCCGGCGCCGTCGTCCGAACCCGAGACGCGCGCCCTCGACGGGCTCATGCGCCGGGTCGGCTTCGAGTTCCTCGTCAACTACCACTCGGCGGCGGAACTGCTGCTCTACGGCACCGGCTGGCAGGTCGCCACCCCGACGCCCGACGACGTCGTCTACGAGGCCCTGGCCGGGGACGACGCCGATCCGGCGGTGCCCGGCTACGACCCGGACATCGCCGCCGAGCTCTACACCACCAACGGGGAGACGACCGAGCACGCGCAGGAGGCCTACGGCACGCTGGCGTTCACGCCCGAGATGGCGACGTGCCAGACGGCCAGCGCAGCCGACCCCGGCGACGCCTTCGAGCCCGACGCCTGCGGCAGCGTGTTCGAGTTCCCCGACTCGGAGCCGCTGGTCCGGGCGGAGTTCGACAAGAACCTCCCCTTCGCGCTGGCCGTGGCCCGATCGGCGCAGGACCCGTCGAACCCAGTCTCGGTCGTGGGCCGCACGGTGCCGGACTTCGTGCTCGACCCCTTCCCCGTCTCCTACGGGACCCCGCAGCCGGTCGCCGTCACCGCCCGGCGCGACCTGCGCGACGTCGAGCTGCGCTATCGGGTCGACGGCGGGCCCGAAGAGCGCGCGACCGTGCGCGAGTGGGCCGGCGGCGAGCGATACGGGGACGAGGGCGACACCTACTACGCAGAGCTGCGCGGGGAGGTCCGCGGGGCGAGCGTGGGACAGGACGTCGAGGTGTGGTTCACCGGCGTGCGTCCCGGCCGCGGCCCGGTGACCAGCGAGCGGTTCACCTACACCGTGGGACACGACGGCGGGTCGGTCCTGGTGCTGGCCAACGAGGACTACGAGGGCTTCAACCCCGG
>DASZZX010000174.1:0-8555 GCA_036260415.1 Nitriliruptorales bacterium
ACAACCAGCGCAGCGACGACGACCGCGGCGCGCACTGCGGCACGGAGGGGGGCGGCGCGTAGGGTCACGGACCCGTGCCCTCCGGCGGCGGGGAGCCGGCCGGTGGGGACGCGGCGCCCGCCGCCTCGCGGTCCTCCGAGCCGGCGGCCACGAGCACCAGAGGATCGCCCCCGCCGAACACGAAGCCGGTGCGGGTGATCGTGGCGGCCTCCGTCTCGACCACCGCGGTGACGCGCACGAACTGCGGGGGCCCCTCCTGGGCCACGACGACGTGGTACAGGGCGGTGCGCACCGGCCGGTCGGGATCGGTGAGCCGGGTGGTCACGCTGGCGGTCAGCTCGGGCGGAGCGCCGTCGAGCAGACCGGGAGCGGCCACCTCGTTGAGCAGCCCGGCGCCCCCCGACTGCAGGTCGGTGAGGTGGCGGTCCAGCCAGCCGGTGACGCGCTGCACCGCCGCAGCGATGGCCGCCTCGTCCCCGGGGGGAGCGGGCTGGTCGTGGAACACGATCGGGCCCGGGTGGGTGCTGGTGACCACCACAGTGGCCTCCCCCCGCACCTCGGACGGTGTGGGCGAGGTGGCGGCGCCGACCGGCGTTCCTGCCGGAGAGGTGTCCGTCGGCGCCTCGTCGGCCGTGCAGCCCGCGACGCTCAGGCATGCCCCCAGGGCGGCGCACAGCAGACGGTGGTGCACAGGTCCTCGACTCGACGGGCGCGCCGGGGCTCGGGGGCGGGACGCTACCGGCGGCGCACCCGCCCCGTCGAGCCGACGGCCGGAGGTGGTGCGCGTGCGCGGGCGGTGGTCACGCGACGGTGTGGGTCCCGGTGACGTTGGTCCGCGTGCCATGCCTGTTCGGCCAGGTCGAGCACGCTGCCGAGCCGCTCCACGACGCCCCCGCGCTCACAGTGGCTACGCTCGGGCGGCCCTGGCGGCCTCCGGCGAGTGGGACCGTGGACCTCGACGAACGCACGCGCGAGAGCATCGCCGCGTACGACCAGAACCCGCGCGCGTACCAGGAGGCCCTGCGTCGGCGTCGGCCGATCCGCGACATCCGCCGCTTCGCAGCCCTCGCCGGGCCCGGAGCGCGTGTGCTGGACGTGGGCTGCGGACCGGCCAGCGACCTGCGCAACTTGATGGACGTCGGTCTGCACCCGGTCGGGGTGGACCTGTCGATGGGGGCGCTGCTGGAGGCGCGGCTGCTGCTACCTCGGCTGGCGCTGGTCCGCGCCCCCTTCGACCGGCTGCCGTTCCGGCCGGGTTCGTTCGGTGGGCTGTGGCTGTCCGCGGCCTTCGTGCACCTGCCGAGGGGGCTGTGGCGCGAGACGTTCGCGCGGCTGATGGAGGTCCTCGACCGCGGCCCGGTCCACTTCTCGTGCGTGCGGGGGATGGCCGACCTGGCCCCGGTCGACGACCCGGTCCTGGGACGGGTCTACCGCTCGGACGCCACCGAGGACGAGGTGGAGGCCCTGCTGACGTCGCACGGGCTGCGCGACGTGCAGATCGAGCTGCGCCCCGACCCCTTCCTGGACCGCAAGCGCATGTGGGTGGTCGGTCTGGGCCGTACCGCCGCCGGCTAGGGTCGACCCGGCATGGTCACGGACGAGATCGAGCGCAACGACCTCGAGACGCTGCGCGCCGCGGAGTCCTACCAGCGCTGGGTCGTGGAGTGCTTCGCCGGTGTGCTCCGCGGGCGCGTGGTGCAGGTGGGTGCCGGCGTGGGTCACTTCACCCGCTGGTTCGCCGAGTACGCCGAGCACGTCGTCGCGCTGGAGTCGGACCCCGCGATGTGCGCCGCGCTCGAAGACCTCCAGCTGGGCAACGTCGAGGTGGTCCGGTCCGGGGTCGAGCACTACGCGCTCGCCGGCAACGCCCGCTTCGACGTCGCGGTCCTCATCGACGTCCTGCAGCTGTTCGAGGACGACGTGGCGTGCATCCGCGCGTCCGGCCGGCTGCTGCGCATCGACGGTCACCTGTGCGCTCTCGCGCCGGCCCACCCGGCGCTGCACGGCTCGCTGGACGACCGCTACGGACACCACCGCCGCTACACCAAGCAGCGGATGGTGAAGCTCTTCCAGGCGGCCGGCCTCGCCATCGAGGAGCTGAGGTACTTCAACGCGCTGGGAGCGCTCGGGTGGCTGGGCGCGTCCCGGCTGGCACGCCGCCCCCGCCTCGACCCGGCGCTGGTGTGGCTGTCCGAACGGATCACCGTCCCCGCCGGTCGCCTGCTCGAGCGGGTGCAGGCGCCACCGTTCGGTCAGAGCGTCCTGGCGATCGGGCGCCAGCGCTGACGGCTGCCCGTCGAGGGACCGTGCCCCGCCTCCGCCGCCTGTCGTCCTGGCCGGTCGCGTGCCCCCGGGCGAGGCTGCACGGGAGCGGTGCGGGCGGCGCTGACGGCGACCCAACCGGGTGCGGGCCGATCAGACGAAGGCTGGTGCGAACACCAGGGCCACGATCGTCATCACCTTGATGAGGATGTTCATGGCCGGCCCGGAGGTGTCCTTGAACGGGTCGCCCACCGTGTCGCCGACCACCGCGGCCCGGTGCGGTGCCGAACCCTTGCCGCCGAGGTTGCCGGCCTCGATGAACTTCTTGGCGTTGTCCCAGGCCCCGCCCGCGTTGGCCATGAAGATGGCCAGCACGAAGCCGGTGACCAGCGCTCCGGCCAGGAAGCCGCCCAGCGCGGTCGCGCTCAAGAGGCCCAACGCCAGCGGCAGCAGCACGGCCAGCGCGCCCGGCACCACCATCTCGCGCAGCGCGGCGGCGGTGGAGATGTCCACGCAGCGGGTGTAGTCGGGGCGGGCGTCCGGGCGCCCCTCACGGAGACCCGGGATCTCGTCGAACTGGCGGCGCACCTCCACGATCATCTTGTTGGCGGCGCGGCCGACCGACTTCATGGTCAGCGCCGCGAACGCGAACGTGATCATGGCACCGAGGAATAGCCCGATCGTCACCGAGACGTCGCCGATGTCGAGCGTCTCGAGGCCCACTGCTGCGCTGTACGCCTTGAACAGCGCCAGCGCGGTGAGCGCGGCCGAACCGATGGCGAACCCCTTGGCGACCGCGGCGGTGGTGTTGCCGAGCGCGTCGAGCGAGTCGGTCACCTCCCGGACCTCGGGCGGCAGGTGGCTCATCTCGGCGATCCCGCCGGCGTTGTCGGAGATCGGCCCGTACGCGTCCACCGCCACCACCGCGCCGGTCGTGGCCAGCATCCCGATCGCGGCCAGAGCCGCGCCGTAGATGCCCGACGAGTCGAAGTCGGGCATCGCCGCTTGCCCGGCCCAGTAGGCCACTCCGATCGCGCCGACCACCAGGATCACCGACGCGACGGTGGACAGCATCCCCTCCGCCACGCCGGCGATGATCACCGTGGCGGGACCCGTCTCGGACTGGCCGGCGAGGTTCTTCACCGGGCCGTAGTGCGCGGACGTGTAGAACTCGCTGGTGAACCCGATGGCGTAGCCGGCGACCAGACCGACGACGATGGTGAGCGCCATCAGCCAGGGGGAGGTGACCTCCTCCACCCCCGGTCCGAACAGCCAGTTGGCGGCGACGAACGTGGCCACCGCGGTGAGGACCATCGCGATGTTGGTGCCGCGGTGCAGCTGCTTGGACAGGCTCACGCCCCGCCGGCCACGGACCATCAGCGCTCCTACGATCGACGCGGCCATGCCCAGCGCGGCGACCAGCAGCGGGAACAGGAAGGTGGCGCGCTGCGTCGTCTGGCTGGCGTCGGCGAACAGCAGAGCCGCCAGGACGATCGGGGCGACGATGGACCCGGCGTACGACTCGAACAGGTCGGCGCCCATGCCGGCCACGTCGCCGACGTTGTCGCCCACGTTGTCGGCGATGGTCGCCGGGTTCCGGGGGTCGTCCTCTGGGATGCCCGCCTCCACCTTGCCGACCAGGTCCGCGCCGACGTCGGCGGCCTTGGTGTAGATGCCACCTCCGATGCGGGCGAACAGCGCGATCGACGACCCGCCGAGGCTGTATGCCGCCACCACCTGGAAGGCGTCACGCACTTGCAGCCACTCGACGAACACGAGGTAGGCGAGTGCGATGCCCAGGAGACCCAGCCCCGCCACCGTGAACCCCATCACCGCGCCCCCCCGGAACGCGAGTGGCAGTGCTCTCTGGGCCCCGTGGCGTGCCGCGTTGGCGGTGCGCACGTTCGCCGCCGTGGCCGTGCGCATCCCGATGAACCCGGCAGCCGCGGACGAGACCGCCCCCGCCAGGTAGGCGAGGGCGCCCCACGGGCGACCGTACGGCAGCACCACCGCGATCAGGATGGCCATCGCCGCGACGAAGACCGCGACCCACCGGTACTCCCGCCGCAGGAACGCCATGGCACCTTCGCGGATGGCGGCGGCGATCTCGCGCATGCGCTCGGTGCCCTCGTCCGCCTTGTTCACCGCGTTGGCGAAGTAGCCGGCCAGGGTCAGGCCCGCCACGGCGGCGACGATGGCCAGGTACGGGATGGCGGTCACGGTCGCTCGGCCTCCAGAAGCGTGCGGGACCGCACGTGGGCGGCCACCCGCACCCTGCGCGTGGATGGGGACGTGACGTCGGTGGGTGCGTGCACCCCGCCGGTCGGGGCGGGAGGGTAGCGAGTGCGCGGCAGGCGGGCCAGGCGGCCCCGACCGGCTCAGCGCGTCCACGGTCCACGCGGCCCGGACGTGCGGCCAGCGCACACACGGCGGGACGTCCGCACGGACACGGCCCCTCCGGGGCCGCCCGGCGGGCGGTAGCGGAGTGGTTGACAGCCGGACCGGTCTGCCCCACCGTGCGGGTCCGTTCGGTGTGGCAGCCGCCCGGCGGCGGGAACCGACGTGACGAGCACCGGGCCGCCGGACCACGGTCGGCGAGGAGGGCGGGACCGAGACGAGCGTGCAGACCAACAAGCAGCTGGTGGTCGTCGAGTCGCCCACCAAGGCCAAGACGATCGAGCGGTACCTGGGCCAGGGGTACCGCGTGGTGGCGTCGTACGGCCACATCCGTGACCTGCCCAAGTCGGACTTCGCTGTCGAGGTGGACGACGGCGGGGCGCACCTGACGTACGAGGTCCCGCGCGGCTCGCAGAAGCACGTCAGCCGGCTGCGCAAGGAGGCGAAGGGCGCGCAGCGGGTGTGGCTCGCGCTGGACCTCGACCGTGAAGGCGAGGCGATCGCCTGGCACGTGGCGGAGGTCCTCGGCCTGGATGAGGGGCAGGCCAACCGGGTCGTGTTCGACGAGATCACCCGTGAGGCGATCCAGGCCGCCTTCGCCAACCCCCGCCCGATCAACCTCGACCTGGTCGACGCCCAACAGGCGCGGCGCGCGGTCGACCGTATCGTCGGCTACCGCCTGTCGCCGGTCCTGTGGCGGACCGTGGCCACGGGCATCTCGGCCGGGCGGGTCCAGTCGGTCGCGTTGCGGATCATCGTCGACCGTGAGAACGAGATCCGGGCCTTCGTCGAGCGCGAGTACTGGAGCTTCGAGGGCAGCTTCTCGCCGCGCGACGACCGCACCCACCCGCCGGTGGCGGCCTCCCTGCACGCCGTCGACCAGCGGCGGCTGGCGACCCCCCGCGACCTCGAACGCGCGGCCGAGTCGGATCGCAAGGACGAGTCCGACTACCTGCTGGTCGCCGACGAGGACCAGGCAGCCGCGCTGCGGGCGCGCATCGACGCGGTGGACAGCTGGACCGTCGGGGAGGTGCGGCGCTCGGAGACGCGCCGCAACCCCGCCCCGCCGTTCACGACCTCCACCCTGCAGCAGGAGGCGGCCCGCAAGCTCGGTTTCAGCGCCAAACGCACCATGACCGTGGCGCAGCAGCTGTACGAGGGGATCGACCTGCGGGGAGAGGAGGGTCAGGTCGGGCTGATCACCTACATGCGGACCGACTCCGTGAACCTGTCGGACGTGGCCCTGCGCGAGCTGAACGCGCTGGTGGGCGAGCGCTTCGGCGCGCGTTACGCCTTGGAGCAGCCACGCCGCCACCGCACCAAGCAGCAGCGTGCGCAGGAGGCGCACGAGGCGATCCGACCCACCTCCGCCCGCCGCACACCAGAGTCGCTACGTGGCCAGCTCGACCGCGACCAGCACCGCCTGTACGAGCTGATCTGGAGGCGGACGGTCGCCACCCAGATGGCGGCCGCGGTGATGGACCGTGTGTCGGCCGACATCGAGGGCGGCCATCAGGGCGAGCGCTACATGTTCCGCGCCACCGGCCAGGTCATCAGGTTCGACGGCTTCATCGCCGTGTACCAGGAGGGTCGCGACGACGACGACCGCGACGACGCGGACGGCGCGGGCGAGGGCGCACTGCCCGATCTCGAGCAGGGGCAGGTGCTGTCCCTGGACGAGCTCGTCCCCGGCCAGCACTTCACCCAGCCCCCGCCGCGCTTCACCGAGGCCTCGCTGGTCAAGACCCTGGAAGCCGACGGCATCGGCCGTCCCTCCACCTACGCGTCGATCATCTCCACGCTGCTGACCCGCGAGTACGTTCGGCTCGACAACCGCCGGTTCGTGCCCACCCCGCTCGGCGAGGTCGTGACCGCCTTCCTCAAGGCGCACTTCGGCGAGGTGGTCGACGTGGGCTTCACCGCGCGTATGGAGGAGGAGCTGGACGAGATCGCCGGAGGCGAGGAGCGGTGGGGCGCGATGGTGCACCAGTTCCTCAGCGAGGTGGACGACTGGGTGAGAGAGCGCAAGCCGGAACGGCCACGGCTGCCGCTCGTGCCGCCCGCCGAGTGCCCCGAGTGCGGCGCCGCCATGGAGAAGGTGTTCTCCGGCAAGTCCAAGCAGTGGTTCGCGTCGTGCAGTCGCTGGCCGGACTGCGAGGGCACCCTGCCGCTGGACGAGGCCGGCCGTGTGACCGAACCCGACCCTGAACCGGAGCCCGACCCCCGGGTGCGCTGCCCCGAGTGCGGCAAGCCGATGGTCCGCCGCACCGGCAGGTTCGGGGCGTTCTACGGCTGCGTCGACTACCCGTCGTGCAAGGGCATCGTGAACGTGGCCCAGCGCACTCCGTTCGCCTGTCCCAAATGCGGCGAAGGCCGGCTGGACCTACGCACCAGCCGGTACGGCAAGCCGTTCGTTGGGTGCAGCCGGTATCCCGACTGCGACTTCGCCATCTGGAGCGTGCCACTGCGCGACCCCTGCCCCCACTGCGGCGCCCCGCTGAAGCCACCGCCGAAGAACCGCAAGCGGCCGATCGCCACCTGCGCCAACCCCGACGATCCGCACAAGGTCGAGCTCGATGACTTCGAGCAGCCGCGGGTAGTCACCGTGGCCGCCGTGGCGGGCACCGAGGGGCTCGACCCGGACCTCCCCGGCTACGAGGGCGCCAGTTGGGACGACCTCGCCGACGACGGCACGGTCGACCAGCCGGTGCCGCAGGCGCAGGCAGGTTGAGCGAAGGTCGCCCGGCGCGTCGCCGTGGCGACGGCCCGCGATCGGCTCCGGCCTGCGCTGGATAGCATCCGCGGCCACGGGGCGGACGACCGATCGGGCGGGAGAGCTTGGCGACACACGGCCCCGGCGCTAGGCGGGACGCGGGAACGGGCCTCATCCCGGGGCTCCGCGGCGCGCAACGTTCCGCGTACGTGGCGCTGTTGTCCGACGCCCAGTACCGCCGCTACTTCCTCGCCACGTTCACCTCGAGCCTGGGCGACTGGGTGGGCGTGCTGGCCATCTTGGCGCTCACCGAGACCGTGCTGGGACGCGCGTCGCGGGCCGCCGCGTTCGCGCTGTCCGGCGTGATGGTGGCCCGCATCCTCCCCGTGCTGCTCTTCGGCCCGGTCGCCGGCGTCTACGCCGACCGTTGGGACCGCAAGCGCACGCTGGTCATGACCGACCTCGGCCGCGGCCTGCTGATGGCGGTGATCCCGTTCTCGCAGGACTTCCTGCAACTGTTCGTGGCGTCGTTCGTGGTCGAGGTGCTGTCGATGCTGTTCGCGCCCGCCAAGGAGGCGACCCTGCCCAACCTCGTCCCGCGCGAGCGGTTGGTGCAGGCCAACCAGATGACGTTGATCGTGACCTACGGGACGCTGCCGCTCGGCGGCGTGCTGTTCGCCGCGTTCGTGGGGCTGGGCGGGCTCCTGCCCACGTTCCAGCTGGTGCAGGGGCGCCCCGAGGCCGTGGCCATCTGGGCCAACGCACTGACCTTCGTGGCGTCGGCCGTACTGTTCGGGCGGATGCGGTTCCCGTCTCGGGAAGCGACCACGACCGACAGTGGACACGTGCCGGGGAGCCGGGCCTGGGATGAGCTGAAGGAGGGCTTCCGGTTCATCGCCGAACACCGAGGGGTGCGGGCCCTCATCGTCGGGGTGATGGCGGCGGCGCTGGCGGCCGGGGCGCTGTTCGCGGTGGCGAAGCTGTTCGTCAGCGTGGTGGGGTCGGGACAGTCGGGGTTCGGCCTGCTGGTCGCGGTGGTCGGCGCCGGGATGCTGACCGGCCTCGTCTCCGCCGTGCCGCTGGGGCACCGGTTCGGGACCCACCGGCTGTTCGGCCCCGGCATCGGTCTGGGCGCTCTGCTGGCGATCGTGACGGCGTTCATGCCCAACCTCACGCTCGCGTC
>DASZZX010000175.1:0-2656 GCA_036260415.1 Nitriliruptorales bacterium
GCGGCTGCTGGAGGCGTAGAACGGTCAACGACCGGACAGCACCTGCTGGACCTCGGCGGGGGAAGCCGCCACCGCGGCCGCGTCGAGTTCGGCCGCGCCGACGTGCGGGACGTGGATGACGGCGTCGAACGCGTCGGGCGGGTTCTGCTCTGAGTAGAAGCTGCCGTGGCGCAGACCCGTGGCCAGCGGGCGCTGATCACGAGCAGATGGTTGCTAGTCGATCTCCATCGCCCACCATCTCCCCATGATGTGTGCCACGAACGCTGAGGAGGGGTGCGTAGGGCCTCTGTGATGCGGTGCTGTGCAGGTGATGAAGGTGTGGCCCTTCGGCATCGCCCTGCGGGGGGAGGTGTCAAACCGCCTCATGCTGCGTTGGTTGAAGACCGTCGTGGTGAGCGATGAGGAAAAGGCGCATGGGATGCGTCAGGTGGGGATCGGGAAGACGAGCGCGAGCGAACCACTGGTTAAGCGTCGAGAAGATAAAGTGACATCGAAACCGGGAAGTATCATGGTTCCTGGGATGAGCCTGGCGGTTGCCCGTATTGTTGGCCAGGTGGTGTCCGGCGTAGGGGTGGCGTGAGTCCGGTCTGCGGCATCTGCATGGAACGTGGGAAGGCGAGCGGCGAAAGTCTGCTGGCCGCGCTGCTGGCTGTTGGTTGTGCTGGGGGGCGTGGTTGGTGGGAGAGGGAGAGCGCCGACGGCGGAAACCGAAGGTGTTGAGTACCGGTGGCAAAGCTCGCTGGCGGACCGGCTCGTAGTAGTGGTGAAGCTCCTGTAATGGGAGTGGAGCGAAGGGGTCGGCTCATCTGCTGATTTGGCTGCAACGGACAACCGCGCCGGCCGGTGGGTCGGGTGGGAGGATGCGAGTGGGCAAGTCGGGTCCGAAGAGCAAGTCGTTTGATATCTCGAAGCGGCTGGTGTGGGAGGCGTACGAGAAGGTCAAGGAGAACAAGGGTGCCCCGGGGGTGGACGAGCAGTCGCTGGCGGAGTTCGAGACCGATCTGAAGAGTAATCTCTACAAGATTTGGAATCGGATGTCGTCGGGGACGTATTTTCCGCCGCCGGTGCGGGCGGTGGAGATCCCGAAGGCGGACGGGGGTGCTCGTGTGTTGGGGGTGCCGACGGTGGCCGATCGGGTCGCACAGACGGTGGTGGCGAAGACGTTGGAGCCCCGCTGTGAGGCGATCTTCCATCCGGACTCCTACGGTTACCGGCCTGGCCGGTCGCCGCATGACGCCCTGGCCGTGTGTCGGCAGCGGTGTTGGACGAGGGACTGGGTGATCGATTTGGACATCCAGAAGTTCTTCGACTCCGTCGATCACGACCTGATGGTCAAGGCGGTTGCGGCGAACACTGACCAGGCGTGGGTGTTGCTGTATGTGCGTCGGTGGTTGGTGGCACCGTTGCAGTTGCCCGATGGCAGGTTGGTCGAGCGGGATCGGGGGACTCCGCAGGGGTCGGCGATCTCGCCGGTGTTGGCCAACTTGTTCATGCACTATGCGTTCGATGTGTGGTTGGCCCGGGAGTTCCCGGCGGTGCAGTTCGAGCGCTACGCCGATGATGCGGTGGTCCATTGCGTGACCGAGCGGCAGGCCCGTGAGGTATTGGCGGCGTTGTCGGGCCGGATGGTCGAGGTCGGGTTGCGGTTGCACCCGGACAAGACCAAGATCGTGTACTGCAAGGATGACTATCGCCGGGGCCGGTTCCCGGTCACCTCGTTTGTGTTCTTGTCGTTCATGTTCCGGGCGCGGACGGCCCGCAACCTCAGGACCGGGGAGCTGTTTACCCGGTTTTTGCCGGCGGTCGCTCCGGTGGCGCTGAAGAAGATGGGCCGCCAGCTCCGCACCTTGCGGATACACCGCAAGACGGGGTGCAGTCTCGACGACCTCGCTGCGATACTCAACCCGGTCGTGGCGGGGTGGATGAACTACTACGGCCGGTTCCACCGGTCGCAGATGTATCCCCTCCTCCAACGCGTCAACTCCTACCTGACGCGCTGGGCGCGCAACAAGTACAAACGACTCCGGCGCTACCGCCGGCTGGCGGTGTGGTGGTCCGGGCTCGTCGATCGAGAGCCCGGGCTGTTCGTGCACTGGCGGTGGGACCGGTCGCTCGGCGGCTACAGATGAGAAGAGCGGAATGACAGGAGACTGTCACGTTCCGTTCTGAGGGAGCCCGGGGCTGCAACGCCCCGGGCTACCCGACCAACGGCCTGGGCCCGTAGCTGAGCCGCCCGCGCGTCGCGACGATGAGGAGCAGCGCCACCGCGACCTGCAGCGGCGCCCGGACGAGGCCGAGCTGGTCGCGGACGTCGAGCCCGGGGAAGAAGCCGCCGATCACGACGCCCACGCAGTTCGCGGTCGCGTGGTAGAGCATCGCCAGCAGGACACTGCCGCGGGTGTTGTTGAACAGCCAGGTGATGGTCACCGACCCCGACGTGACCCCGACGACGAACACGAGGAACTGCGCGCCGATTCCGGCTAGGTCCGGCGGTGCGCCGTTGTAGCCGGGAATCAGCAGGTACAGCGGCAGGTGCCAGACTCCGTGCAACACCCCGAGCACCAGCGCGCCGGCGAGCGGCCCGAGGCGTTCCTGCAGCCCGGGCAAGGCGAACCCGCGCCATCCCGGTTCCTCAGCGAGCGGGCCGCCGAACGCG
>DASZZX010000176.1:0-12120 GCA_036260415.1 Nitriliruptorales bacterium
GAGAGGTCGAGGGCTAGGCGGTCTCGAGCAGGCGGCCGAAGAACGACCGGTAGCGCTGCAGCAGCTGCCGCAGGTCCTCGGTCGTGACGACGTCGGGGTCCTGCCACCGGTGCTCGAGCTCCTGCCGCTGGTCGTGGAAGACCTGCATGATCCGGTCGAGAAGGTCCAGCACGAGCACGTCGGCGTCCGCGACCGCCTTCTGCGGTTGGTCCACGAAGCCGGCTTGGATCTCCTCCCAGCGCTGCCAGAGCTGGGCTCGGTCCATCTCCGCGAGCAGCGGTCCGTGCGTCGTCACGGTGGTCGCTTCGGTGCTCATCGCCGCGGCTCCCCGGAGGTGTGGGTCACCGTCTCCGTCAGCTCGTCGAACAGCTCGCGGTAGTGCAACATCGCCCGCCGCAGCTCCTCGGTGTCGTTGCCGGGGCCTCTCCCAACGGCGCCCAAGCGCCGACGGGCGATGACGTGACCGGCGCGGTAGTGCTCGACCACCCGGGGATGGTCGACCGACAGGTCGGCAGCCCGGCGTTCGAAGTCCTCCACCGGGTAGCCGCGCGTCCGCATCACCTCCTGGATAAGCAGGTCCGCGCGCCGGACCGCGCTCGCAGGTGCGTCCACGAAATCCGCTTGGACCGTCTGCCACCGCGTCTCGAACGCGCTGCGCTCGTCGGGACGCAGCGGCCGGATGTCGAACTGCTCACGTCGTTGCTCGCGTTCCCGCAGCTCCGCCCACGCTCCGCGTCGCGAGTCGGACGCGTCGACGACCCGCGCGTACTCGGGTCCGAACCGTCGGCGCAGGCGTCGCTTTCGCCAGGTCAGGTACGCCGCCCCGACGATGGCAGCGACGGCCAGCACCGCGACAGCGATCGCGATGATCGTCCAGGCTTCCATGTGGCTCCCTTCTGCGATCCAGTGAGTCGCCGGTCCTCGACACCGACGGGATCGGCGGGTCACCGGCCTCGCTATCCCAGGCGCGGCAGGCGCCGACGCCGACTAGGTCCGGGCGGGTGCTCGCAATCCGGGTCGGGAAGGTCGTGGTCCGGACGAACGGGGGGCCGAATGGCGGACGGAACCTCCCCGGTGACCAGGTGTGGACGAACCGTGCGCTGCTCGCCGACGCGCTGCAGCTGTCGGTGCCGCCGCACCGAGGCCGGCGACCCGACCGGATGGGGACCACGGTCCCATCACTTTCCGTAGCCGTGCCTTCACCATGTGCACTGTCGTATCGGCCGCGTCTCGGTAGCGGACGGCAACGTGTGACGCGACGACCCCTGGGCGGCAGCTGGTCGCCGAGCTCACGGGGAGCTAGGGCGGAACCGACGCACCGGCTTCACCGACGACCCGCGGGGGGCCACGAGACCACAGAGGTCTGAGGGTGTGCACGGACACGGCGACCTGGGACTGGTGCCCGGCTGCGCCGGCCCACGCCGCGCACATCCTGCACGACGAGGGCTACAAGGGCTTCGACCAGTATGCAAGGACGCCATGCGCGCGGTCTCGCACGAGACCGGCCAGGGCGGCCTCTTCGGGACCAACCCCTGCGCCTACGACGAGGACGACCTGCGCGCGTGGCTCATCGAGAACAACCACCTCCCATGACCGCGTGGACACTGGCTGCACACGCGGGCTCCAAGAGGCCCCGGCGCGAGCCGGGGCTCTGGCTCGTATGGCTCGCCTACGCGGCGCCGACCAGTTCCGCGACCTCGACCAGGATGCTGGTCAGCTCGTAGTCCTTCGGCGTAAAGACGGCCGCCACGCCCTGCTCACGCAACCGGTCCGCGTCGTCGCTCGGGATGATCCCGCCGACCACGACCGGGATCTCGTGCCCCTCGCCGCGGAGGCCCTCGACCACCTTGGGCACGAGCGACAGATGCGATCCGGACAGGACCGACAAGCCGACGACGTGCACGTCCTCGTCCACCGCGCTGCGCACGATCTGCGACGGGGTGAGGCGGATGCCCTCGTAGATGACCTCCATGCCCAGGTCGCGCGCTCGCACCGCAACCTGCTCGGCCCCGTTGGAGTGCCCGTCAAGACCCGGCTTGCCGACCAGGATGCGCAGCTTGCGTCCCAGACGACGCTCCACCGCGCGCACCCGTTCGCGGGCCGAAGCCAGCTGCGCGGCCAGCGGACCGCCGCCGTCCGCCGTGGTGCGTGGCCCTACCCCGGTGGGGGCGCGGTACTCGCCGAACACCTCCCGCAACGCGCCCGCCCACTCGCCGGTCGTCACCCCCGCCCGCGCCGCCTCGACCGAGGCCGGCATCAGGTTCTCGCCCGACCCGGCCGCCTGGCGCAGCCGCTCCAGCGCCTGCTTGACCGCGGGCTGGTCACGCTGGGCCCGCCACCGTTCCAGCCGCTCGATCTGCTCCTCGTCGGCCGTGTCGGGGACCTTCAGGATGCCCGCGTCCTCACCGGATACGAGCGGTGACGGCTCGTGCTCGGTGAAGCGGTTGACGCCGACAACGACCTGCTCTCCCGACTCGATGCGCCGGAGGCGCTCGGCGTTGGACCGCACCAGCTCCTGCTTCATGTAGTCGAGCGCTGCCACCGCCCCGCCCATGTCGAAGATGTGGCCCAGCTCGTCCCAGGCGGCGTCGGCGAGGTCACGGGTGAGCGACTCGACGACCCGGGAACCGTCGAACAGGTCGTCGTGCTCGACCAGATCGGTCTCGTAGGCAAGGATCTGCTGCATGCGCAGGCTGAGTTGCTGGTCCCAGGAGCGTGGCAGCCCCAGCGCCTCGTTCCACGCCGGCAGCTGCACCGCGCGCGCCCGCCCCTTGCGTGACAGCGTCACGCCCAGCATCTCCAACAGGATGCGGGCGATGTTGTTCTCGGGCTGCTGCTCGGTCAGTCCCAGCGAGTTGACCTGCACCCCGTAACGGAACCGTCGCAGCCTGGGGTCCTCCACCCCGTAGCGCTCGCGCGTGACACGGTCCCACAGGTCCACGAACGCGCGTGTCTTAGCGACCTCCTCCACGAAACGGATGCCGCTGTTGAGGAACCACGAGATGCGCCCCACCACCGCCGGGAAGTCCGCCGGCGGCACGTTGCCCCGCTGCCGCACGGTGTCGAGGACAGCACAGGCGTTGGCCAGCGCGAACGCGACCTCCTGGACGGGTGTCGCCCCCGCCTCCTGCAGGTGGTACGAGCACACGTTGAGCGGGTTCCACCTGGGCAGGTGGGTCACCGTGTGCTCGATCACGTCGGCGGTGAGACGCATCGACGGCTCCGGAGGGAACGCGTACGTACCGCGCGACAGGTACTCCTTGAGGATGTCGTTCTGGGTGGTGCCCTGCAGCCGGGCCAGGTCGGCCCCCTGCTCCTCGGCAACCGCCACGTACAGGGCCAGCAGCCACATCGCGGTGGCGTTGATCGTCATGGAGGTATTGGTCTGCCGCAGCGGGATGTCGTGGAACAGGGCCCGGACGTCGGCGATCGACGAGATCGGCACCCCGACCTTGCCCACCTCGCCGGCCGCCAGCTCGTGGTCGGCGTCGTAGCCGGTCTGGGTCGGGAGGTCGAACGCGACCGACAGGCCGGTCTGCCCCTTGGCGAGGTTGCGGCGGTAGAGCTCGTTGGATGCCGCCGCCGAGGTATGACCGGAGTAGGTGCGCATGATCCAGGGCGGGTCGCCCGTCGGCCGCACGCGATGGTCCCGGCTGTCGCGTTGCGCCATCAGGTGCCTCCCGCCCGTGCGCTCCGCGAGCGTAACGGGGCGCTCCGGCGAGGTCGGAGCCGCCCCGCCGACCCTGACTGGCCAGCGACGTCGCCGTCTGGCACTCTTCCTCGCCGTACGAGGGATCCGCGCCCCCCGGCGGGTCCGGTGACGTCGTCGTGCCGGTCAGGCGAACCTCGCAGGGGGAGCGGGTCGACGTCGGCCGGGACGTGGAGCCCGCGTCACCTCAGCCGACCGACGAGGGAGCATGCCCGCGCGCCGAGGTACCCGCCTGGCGGCGCTCGTGCTGGTGGTGGCCCTGGCGCTGCCGACCGTGGCGACCGCTCAGAGTCTGGAGGAGGTCACCCAGCGTAAGGATCTGCTCGAACAGGAGATCGCCAGGGTGGCGGCGGACATCGAGGGGCTGGTCGCCCGCCGCGCCCAGGCGGAGGACCAGCTCGCCACGCTGCAGCACCAGGCCACCCAGCTGGAGCAGCAGGCGGTCGATGCGGAACGCGCCTTGGAGGTGCGGGCCCGAGCCGGTTTCAAGCGCGGGGAGGCATCCACGCTCGAGACCCTGCTCACTTCCAGCCCGGCGGCAGCCGCACAGCGGGCCCACTTCCTGGCCGCGCTGTCACGGCGCGACCTCGCGTCGTTGCAGAGCGCTGTCGCGCTGCGGCGGCAGGTCGCCCAGAACCGTGTGCTGCTCACCGCCAGATCGCAGGAGCTGGCGGCCCTCGAGGGGCTGCTGCAGCAGCGGGGCACCGATCTCGAGCAGCGCTTCCGCGACGTGACCGCGGTCTACCAGGAGCTGAAGAGCCGGAGGGACCGCCAGCGGCTGATCGCGCGGGGGGCACAGCAGGGCATCTACGCGTGCATCATGTCGGGCGCCTACCACTTCTCCAACAGCTGGGGCGCGCCCCGATCGGGCGGGCGTCGGCACAAGGGCACCGACGTGATGGGTCCTCACGGCGCCAACGTGTACGCGTTCACCAACGGCCGTGTGCAGCGCTTCTCCAGCGGGGGGTTGGGCGGTATCGGCCTGTACCTGTGGGGCGACGACGGGGTCCAGTACTACTACGCCCACCTCAAGGGGCACGCGCCCGGTGTCTACCCCGGTATGCGCGTCGAGGCCGGCCAGCTGGTCGCCTACAACGGCAACAGCGGCAACGCCCGCGGGGGGGCCTCGCACGTCCACTTCGAGGTACATCCCGGCGGCGGCGGGCCCGTCAACCCCTACCACTGGCTGACCCCGGTCTGCTGACCGCCCCGGTCTGCGACCTTCCTCGTGACGGCCGGACCGCCCGGATCGCCCGAGCGCCAGGATCGGGCGCATTTCCGCTGGCATGCCGGCGCAACCACGCACGATCGGACGGTCGGGGCGATGCCGGCGCGACCACGCACGATCCGAAACGGTCCGGCCGGTCACCCGCAGGATGGCCCTGGGGTCAGGCCACACGTAGGGCGACCAGCACCCCGTCGCGCAGGGGCAGCACGGCGGACACGAACCGCCGGTCCTCCGCCACCAGCCGGTTGTGCTCGCGGATCGCTTCGGTCCAGCCGGGGCGTTCCGGCGTTGGCTCGCCGGTGGCGGCCCGCCCGTACCACAGGGTGTTGTCGCACAGGTACAGGCCGCCCGGCCGCACGCGTTCGGCGGCGACGCGCCAGTGGTCGGGGTAGCGCTGCTTGTCGGCGTCGCAGAAGATCACGTCGAACGTGCCGTCCGTCCCGATGAGAGCCTCGGCGGCATCACCCACCCGGTAGCTCACGCGTGGCCACAACCCTGCGTGGGTCAGGAAACGCTGCCCCGCGGCGGCGTTCTGGGGGTCGAGGTCGGTGCAGATCACCTCACCGTCCACCCCGACGGCGCGGGCGAACCAGTAGGCGGAGTAGCCGAACCCCGACCCGAGCTCGAACGCGCGCCGCGCCCCGACCCCCCGCGCCTGCAGCTCGAGGAACCGGCCGACGGCGCGCCCCACGATCGGGAACTCGAGCCGGCGGGCGTGCTGTTCCATCTCGTCGAGCACGGGGTCGTCGTGCTGCAGGTGGGTGAGCTCGTCGAGGTAGCGTTCCACCACTGGGGCGACGATCCCATCCAAGTCCGTTCTCCTCTCTAGGCCGGGGTGCGGAGCGTACGATGACCACCCCCGCCGAGGAGCTGCCCGTGGGACGCCACCTCCTGCTCTGGGACGCCCCCAACCTGGACATGACGCTGTCCAACATCATCGACAGCAAGCCCACCGCCAGGGAGCGTCCCAACCTCGACGTGCTCGGCCGCTGGCTCGTCGAGCGGGCGGCCGCAGCAACCCCACCCGGCGAGGCCGAGGCCTGCGTGTTCGTCAACGTCGCCCCGCACGTCGCCGGACCCATGCGCGGCTGGGTCATGTGGCTGCTCGAGGAGGGGTTCCGCGTCTTCGCCAAGCCCAAGGTCGCCGACAGCGACGTCGACCGCGACATGCTCGACCACATCGAGCGCCGACAGGGCGAGGGCGATCTGGCGGCCGTGCTCGTCGGCTCGAACGACGCGCGCAACTTCCTGCAGCCGCTCGAGCGGCTGGCCGACCGCGGGATCGACGTGACCGTTCTGGGGTTCGCCGAGTTCGCGGGCGCACTGTCGTCGAGCGAGCAGCTCCGGTTCCTGGACCTCGAGCAGATCGAGGGTCTGTTCGAGCAGCCCCTGCCACGCATCAACCTCGAGATGCTGCCACCGCAGGGCCGCTGGTTCGAGCCCACAGGAGCGCTCGGTGCCGGCACGGGCCGCGCGGCTGTCGGGTCCGTCCACGCCGACACCCCCGCGAGCGACCTGACAGCTGCGCTGTAGCGTCACTCGGCGGACGACGGGCGGGTGACGTCGATGCCGTGTCCGCGCGCTCGTCCACCCGTCGCGGGACGTCTGGCCCCTCGGCAGGTGACGTCCGGCACTGACTGACCGCGGTCCCGTGCCCGACCATGCAGGTCAGTGCGACCAGGCAGGTGCCGGATGAGCCGAGCACTCCACGTCTTCCACCCCGTGGATGCTCCCCCCAACGGGCTCGCCCTCGCGTTCGACAGCGATCCCGGCGGGTGGCTGCCGGCCGTGCGCCGTCTCGGCCCCTCAGCCTGGCGCGTCGAGCTGCGGTTCCGCGGGCTGTCACGGCCGGTGCGATGCGAGGTCGGTGACGCCTGGATCATCGGGGACACGACCTGGCGCACGCTGCGATGGGTCCCTCTCAGCGACCCCAACGAGGGTCTCCCGCTCGAACGGGTGCTCCCCACGTTCAGCGGCGAACTCGGTCTGCACCACGCCGACACGGCCACACTCGTGCTCACCGGGACCTACGACGTGCCCCTCGCGGCGGCCGGCGAACTCGCTGATGCGGCCCTCCTGAACCGGGTCGCACGGCACACGGGCGACAGCTTCCTCCGCGAGGTCGCCCGCCGGCTGGTGGAGGTCACGAGGAGCCTCCAAGGCGTCCCGGCGACGACGTGACCCGTGCAAGCCGTGCCGGGCGGCTCGGGCGATGACCGACTGCCCTTGACCAGCACGCTCCACCCGGTGCGGGTGGCACGTCGACGTCGTCCACTTCGAACGCCACCGGCCGCTCCAACCGCCGAGGTGGTGACCTCCGCCGAGGTGATCGACCGGCTGCAGGACCTGGGACTGGACACCTGGGCCGAGGGCGTGACCCGCGACCGCTGGGTGCGCAGACACCCCAACCAGATCACCGGCCGGCGCATCCAACCCCCAACCCGCCCACCGTCCGAACCTGGCCCGCCGAACAACGCGGTCATGCTGTAGGCGGTCGGGGTTGCACGCCGTCCGCTGTGGTGCACCGAACCCGGCCAGCGCCACGGCCGGGCGACGGTGAGCGATCGGATCCGAGGCGGGCCGCGCCGTCGTCCGTCAGAGGGCCGAGGCTGGCCCTTACTCCTCGCTCGGACGGTCCCCGCGCGGGAGGATGCGCCGGCCGCTGATCTCGCCGACGTCGATCCGCAACCAGTACGGGCGATCGGTCACGTCGGGCCAGACGCGCAACTCGAGACGGTCCAGTTGGGCCACCTCGGTCTCGTTGAGGACGGGGTGGAGGGTCCCCTGCGCCAGGACGCTCCAGCCGGTGCCTTCGTCGGCGTCGTAGCGGTCGACCTCGTAGGCGACCGCAGCTCCGGCCGTCCGTGTGGCGAGCTCCAACTTGGAGCCTTCGGCCGTCCGAAACACGATCCGGGTGCCGTCCACACGGTGGTTGACGGGGAGGATCACGGGCCGGCCGGTCAGGATGAACCCGACCCGACCGACGGGTTGCGAGGCGAGCAGCTGCCAGCACTCGCCAGCGTCGAGCAACTGCATCCCCTGACGGTCCAGTTCGACCCGTGCCATCGCCGCCTCCTCCGCTGCGCACCGCCGGAGCATGCTACGCCCCGCGCCGGGTCCAAGGACGGTCACCACGCTCCCCTCGTCCTGCCGGTCGGTGACATCGACGTGCGGTCGAGGACAGCCGCCGGGAGGGCCCCGCCCGATCGGGGCGGGGCCCTCCGTGCCGGGTCGACCTCTTCTACGAGGTGGTCACCGGCGTCGGGGTGATCTGGGACCTGGGCCTCCGCTGCCACGGGGTCCCGACGGCGGACAGCAGGTAGCGGTCCAGCCCGTAGTAGCCGGCGTTGCGCCAGGCCAGCATGAGCAGCAGCCCGACGACCAGGAACAGCGGGTTCACACCCGCGGAGCCAGCGAACACGAAGCTGAAGTTGAGCACGACCCCGAGGGACGCGAAGATCCCCACGAACGCGCCGAGGATCAGCGCCGCGCCGATCACCACCTCACCGATGGCGACCAGCGGTCCCACCACCGGGTAGGCGCTGTCACGGATGAACTCGAGGAAGTTCACGTACCAGCCGAAGGCGATGCGCGGGTTGTCACCCACCGTGCCGCTCTCCAGCGCGCGTGCGGCGAAGCCGCGCACGGCCTCGCCGGTGAACCAGGCGTCTGCAGCCTCGCCGGCCACCTTGTTCCAGCCACCGACGAACCACTCGTAGCCGAGGTACAGACGGGCGACCAGCCACACGATCGCGGCTGGCCCGGTGCTCGCGAACAGCCTCCTCGCGAGCGCGGAGTCCTCCACCAGCGGGTGGAGCTCTGGGGTCGTCGTTGCCATCGTCGGTCCTGTCCTTGTGAGGTTCCTGCGGCCCCGCTCGGGGCCGTTCGAGGCAGTGAACGGCAGGCGCACGGACAGCCGGCAGGGCCGAGGTACCCGGACTCGGAGGGCCTGTCGGCCCCGATCGGGGGTCCTGCGCGAGCCGACAGCCGCGTGTGGCGTCAGCCGGAGGACCGCGGCGTGGCCCGGTCGGACGGTCGCCCGGACGGTGTCGTGGGGACCGGCCAGGCGAGCAACCCGACGTGGACGGCGACGGAGGCGAGCAAGACCGTCCACCCCGCCCGTGCGGCAACGGCGCCGGAGGCGAGCAAGACCGTCCACCCCGCCCGTGCGGCAACGGCGCCGGCCACGCCCAGCTCGGAGCCCCCGGCGGCTGCGACGACCAACAACCCGACGCTGACGGCGACCGCGCGGGCGCGCAGGCGCGGGAGCGACTCGGCGCGCCGGCGGATGACGTGACGCTGGCGGGGTCCACCGCCTCGCAGCATCGGCGCCAGGTAGGTCAGCGCCCCGAGGATCGCGCCGGCGAGGCCCCCGACCACCACCGCCAGGCCGGCGGCGTCCAGCCACCGCCACGCGCCCGTCGCCACGGTCACCGCGTCGGCGGCGGTCCCGCCGCGAACCACCAGCACGCGTGACGGAGCAGCAGCGTGGACAACGACCGCTCCGCCCCACGCGCCAGCCGCACCACGGGACGGACCACCACGATCACCGCCGACGTCAGCACCACCAGCGCCAGCCCGGCCGCGACCCGCAGGACCGCGCCGGACGTCCCCCCGACCCCGGACCCGAGCAGCGGGAGCGCCGCGAACGTCACTGCGGTGGCCCCCCAGCGCAGCGCCCGGGCGCTGGACGCCTCGGCGCCGTCCGCGATGCGCACGCGGAACACCGTCGGGCCGAGGAAGACCACGGTGGCCAGCAGCGTGAGGCCGGCCCTGCCCAGCACGGTGACGTGCAGGTGGGCCGACCGCACGGCCACGTACCAGTCGCCCGGCAGCACCGAGGCTCCCATGACCGCCCCCAACAGCGCCCCGTGGACGAACGCGCCGTGGGCCCGCTCGTAGGCGCGCACGACGAAGCCGAACCGAGCGCCCACCGATGTGCTGCGGATGCGCCACAGCAGGCGGTAGCCCGACAGCACGGCGACCGACGCGACGGTCGCCCCTGCGGCGACGAGCCACCGTGCACCCGTCGGCAACCCCACCAGCACGGCGACCACCCCGACCACCAGCGCGACCAGCCGCGACCGCATCGGCGGACGCTCGACGTGCAGCAAGGTCGCCGCGAAGTGCACCGTGAACGTCGCCACGAGCGGAGTCACCACAGTGAGGGTGAACAGGTGGATGGCCGTCCAGCGCTCCGTCGGCAGAGCGACCCCCGGACACGATCCACGTCGCTGCTCCGACCGCGCCGATCGCAGCCACCACCGCGGGCGGCCGCAGGTGCGCGAACGGGACCTGGTGAGCGGGCACGGCTCCTCGCTGCTGCGGCGGTCGGCGCCTCACGGTTGGCGGACTCGACCGCGGCGACTCCGGCGACGCTGGTCTCAGCGAGCCGGCGACCGTCGCCCGGACCGCTCGGCGGCGCGCGTGCCGAGCTCCAACCGCACGGCCCCGTTCTCCACGCTGGCCGTCGGCGCCATCGTCCCTCGGGCTGCCACGCTGCCCGACTGCCGAACGCCCCAGCGCGGCGGGGACCTTCGGCCCCACCCCGCCCTGCGGAACGGCCCTGCCGCCGCAGGGCCGCAGCCGCCAGCATCGGCAAGGTTGACCCGGTCACTCAACGTCTCGAGGAGCCAACGCGATGACCGAGCTACGGACCCGGCCCCCCGACCCCCAGGCGCCTCCCATCCGCCGGGCCGATGAGAACCTCGGTACGGGCAGAGGGGTCGCGCTGCTGGTCGCGGCTGTGGCCCTCAGCGTGACGGCGTCCCTGATCGCCACCGCCAGCGTCGGCGCCACCGTCGCCGCCCCCGCGGGCCCCGCATCGCCCGCGACCGGACCGGCCGCCGAACCTGCGACCGATGCGCAGCCGGTCACGGCGGAACGGATCAGCCGCGACCCCACGGACGTCGGCGAGCCGGTCGGGTCGCGCGCCCCGACCACCGTGACGGTCGAGCTCGAGACCACCGAGGTGCGCGGCCAGCTGGCCGACGGCACCGCCTACGACTACTGGAGCTTCAACGGCACCGTCCCCGGACCGATGATGCGCGCCCGGGTGGGCGACACGATTGAGCTCACCCTCCGCAACTCGCCCGATGCCGTGAACACCCACTCCATCGATCTGCACGCGGTGACCGGCCCCGGCGGGGGCGCTGTCGTCACGCAGGTCGCACCGGGCGAGGAGAAGACGCTGTCGTTCAAGGCTGTCAACCCCGGCGTGTACGTCTACCACTGCGCGACGCCACACATCCCCAGCCACATCGCGAACGGCATGTACGGCGTGGTCGTGGTGGAGCCGGAAGGCGGCCTTCCGCCTGTGGACCGCGAGTTCTACGTGATGCAGGGCGAGATCTACACCGCCCAGGAGCGCGGGGTCGAGGGCGTCCTGCAGTACGACGGCGCCGCGATGGTGGACGAGGACCCGACCTACGTGGTGTTCAACGGCGCGGTCAACGGGCTGACAGGCGAGCACGCCATGCACGCGCAGGTCGGCGAGCGGGTGCGGCTCTTCGTCGGCAACGGCGGACCCAATCTGGTCAGCTCGTTCCACGTCATCGGCGAGATCTTCGATCGTGTCCACCACCAAGGCGCCTCCGAGGCCGACAGCAACGTCCAGACCACGCTGATCCCCGCCGGCGGGGCTACCTGGGTGGAGTTCACGCTCGATCAGCCGGGCGACTACCTGCTGGTGGACCACTCGATCACGCGCACGATCGACAAGGGGGCGCTGGCGGTCCTCACGGTCGAGGGCGACCACGACCCGGCGATCTACGACGGCGAGTTCCCGCAGGCGGATCCGCAGGCAGCAGCGTCGGACGGGCACGGCCAGGCGTCGACCGAGCCCACCGGTGCGTACGCTCCGGGCGACACCATCGCGATCTCGATGAGCGAGTTCGCCTACTCACCCGATCACCTCGACCTGCCCGCCGGCACGTACACGTTCGTGGTCACCAACGACGGGGCCGTTGCGCACGAGTGGGTGCTCGGCGCCAACGGCGCGAACGACGACAACCGTGCCGGGACCCGTCGGCTGGCCCGGGGCGAGGCCCAACGGGTCGAGGTCACCCTCGAACCAGGCAGCTACGAGTACGGCTGCCACATCCCCGGTCACTACCAGGCGGGGATGCGGGGCACCCTCTCCGTCACCGGGTGACCGCGACGTGGGGGGGGGGGGGGGGGGGGG
>DASZZX010000177.1:0-18274 GCA_036260415.1 Nitriliruptorales bacterium
GGGACCAACGATCTCGGACAGGACATCTTCGCACAGTTGTTGTACGGCTCTCGTCTGTCGCTCCTGATCGGCGTATTGGCTGGTGCGTTCGCGACGGGCGTGGGCCTACTGGCCGGTCTGTTGGCCGGCTACTACCGCGGCTGGTTGGACTCCGTGATCATGCGAAGCGTCGATCTCACCCTGTCACTTCCGTTCATCCCGCTGGTCATCGTTCTGGCCGCCTTCTTCGGTCGAGGTCTGACCATCACGGTGCTGGTGATCGGAGCCGTGCTATGGGCCCGACCCGCCCGGATCCTGCGGTCCCAGGTCCTCAAGATCAGCAGGTACCAGCATGTCGACGCGTCTCGCGCGATGGGTAGTAGTTCGCTGCGCACGATCGGCCGGCACGTGCTGCCACGCACGGCACCGGTCGCGGTCGCGCAGTTCGTCCACGCTGCCACCATCGCCGTCCTGATCGAGGCGTCGCTGGCGTTCCTGGGTCTGGGCGACCCGCAGCGGGTCAGCTGGGGCACGATGCTCTTCTTCGCCAACTCGAGCAATGCGATGCTCACCAGCGCCTGGCGGTGGTGGGTGTTGCCTCCCGGTCTCACACTGACTGCCGCCGTGCTCGGGTTGGCTTTCATCGGGGTCACGGTCGAGCAGTGGGGCGACCGGCGGCTGGCAGGACGTACGGCAGGCTCTTTGCCGGTTCCCCGTCGTGAACGCACACCGCGAGCTGGGCCCTTTCAGAGCGCCGATCTCGCCAACGCTCCGGACGTCGCGGTGTCCGTCTCGGACATCCATGTCGTCTACGAGACTGCGACCGGCCCTGTCCACGCGGTCGACGGAGTGTCTTTCTCGGTGGGCAACGGCCGGCTGGTCGGCTTGGTCGGCGAATCCGGGTGTGGCAAGTCGACCCTTGCGATGTCCCTGGTTGGTCTCACCATGCCGCCTGGTCGCATCGTCAGCGGATCCATCGTGTTGGGTGGCTCGGACCTTGCCGCTGGAGGCTCCCATCAGGCGGCTCGGATGCGTGGGCGCGAGGTCAGCCTCATCCCTCAGAACTCGATGAACGCCCTCAACCCGGCCTACACCGCACATCACCAGATCGCAGAGGCAGCGATGCTCACACGGTCCAAAGGAGAAGCCAACGCGCGAGCCGACGAGCTGCTGGAGATGGTGGGACTTTCCGATTCGTTCGGACGCTCGTTCCCACATCAACTCAGTGGCGGTATGCGTCAGCGCGTCGTCATCGCCATGGCATTGGCCAACAAACCTCGACTTGTGATCGCCGACGAACCGCTCACCGGACTGGACGTCGTCACACAAGACACGGTCGTGCAGCTGCTCCTTCAGCTGCAGGCACGGCTGGGAGTCGCGATCCTGCTCGTCTCGCACGACCTCCCGCTGGTCGGACATGTGGCCGACGACCTGCTCGTGATGTACGCAGGGAGAATCGCGGAGTCAGGGCCTGCCGACGTCATCATGGGGGACCCTCGACATCCCTACACTCAGGAACTGCTACGCGCGTTTCCCACCCTGTACGAACCGCGTGGTGACCTCGCCATCCTGCCCGGCCAGCCGCCCGACCTCCGCCACCCGCCACCTGGCTGCCGGTTCCATCCTCGCTGCCCGAAGGCGTTCGAGGACTGCCCCATCAAGGAGCCCAAGCTCTACCAGGTGACGCCCGACCAGCACGCTGCCTGTCTGCTCGAACGATGACGAACAACGACACGATCCTCCGGTTCCACAACGTCACCAAAAGCTTCCATGTCGGCTCGGCTCCGCTCATCGGGCACAGGGCGACCGTCGTGGCAGTGCGGGACTTCAGCCTGAGCGTGCACGCTGGCGAGATCGTCGGACTTGTAGGCCAGAGCGGCGCCGGTAAGACGACCGTGGGCCGATTGGCGCTGGGCCTGGAACGTCCTGACAGGGGTGACATCGCGTTCGAGGGCGAGTCCCTGGTAGCCCGGTCCAGGCGACAGCTGCGTCCGATCCGGCAGCGGATGCACATGATCTTTCAAGACCCCTACCAATCGCTTCATCCAAGCATGCGTATTTGGGAACTCGTGGCCGAACCGCTCGAGATCGCGGGCGTCCGACGACTCCAGCGCAGAGCAGCCGCCCAGAGAGCACTGGAAACGGTCAAGATGACGCCCAGCTCACAGTACCTAGACCGGTTCGCACACGAACTGTCCGGCGGGCAGCGTCAACGTGTCGCGTTCGCTCGTGCGCAGATCGGCGCGCCCCGACTCGTGGTTGCTGACGAACCGACGTCCATGCTGGACGTCTCGCTCCGTGCCGGCATCCTCGAGTTGGTCCTTCAATTCCGGGAAGGCGGCCACAATGGCGTGCTGTACATCACCCACGACCTCGCCGTCGCCAGACACATCTGCGACCGCATCGCAGTCATGCAGGCCGGCGGGCTGGTCGAGCTCGGAGCGGCCGACCAGATCATCAACCAGCCCACCCACCCGTACACACGGCGCCTCCTGCAGGCAGCCACCAATATTGGACACGGTTGAACTGATTCGGCGCTGACGTCACCCCGGGCCAAGTCGCTGCCGGATCATCTCAAGTTCGTGACTCGAGTGACCCGACGTGGTCGTGCGGCGAACCCGCGCCCGGCCAGCTCGGACCTTGTCTGTGCTGGCGATGTGGTGACCATCCAGCCCAACGAGTGGCACCGGCACGGTGGCACCCCGACCTCGGGCATGACCCACCTGACCGTGGCAGGTGACCGCCCACGGCGACATCGACTGGGACGTCGACGAAGGCGACCGGGCTAGCGACGACCGAGACTGACCCGTCAGCCGCTACGTCTGGTCACGTGTCGACGTGGCGGGCGTGACCCTTGTCGGGGGTGACGCCCATGACCTGACCCAACAACCCTTTGCAGTCCGCTTTCTTCGCTGCCCGCAGCAACGCCGGCCTCGCCCTGCCGGCCGTGCTCGAGGTCGCTGCTGGCGCCGAAGCCAGGCGTGGGTCGAGGTCGACGACTTCCAAGCCGGGTGTTCGACACCGACCGCCGGGGCTGCCGCTACCTGGTGGTCTTCTCCAACCACCGCAAGACCCCGCGACGACCTGCGCCGCGTCCAGCTGATCGACACCACCGAACGCCGGCTGCTGCAGCTGGAAGCCCGCGTGGCCCGCGGCGACCAGGTCGACAAGACCACCATCGTCGCCGTGGCCGAGCGCATCATGGCGCGCTCGCCGGTCAACGGCTGTTCACCTACCAGCGCCGGCTTGCGGGATATGATCCGCCCCGACCACGAACCCGACCGGCGTCGACCGGTTCGGGTGCGCAGCCCAGCACATGCTCTAACGTCTCTCCCGGTCGTGGTCGTCATCGGGGCGAATCAGGCGCGCGCGGGCTGGACTTCAGCCCGTGACATTTGAAGATCAGGGGGATGAACAGCAGACCGGCGTTCTCGAGGTGGACCGCGGACGTGTCGGAGTGGTTCACGACCTGCAGGCCAACGGCGAGAGGAATGACGAGCTGGACGAAGCACACGCCGATGTTGCCGCCGGCGGCGTTGAGGCCAAGTGCCAGCCCCTTCCTGTCCTTGGGGAAGCAGTACGAGATGTGGGACATGCTGGAGGCGAAGTTTCCTCCGCCGAGGCCGGCCGTCGCAGCCACCAGGAGCAGGATCCAGGAGGGCGTGGTCGGGTCGGTCACGGTCACGGCGGTGAGACCCGTGGGCAGCAGCAGCGCTCCGCTGGTCACCGTCCGGTTGCGTCCCCTGAGGAGCGGCACCGCCGCGGGCGTATGGGAACGTAGGGTGGCGTCCACGAGGGCGGGCCCCGCGACCAGGGTGAACAGCTGACCCTTGGAGAGATCGAAGCCGGCTCGGGCAGCTTGATCGCCAGGACGCTCCAGCCCAGCCGGACCGCGAACCCGAGGAACTCGACGAAGATCGAGGACACCAGGTTGCGCCGGGCGATCGGCCCTGGCTCTTCAGAACTCCTCCGGGATCCCAGTGCTCGATCCAGCTGGACATCCCACCTCCCGGCCGTGATCTGGTCCACGGCACGCGCTCGTCGCGGACGTCCGCCAGCAGAGCACCGCCCCGTTTCGCGGCCCGTTCCCGTGCAGCTACGGTCAGGTCACGGTCCGGTCGCCCGCGTGGAGCTGACGCGTGGACGGACGCGGCGAACTCGTCGCGTGAGCCCGGGTAGGCGTCGGTTCTCCCTACCCGACGTGGACCGGCCTGTGGCACACCGGCCGCTTTCGCTCGACAACGGGATCCGGCCCGCGACGAGCCGATCCGGTTGCGAGCGGCGACTGGATCCGAACCCGCGACCCCCACGGCCGGCCGGGCCCACCCGGACGGGGTCTGCCCCGCCTCCCGTCAGGGACGTATCAGACGCGGCCGGCGGGTTGAGGCTCCTCGGCGGGAGACGGCGCGGGGGAGGGTCTCCGGCGCCTGCGCATGAACAGCACCAGCAGGACGATCCCTGCCACAAGCAGGCCGGCGGACACAGCGGCGACCACCGGGGGCAGGACGGCGCTGGTGGCTGCCGGCAGAGCGGCGAACTGGACGGCAGCGCCGAAGTTTTCCTGTGTCTGCGTCAGCTCGTCGGCCTCGCGGGGGTCGGCCCAGCCCATCCAGGCGTACTCGTTCGTCGAGGCAACGCCCGGCGGGTGCCGCAGGTCGGAGTTGAAGCTGACCCCGAGGTTGAAGTCCACGGGCTGATCGCTGACCAGGATGTTCGGGGCCCACGTCTCACCGCCGTCCATCGAGTACGTGTAGCGCACGTTCGTCAGGAAGTCGGTGAGGTTGCGGTTGTCCTGCCACACGACATCGACACGGCCGTTAGGAGTGACGCCCATCTGCGGGTAGAAGCTGGCGTACTGATCGGCCGGGTCGTCATCGTTGATGGCGAGCGGCTCGGTCCAGTTGACACCGTCGTCCGTGGAGCGCTGGACCACGATCTGCGCCGGGCCGGAGCTGGAGGCTCCCTGAGGCGTGGCCTGGTAGGCGGCGAGGTACGTCCCCTCCGGGCCCCCCTCCGGCGTCCATCCCAGTCCGGTCTGGCTGCCCGCACCCGAGAACTTCGCCGGCCCCAGCTTGGAGAACGACCAGGACTTGCCCTGGTCGGTGGACCGGGCGATGAGCTGCGGCAGGGGCAGGGCGAAGGAAGCGCTGAAGACCCCCTCGTCCTCGGGGACCTCGCCGGTTGGGAACTGGGCCCCCGACACGGCCATGACCGCCCCGTCCCGGGCGATGAGCGACGGCCCCCCGAACGAGCCCTCCATGATCAGCGGATAGGACCTCCCACCGACCTTATGGGTGACCTCGGAGAAGGTGTTCAGGTCCACCCCGGGGGAGAACGTCTTCCCGCCGTCGGTGGAGACGGCAACCTTCATCTCGCCGTGGCCCAGGGGGGAGTCCTCCGGGGCGCCGGTGTAGTGGACGTTGTACCCCACGTAGACGACGTCGCTGGATCCGGAGGTGTCGACCGCCACCGCCGCCCCGAAGGTTGCGGGCGCCGGATCGGGCTTCCCCCGGTTGTTCTCGACGAGCACGGTCTGCCAGGTGTCCCCCAGGTCGGTGGTGCGGGCCAGGATCTGGCTGACATGCCCGACGCGGAACCCGCCCTCCCCCTCCCCGTAGGCCTGAGCCGAGTAGTACAGCGTGCCGTCACGCCCCCACGCGATCGCAGCGGCCGGTTTGCCCGCGCTGTTGTCCATGCACAGTGGGTAGGACTCCGGATGAGGCACGGACTCGGAGAAGTCCCAGGTGCTTCCGCCGTCCGTCGTCCGGATCAGCTCGCACACCTTGGTGCGGAGGTCGACGGTGGCGGCGACGATGATCCTCGGGTTGTCCGGATGGACCAGCATGGAGGCCGGCCCGCTGAAGGCCCTGACGGGTGTCTTCCGCTCCTTGGTCATCTGAACGGGTGCCGTCACCCGCATCGGGGCGGCGTCCTGGTCGGCGAAGGTCGCCTGGTCGAACGCGGGCTGCTCCGCCCCCAGCGCCGGGCCGGTGGCGAGAGCCGACAGCGCGACCATCGAGGCCGCAAGCGCGCGGGTCCAGCGTCGTCTCATCGGATCCCCTTCAGGTCGGTCCCCGGTCCGACACCCGGCCTCCGGCTGGCCATCACGTCGGCCAGCGTCCCTACCCCGCCCACCTCAGACGGACCTGCCGCGAGCCGCCACCCGGCTCCCAAGGCCTGCAAGCAGCAGGCCACCGACGGCCACCGCCGTCGCGATGAGCGCCAGAGTCGGGACGGTCGGTCCCGTGGTCGCCACGAGTCCTTCCGGGCGCTCCGGTGGGTAGGGCCTCGCGGGCGGCGCGGCGTTGACGTGGATCAGTGCCCGTGCGGGCTGACCGACGTTCATGTCGTGGTGGTCCTGGCTAGCCAACAAGACGTGCGGGCCATCGGAGATGTCAGTCGGGATCGGCACGTCGAAGGTGATGCTGCTGTTCATCGTGGAGTCGGGCCCGGGAACGGTGAGGAGGACCGGCCCGGTCAGAGAGTTCAGACGGATGTCGAGAGGGACGCCGTCTGCGAAGGACCTCGCCGTCAACTTCACCGTGCCCCCAGGGTCCACCCTGGGTGAGCTGTCGACCACGAGCGAGGCGACACCCACGCAGGCCATCGCCAGCGCAGCCGGCACCAGCACTGCGGCTGCGGTCGCCACAGCGAAGACCCAACGACGACCCCACTCGCCCATCCCGACCCCCTTGGCCACCCACCCCGGGTGGGGACCATAGCCTCGTGAGACGACGAGTCGGTAGGTGCATCTCACATATAGATGCGGGGAGCACCTACCGTGGGGACGCCCGGACCGATCGGCCCCGGGTCCGGCGTAGTAGAGGGTCCCGTCCTGCCCCTGGACGAGCTCGGTGCGCAGGTTGTTGGGTGATGCTGGGCCCAGCCCACAGTCGGTGTACGGCTCGAGCCACGGCGCGCCTCACGCTCGGTCCAGCTACGGCCGCCGTCGGTGAAGAGATGGAATCCACACTCTCCGGTGACCATCTCGACATGGGTAAGGTAGACGGTGTCGGGTCGCGGCGATCGACGACCACGCTCGGGGCCTCGTCGCCCCGGCTGAGTGTCCCGTCGTCGGTAACGATGGCCGCTGGTGCGGTGACAACGTCGCTCCCCGAACCCGGTCGTCGTGCAGGCCGTCCCCACCGCCGTCACTGCGCCCACCAACAGGACGACCTTCCCGACACGTGCGTCCGATCACCCCCTGCCACACCGCGGCAGCCCCAGCGGGCGTGCGCAACCCTGGCACGGACGCGCCGCCAGAGGTGGCTGTGCCACGTATCTACCTGGGCGGGAGCTGGGCCGCCATGCCCTGCTACATCGAGACGCGGCCCTCATCACCCCAACGCCTCGCTCTGGCCCTGTGGCGGGTGTCGACGGACATCGGGTCGTCCCGTTGGCGGACGTGAGACCGCGTCTGGGCGAACAGCTGCGCTCGGCGTGGAGGTGCCCTCTCCCACGGCACACGCCAGTGGTGTCCCTCGCCATTGCCTGCTCGTGCAGAGTGGCTGCGGTGACTGCCGGGGCGGCAACTGCGTCGGTCAGAGGGCCGGCGCGGGTGACGTTGCTGCGGGCCGGTGAACCTGCTCGCCGTCGACGACCGGCAACCCGTGCACGGCCGCGGTGGACGCCACGGTGCGCTCCCACTCGGCGGCCGTCATGGTCAGCGGGGACGGGCCCTCACCCGCGCACGGCTCGAACAGCGCCCATCCCTGTGCCACGTAGTCGTGGGGCAGGCCCGTGCGCTCGGCGAACGCGACGACGCCGACCCGCGGGTCCTCACGCTGGAGGACGAGGCCGGCGGCGAGCGCGTCCCGCATCCGTCCGGCAACCTCCTCGGGAACCCGGTCGGCCGCCACCAGCCCGCTGGCGCAGATGTCGCCACCGACCGGCACGGCCCGCAGCGCCACGCCGTGGCGGGTCCGCACCGGGAGCGTGTCCACCCATGTGGGAATGACCTCCACCTGCCCGGCCCGCACCGCCTCCGAGGGATCGGCCCCGTCGTCGAGCCGGACGAACCGCGGCCGGTCCAGCCCGAGTCGGCCCAGCGCGGCGGCGTACTCGGGCGCCATGAACCGCAGCGACCAGTCGGCAGCAGTCCGGCCGGGCAGGTCACCGGGTTGGGCGACCGGCGAGTCCTCGCGGACCAGCGCCGCGATCGGGTGCCGGCGGTGCAGGCCGCCCACGAAACGCACCCCCAGCCCGCGGTCCGCGGCCAGCTCCTGGTGCAGGTAGAGAACCGCGGTCAAACCGAAGTCGGCACCGCCCGCGGCGACACTGGCGGGACGACCCTGGCCATCGACGAACGTGACGTCGAGATGGTGATCAGCGAACAGACCGCCCGCTGCTGCCGCGAAAGCCGGCAGGTGCACGCCGGGCAGTCAGGTCACGCACCACAGTCCGAGCCGGACAGCATCCATGCCACTCTCCTTCGCCGGCACGACGGCCACCCTATCTGGTACTCCGCCACCGAGGGCGCGCCTCGGATCCGAACCCGGGAGCATGTCGGCTGTCACCGCCCCGGCCACCACCCGGGGTTGTGGGCACCACGCCCCGGCCATCACCCGGCGTTGTCAGCACCACCGCCCGGCCATCACCCGGCGTTTGCCTGACCACCACCGCCGGCCATCACCCGGCGTTGCCTGCACAACCGACCCGTGCCGGAGCCGGCCGGTCCCCGCCGGCGGTCTGGACGACCCCGCCAGCGCCAACGCTCCCGTGAGGCGGCCGAACCCCGTGCCCCGACCGACGACACCATGGCTGGGTCACGGCCACCGGACGCGCAACAGGTCGCGGCGAGGCATCGGTTGGTGCTCTGTGCTCCGGCGGGTTCGCATGTCGACCGGCGGCCAGACCAGGTGTCAGCTGTCCAGGCCGAAGAAGTCCAGGATCTCTGCGGTGGCGTCGATCGCGCCGTCGGCCGGACCGAACCCGGGCGCGTACCAGGTGTGCCCGGCACCCTCGATCGCGATCAGCGCCACCGTGGCACCGCCCTGGCAGTCCTGCCAGGTGGTACGGGTCACCGCACCGGCGGTGGCGTCGGCCGGCTGCTCTGCACAGCCGTTGAGTTGGGCCCATCGGGCAACCAGCGCCTCGGCGCTCATGGCGGGGATCGTCGCCTGCACGAAGTCGGGCATCTGCCCGCCGTCGAACGGGACCACTTCGTCGGCGGTGCCACGGATCTCGAGCACCGACACCGGTGCGGACGGCTGGCAGGCGTGGGGATCCATCGTGCCCGCCACCACCGCGACCCCCGCGACCCTCTCGGCGCGCTCGCACGCGTACCGGTAGGCCATGACGGCCCCGTTGGACACGCCGGTGAGATACACCTGCTCGGCGTCGAAGCGCTGGTCGGCGGCGAGTTCGTGGAGGAGCGCATCGAGGAACGCCATGTCGTCGATGCCCACCGACGGACCCGGGCCGCAGCAGAACCCCGCGTTCCAGGTGCGCTCGGCCGCCTCGACGGCCGCAGGCAACACCACCGCGAAGCCACCTCCGGAGATCTCCGGCTCGAACTGGGTCACCTGCAGCATCCCGTCGAGGGTGTTGCCGGCGTCGTGCAGCGCCACCACGACCGGCAGCCCGGCGGCGGACCCGCCGGGCGCCACGATGCGGTAGGTGCGCTGGGTACCGCCAACGGCCACCTCCTGCTGCTCGGACTGCGGTAGGCCCGGTGCCGGTACCCCCCCGCCGGGGGTCGAAACGGTGCCCCCCGTGACCGGCGGTCTGTCGGCATCGTCACCGCAGGCCGCCATCAGCACGACCGCCACCACCACGGTCGCTCGCCGCCGCATGCCGCACAGCGTGTGCGGTCGCGAGCTCGATCGCCTGCCGGTCACATCGACCCCTTCGGTGGCAACGTTGATGTGCTCGTCGCGGCGGTCGCCCGGTCGAGCTGGCGGCTGCTCCAGCCTAGGCCGGCTCCCCGGACAGCCGTCTCGCATCCTCTGCAGCGCCAGAGCCGCCACTCCCTCCGACCCGGTCGACGTCGACGGCCGGGTGGCCGCGCCCCCAGCACTGCCCTGACCTGACGGTCAGCTCGCAGGTTGGATGTTGCGGTTGCTGCGGAAGAGGTTGTGCGGGTCGTAGCGGCGTTTGACCTCCTGGAGGCGAGCGAGGTTGGCGCCGTAGGCGGCAGCGGTCCGCTCGGGGCCGTCGTCCGCGGTCTGGAAGTTGACGTAGTTGCCGCCGGTCGAGAACGGGCGGATCCGGCGCCAACCCTCCCGCACCCAGTCGACGTGCTCGTCGGCGGCGGTGTCGGGCGACCAGGCGCCCGCGAAGCCACCGACGTACTGCACATCACGGTTGCCGACGGCCCCGTCGTCGTGCGTGCGCTCGTTCAGGGCGCCGCCAAGATGGAACACGATGGACTGTGACATGGGGGAGGCCACGCGGACGGCCTGGCCGCGGAACGCGTCGAGCAGGCCGTCGGGCAGCCCGGGTAGGAACTCGGTCTTCCAGTAGTAGTGCAACCCCTTCGGCTGGGTCGGATCGAGCATCGACTGCTGCGCCACGTACGGCTTGCGGACGACCAGGTCCACGATGGGCTCGCCGAGGTCCCGGATCGGCTCGAGATCTCGCTCGGCGTTCTCGCCGCTGTGGCAGACCAGCAGCGCTGCGATCCGTCGGCCGTGCCAGCTCTCGGGCACGAACGGCGCGGCCGGTGCCCGACGGATCGTGACCGCGACCGTGAGCTCGCGCGGGGCCGCCGCCGTCAGGTCCCGGTACACGGCCAGCACCTCGTCCGCCCGCTCCGCCGACCAGGCGATCAGCCCTCCGGTGATCGTCGGGCCGACCGGGTGCAGCCGGAACGTGAACCGGGTGACCACGCCGAAGTTGCCGCCGCCTCCACGAAGTACCCAGAACAGGTCGGGCTGCTCGTGGCGGCTGGCTGTCGTGATCGACCCGTCTGCCGCGACGATCTCCACCTTCTCGAGGTTGTCGACCGTGTAGCCGAACCGGCGCGTCAGGTAGCCGAAGCCGCCCCCCAACGTGAGGCCAGCCACCCCGGTCTCGGAGACGAAACCGAGCACCGTGGCCAGCCCCTGCTGCTGCGTCGCCTCATCGACGTGCTTCAGCAAGCAACCAGCGCCGACGCGGACGAGGTTCCTGTCGGGATCGACCGTCACCTCTCGCAGCCGCGACGTGTCGATGGTCACGCCGCCCGCGACGATCGCGGTGCCCGCGATGTTGTGGCCACCGCCCTTCACACTGAAGGCCAGGCCGTGGTGGGTCACCCAGCGCACGGTGGTCGCGACGTCCTCCGCCGTGACCGGTTGGACGACGAGCGCGGGCGTCGTGGCGACCATGCCGTTCCAGATCCGCACTGCCTGCTCCCAGCCGGCCTCGCCGGGGCGCAGGAGGGACCCGGACAGGCGAGCCCGCAGATCCTCGAGCTGGTCGTCGGTCAGCGGCACGCGGTCCCCGTCGTGCCCGAGGAGGTCCAGCGTTGTCCTGGTCATCGGTGGTGCTCCGTTCGCGGAGGGACGTGCGGGTCGGCCGTGGACGGCGGCAGGAGGACACCGGGGTGTGAGCGTCGGCGAACTCGGCGAAGGACCGCGGCGACGCAGACCGTCGCCCCGGACGCCCACGCCGAGGCGGCGTCGATGGCCGCCGCCTCGAGCGCGACCTGCTGGGGCCAGTGGGGGATGGCGAGTGACACCGGTCGATGCCGACCAGCGCCTGCCTGGTCGACCTTGGTGGCGAGGTCGCACGCCACGAGGTCCACCTCCCGGAGAGTGACGGCAGCGGCCTGGCCAGCGCTCGCCGACGAGCGCACCGAGCGGGACGTCACGTCCTGCAGGGCTCAGCTCAGACGACTTGTCGCCCGACGTTTGCCGGTGGCTCTGACGAGGAACACCACGCTCTGTCCGTCGCTCACAGCGTCGGTGGAGCATCCGATGGGCGAGCAGCCACGGCAAGTACGAAGAATGGACGTGCCTGCGGTCCCGGCTGTCGGAGACGCTGGCGCGTGCCCGCGTCGCCGAGATCTCGCACCGAGCTGGCCCCCGAATCATCGTGCCCAACCATCGCCGGCTGCAGGGCGTGCAGCCGGTCCCGCCAAGGGGAGCGCTCGGCCGGTCGCGCTCGGTGCTCGCGCAGCGCCTACGGAGGCTCGAGCGGCACGAGAACGTCGAGAGCCGGCAGGCTCCGCCGTCGAGGCAACGGTACCACCTGACGGGAGAGTAGCGGCGATCTCCGGCCGGTGCTCGACGCGATGGGCGGGCGGGGCGCGTCGCTGGGTCTGGACGTCGACCATCTCGAGCCGTTAGGCCTCACCTGGACATCTTGCCGGCCGAGCGAGTGCTGCAGTAGGGCGTCGACGCCGAATCGGTTCGGTCGGCCTGTGCGGTCCTCTCCTGGCAATCCCTCCAGGTGGCCGGGCCCGGGGGACCGTCACGCCGGGCACGAGACCGCGATCTACGTGCTCGATCAAGGACGGTGGGTGCGACGGCGAGCGACTCGAGTTGGTTGCCACGGCCAACCCGGACGTCTTCTTGCACATCCCACCCGACCTCCAGACGTCCCATCAACGTCGGCGGCACCGAGTGGGCTCGGGCGGTCGTGGCGCGGACGTATGTGCCAACGAGCAGGCGAGCGTGGAACTGCCGCGCCTGGGGGATGCTGGCGCCGCATCGGTATCCGCTGTCGGGGCTGGGTCCGCGGCCCGCGTCCATGTCCGACCGCGACGGCCGAGCCGACCCCGGTTCCTCACGTCGACCAGCCCGGGCGCCATCGTTCACCACGAAGGTGCTCCTCCCCTCGAGTGCTCGATGCGTCGCAACACCCATCCTGGCAGCCGAAGGAACTTGTTCTTTGCATTTCCCGCCGCTCAGCCCTCAGCGGGCTGCGAAATCAGGGTCTGATCTGACTCACCTTCCGCAAGCCTCGTCGAACAGGTGTTCGTTGAGCAGAATGTGCACTCAATGCGGCACGACGCTCGCGGGCCGTCAGTCAACAGCGGGCGGAGAGCCCGGTCAGGATCTCGTGGCTGCGGCTATCGCGGCGCCGTCTGGGGATCACGACACGCCTGGCCTCGACGGCCGGCGCCGAGCCGTCCTCGACGGTCAGCCCGTGCTCCCCCTCGATGGGGAACGGACGGCCGGGCGTCTGCGAGATGATCCGCGTGCTCGCGATCAGCTCGCCGGCGTCCGGCGGACGATGTGCACGGCGATTTCGTCGAGGACATCGCGCTGCCGCCCGTCCGGAGGATCGACGGGCTGTACCCACCCCTCCTCGACGCACGCGGAGCATCCGGAGCACGCGTCGACAATCGGCGGAGGTCATCGCCTCCTCGAGCATCGGCGGCTGGTCACGGCGCGGCCGCCAGCGTCATGACCGGGCGCCGGCAGCACGGACGGCGGCGAGCGCGACCGGCGTCCTCGTCGCGCGGCCGGCCTGTCCGGCTGGTCAATATGAGGTGCCGGCGTGTCGCTGGGTCGTCCATGCGGCCGTCGCCAGCACGAACCCTGCGAGGCCGCCGACGACCAGATAGGTCGCATCGGCTGCACCCTCTTGGCGCGGCTTCGCCCATCAGGCTGAATACGACGTCGACGCTTTGGCCGTCGGTGCCGGAAGCTGCGCACAGGACACCCGGCCGGCCCACGCGCACCGGGCCGGGCCTCCCCGCCGGCACCGCACGCAGATACGCTTAGGGTCATACACACTCAACGGCGTGGGGGAGTCGATGAGCGAGTTGGTGGCCGAGTTCGCGGAGCTGTCCAAGGACGACACCCGCCTGGCAGGCGGCAAGGGCGCCAACCTTGGGGAGCTGGTCAACGCGGGGCTGCCGGTTCCGCCGGGCTTCGTGGTGACCGCGGCGGCGTACCGGAACGCGATGGAGCGCGCCGGGGCGCACGACAAGCTCCGCGAGCTCACGGGCGAGGTCGACGCGGACGACCAAGAGCACGTGAAGCAGGTCGCCGAGCGGGCTCGTGAGGTGGTGCGGGGCGCGGACATCCCCGACGACCTGCGCGAGGCGGTCTTGGCCGCCTACCGCGACCTCAGCCAGTACGGGATCGCCCCGGTGGCGGTGCGGTCGTCGGCTACAACGGAGGACACCGAGGAGGCGTCGTTCGCCGGGATGAACGAGACGTTCACCAACGTCATCGGTGAGGACGCCGTCTTGGAACGGCTGGTGGACTGTTGGGCGTCGATCTTCAGCGAGCGGGTGCTCACCTACCGCGCCCGGAGCGGCATCGAGGATGAACCAGCCATCGCCGTGGTGATCCAACGGATGGTCGACGCCGACCGGTCCGGCGTGGTGTTCACCGTCGACCCCAGCGGCGACCGCGACAGGATGATCATCGAGGCCGCGTTCGGGCTCGGTGACGCGGTCGTGGCCGGCGAGGTCGAACCCGACACGTACGTGCTGGACCGCGGCGACGACGGCGTCGAGGTGGCTGACGTCCACGTCGGCCGCAAGCGCAAGAAGATCGTGCGGGACGACGGCGGGGGCAACCGCGAGGTCGAGCTCGATGAGCACGAGGCGACACGCCGAGTCCTCGGCGACGAGGAGCTGCTGGAGCTGGCCAAGCTGGCACTGCGGGTCGAGGACCACTACGGCGCCCCGCAGGACATCGAGTGGGCGATGGAGGGCGAGGAGGCCTTCCTGGTCCAGACCCGCCCGATCACCACCCTGGACGAGGAGGCCGAAGGGGACGGCGAGGACGAGGAGGAGAGTCTCGCCGCCGCGGACGTCGTCGTCGAAGGGCTCGGCGCATCCGCCGGGATCGCGTCGGGTAAGGTGCGGATCCTGGACTCCCCCGACCAGGGCGACCGCTTCCAGGACGGCGACATCCTGGTCACCGACATGACCGCCCCGGACTGGGTGCCAATCATGAGCCGGGCGGCGGCGTTCGTGACCGACAGCGGCGGGATGACCAGCCACGCGGCGATCGTGGGCCGCGAGATGAAGGTGCCGTGCGTGGTGGGCACCGGCGACGCCACCAGCAAGTTGTCCGACGGCGCCACGGTCACCGTCGACGGCAAGGCGGGCGTGGTCTACGCCGGGGACGTCACCGAGCAGCTGCAGGAGCAGCGCGACGGTGGACGCGCGACCACACGCGAGCGCGCGGAAGCCCTGGAGGCGGCGCTCCCGCTGGCGACGCAGCTGTACGTCAACCTGGCGATCCCCGACCGTGCCGAGGAGGCGGCCGAGCTGTCGGTCGACGGGGTCGGGCTGCTGCGTGCGGAGTTCCTGATCACCGAGGCGCTGAAGGGCGAGCATCCCCGGTACGTGCTGGCGCAGGACCGCCGCGACGAGGCGGCTGCCGCGATGGCCGACAAGATCCTGCAAATCACCCGGCCGTTCCACCCGCGCCCCGTGATCTACCGCGCGACCGACTTCAAGACCAACGAGTTCCGGGGCCTCAAGGGCGGCGACGAGTACGAGCCCGACGAGGAGAACCCGATGCTGGGCTACCGCGGGTGCTTCCGCTACATCCGCGACCCCGAGATGTTCTCCTTCGAGCTAGAGGTCCTGGCACGGGTGCGGCAGGAGACCGACAACCTGCACCTGATGATCCCGTTCGTGCGCACCCTCTGGGAGCTCGAGGAATGCCTGCAGGCGATCGACGCGAGCCCGCTCGGCGACGACCGCGACATGAAGCGGTGGATCATGGCCGAGGTCCCGTCGGTGGTGTACCGCATCCCCGAGTACGCCGCGCTGGGCATCGACGGCGTGTCGATCGGATCCAACGACCTCACCCAGCTGGTGCTCGGTGTCGACCGGGACAACCCGGTGATCGCGGAGCTGTTCGACGAGATGGACGCCGCAGTCCTCGACGCGATCGAGCGGATCATCGTGGGGTGCCACGAGTCGGGCTTGACCTCGTCGCTGTGCGGCCAGGCCCCCTCCGACCGCCCCGAGTTCGCCGAGAAGCTGGTGCGCTTCGGGATCACGTCGATCTCCGTCAACGCCGATGCGGTGCTGGACGCGCGCCGGGCGATCGCCGCGGCGGAGCGACGCCTGCTGGTCGAATCCGCCCGCGACGACGCGGCGGTCCGGTAGCACCCCAGGGGTCGGGCATCGACGGCAGGGGTGTCGGCCGCTACCGTCCGCGCACCGACGCAACCCGCACGACCCTTGGACGTCAGCCCGCGGCTGGAACGTGATGTGCCGTGCGCGGTCGCGTGCTGGGCGGCGCTGCTGGCCGCGCGCCACACCCAGCCCGCACTCCCCGCCGCCCAACATCAAAGCGGCTGAGAGCCACATCTACTTTGCATACCACGGCGGGAGTGCGCCCAGAAGCGCACAGGAGGTCGATGATGACCTGAGGACCTGTCGCATGTTCGTTGTCGCCTGCCGGTGCAAGTCCGGTCCGGGTAGCTGCCAGGAGGCAGTAGTAGCAGGCTGGCGGCTCGGTCTGGTAACGGGGCGGGTCGAAACCCAGCGTCGAAGCCCCGTTGGGGGGAGCGACCGTGCGGTCCGCAGCATCAAGCGAAGCCGGCCGGGCCGTTGGTGTGACCGCCGTGAGGCGGGGGAGAGGGAGAGCCGAGCCCCGTCCCTCAGGGTCAAGGCCATGGAAGGCTGGAGAGCCTGGAGAGCAACCCCGAGGAACTCCCCGGCGTAGAGGGCGTGGGACGTGCGGAAGGTCGCGAAGATGGTTGGGTGCTCGGCGACGGTGGGTGGTACGCCCTTGCCACCTCGGAGTCCTGGGGCCTCGAGCTGCCACGCGTCCCGCTGGTACGTGTCCGAGCATGACGGGCAGACCGAGGCGCGCCGGTTGTCGCAGGCGACGAGGAGCACGCCGTCCTACCGGCCGCTGTCCGACCAGTCCGTTCCCGTCGACTGGGTATGCCTGACCGGCGACGACGTGACGCCCGTGTGGAACCTGCAGCATCCCGGAACACGCAACACCTGGATCCGACTCGAAGACGCCGTCGGGCAGTGGGAGTGACGATCCGGCCGAACTGGCCTGGACACTCCCACAACGGCGAGGCGACGGTGCGGCCGTGACGGCCCACCTCTCGCACGGCCACCGTGCCGCCCGGTCGGTGATCCCGCGATGACCGATCACGATGCGGTCATCGACCTGGGTCCACGACCGCGCCGAACACCACGGTGACGGGCAGCGCCAGCGCACCTGCCGCCACATCAGCACCGCTGGCCGGCCGAAGCACGGCAAGTCCACTAGCTGCCGTCGACGGGTCTGTTTGACCACCGCCGTGGAGCAGCACGACGGGCACGACAGCCGTGGAGTGGTGGAGCGGACGTGGACCCCGACCTGCCCACCCCCGTCCGCGACCCCGATGACCTCGACGTCGGCGAGTCCCACCAGCAGCTGGCACATGCGCCTAGCATCAATCTCCGCAGGGGCTGCTGGAGCGGTAGGCGTCGAACACCTCCAACCTCGCGGAGCCGCTGCGCTTTGCCCGGCAACCTCGACCGCGCTCACCGACCCGCCAGCCCCCTCAACTTCCGAAGCGCCGCATTGACCGTTGGTAGAGGATCGCCGCGGGCTAGGGTTGTCGACGGGGATCTGGTAGGGAGAGGTGCATGGAAGCGGCAAGATCGTTCAAGGGCGACCACGGGCTGGAGCTCACCTCGGTTGACTGGCTCGTGGACCACCACCGCACAAAGGAGCTGGAACGGCGGCAGATGGTCGAGGACCTCGAGCTCAAGCCCGGTCAGGTGGTCCTGGACCTGGGCTGTGGACCGGGATTGTGGACGCAGCTGCTTGCAGAGCAAGTCGAGCCGAATGGCAAGGTCATTGGCGCCGATTTGTCGCCAAGCCTGATCCGCTACGCGGTGAATGTCGCGTGTACTGATGCCCCGGAGGTGACCGAGTTCGTCCTAGCGGACTTCTATCGGCTTCCGTTCGCGGACGACACGTTCGATGCGGTCTTCTTTGGCAACTGCCTGGCCTATGTCCCTGACCCGCTTGCCCTGCTCGACGAGCACAACCGGGTCACGCGGCCCGGTGGGCGGATCATCGCCAAGGACTACGACGGGGCGGTCATCATCTTCCATCCGCTGGACGTCCAGCTGTCGCTCACCGTGCTGCGAGCGGCGGCGCGAGCGCTGGTCGAGAAGCCGCTCAATCCCCCGTTCGACAACTTCGTGGGCCGAAAGCTTCACGGCATCTTCGTGCGTGCAGGGTTCGAAGACGTCTCCACCCGCACCTATGCGATCCAGCGGGTGGCGCCCCTCCAGCCGGAAGCCAAGCGGTATATATCAGGCAATGCAGGGTGGTACGGGCGCACCGCAGCGCCGTACCTGTCGAGCGAGGAATTGCAACGGTGGCTAATGGCATTCGAGCCAGAGTCCGAGACCTACATCCTGGACCGCGAC
>DASZZX010000178.1:0-3678 GCA_036260415.1 Nitriliruptorales bacterium
CATCCTGGCCCACAACCTGGTCCACGTTGCCGCCATCACATGAGCGGGACCGGTCCGCGGAAGCGCACGGGCACGGCCCCGCGTCTGCTTCCACAGAAGCACCACGATCAGCCCGATAAGGGGTTCTTCAGGACGAAGTAGTTAGCATGCGCCTCGCCCCGATCGTGGAACCGCATGCCGCTGTTCATGGACCGACACGAGGGTCTCGCCGGCGTGACGCCGAGGGACGTCGCTGAGGCGCACATAGCGGACCTCGAGGTGCAGGGTCGGTACGGGGTCCGCTACCTCAACTACTGGATGGATCTTGAGCGGGGACAGGTCTTCTGTCTCGCGGACGCGCCGAACGCAGCGGCCGCCGAGCAGGTGCACCGGGAGGCGCACGGGCTGGTCGCCGCGAAGATCATCGAGGTGGACCAGCGGATGGTCCAGGCGTTCCTCGGCAGCCTCGACGGACCCGCGCCGGGGGAACTCTGGGTCGAACCGGCCTTCCGGGTCGTCGCCTTCACCGACATCGAGGGGTCGACCCGGCTGACGCAGGAGCTGGGCGACGACCTGGCGATGGAACTGCTCCGCGAGCACGATCGCATCGTGCGCGAGCACCTCGATGCCACCGGCGGCCAGGAGGTGAAGCACACGGGGGACGGCATCATGGCGTCATTCACGTCCGTCTCCCGAGGGGTGCGGTGGGCGGCCGATGTCCAGCGCGGGTTCGAGGCGCGCAACGGGACCACCCAGCCGCCCCTGCGGGTCAGGATCGGCATGAGCGCCGGCGAGCCGGTCGCCGAAGGTGACGACCTATTCGGTGCGACCGTCCAGCTCGCGGCCCGTCTGTGTGGCGAGGCACGGGCCGGTGCGGTCCTCGTCGCGGGTGCCGTCCGCGACCTGGCGCTCGGGAAGGGGTTCCGGTTCAAAGCCCACGATCCCGTCCCGCTGAAGGGCTTCCCCGAGCCGGTCACGCCGTACGAACTCATCTGGCGCAACTGACCGGCGCCCACCGGATCGCCGCTCGGGTAGGTCACAGGCTGCGCGGTCGCACCTCGACGCGCGCCGATCTCTGGCCGCTCCTGCTGGACCCAGCTCACGACGTTGCCGACCGGTGCCCGTCGCGGAGCAACGTCGGGCGACCACATCCGGGTCCGAGCGGATCCGTTCCCAGTGAGCCCGGTGCGCGCCTCGTCGCGCGCCGGGACGCCGCCAAGGCCGTGGCGGCGGGATCACGCTGGTGCTCGGAGAACAGGTGGGCGTCCTCATGGACCACCTCACGCAGCTGCACCTGGTGGTCGGCGGTCGGTTCCGGTCACGGGCGCGGATGCCGTGGCTCGTACATCGGCTGCTCGGCGCCGCTCGGCAACCGGATGGATGCGAGTAGCCCCCAACCCTCGTCGCTGATCGGCCGGGCGATCTCGACCCCCTTCCCTCGAGTTCCTCGAGTACGGCGGAGATGTCGTCGCAGGACGAGATACAGAGCCGAGTAGCTTGCTGCCGGCGGGGAGTGGTTCGACCGCGATGCCAGCCCGGCCGACCGGAACCCATGAATGCAACTCGCACGCATCGCGGACCACAGCGCCTACTCGCGCAGGAGCCTGCTCCTTGGCCGCCAGGTTGGGAAAGCTTCGCGATCGCGACCCTCTACTCCGTGAGCTGTTGGCCGAGCGCGGGGCGGACCGAGACCGCGGAGTTTTCGCTGCAGAATCGTTGTCACGGCGCCCCACGAAGGTCGCGAAATCGGCCTCTGATCGGCGATACAAGCCAGTCTTCCGAGCTGGGAGGCAGGGGATCGAACCCTGAACACCGACTCCAAAGGACGGCGTGTTGCCAGTTACACCACCTCCCAGGGCGGCGCACCGCGGGACGGCTCGCCGCGCCGAGGCTACCGCAGGCACAGTGGCCGTCCGGCCCGCAGCCGCCCGACGGCGGGCGCGTTCACCGTTCCACCACGACCTCCGGCCCCCCAGCAGGCGAACGGGCGACCTCCACCCGGTCGAACAAGTGGCGCACAGCCCGCGCGACCCGGCGGGCCGCGTTCACCGTTCCTCCACGACCTCCGGGCCCCCAGCAGGCGAACGGGCGACCTCCACCCGGTCGAACAAGTGGCGCACAGCCCGCGCGACCCGGCGGGCCGCTTGCGCTCCGTCGGTCAGGCCCACGAGGGTCGGTCCCGACCCACTGACCACGACGCCCAACGCCCCCGCGGCGAGCAGCGCGTCACGTCGGGCGCGCAGCTCGGGACGCAGGTGGAACGCGGCCGGCTGGAGGTCGTTGTGCAGCGCCTCACCGAGCGCCACGGGGTCTGCGGTGCGCAGGGCCTGCAGCACCGCGTCCGGTTCGGCTCGGGAGGCGACGCCGATCTCGTCCCAGCAGCGGTACACGTCGGCCGTGGCCAGCGGCCGGTCGCTGATCCCAAGGACCAATTGGAAGCGGCCGCGGCACAGGACCTGGGCCGTGGTCACGCCGGTGCCCGTGGCCAGCGCCGTGCCGCCACCTACGCAGAACGGCACGTCAGCTCCCAGCGCGGCACCGATGTCGCGCAGCTGGTCGAGGCTGAGGTCGCAGTCCCACAGGCGGTTGAGCGCGATGAGGGTGCCCGCCGCATCCGCGGAGCCTCCCGCCATGCCCGCCCCGACAGGGATGCGCTTGTCGAGACGGACCCGCGTCACCGGCCACTGCCGCCCCCGCTCGGCGGCACCGCGCCCGCCGCCCCCTCGTCGCAGGGACCAGCCGTTCCCGGCCGAGCTCGCGAGCGCGCGCGCGGCGCGGACCGCAAGGTTCGCATCGTCCGGCGGGGCGCCCCCACCGGTGCCGAGCTGTAGCTCGACCTCCATCACACGGCGGCCAGCAGGATGGTGCATGGCGGCGCGCGGACCACCGAACGCGACGGTGACCACGTCGTGGACGCCCACGGTGTGCATGATCGACACGATGTCGTGCATGCCGTCGTCGCGGCGGCCGCGGACGGCGAGGAACAGGTTGATCTTGGCGGGGACGCGCACCGCCACACGTGCGAGCCCCGCCGGTGCCCGGGTCACGGTCGCCCGTCCGCGGTCACGCCGAGGGCCGCGCCGAGCCGGCGGAACGCGGCCACGTCCAACTGCTCCGCCCGAGCGGTGGAGTCCACGCCCGCCCGGGCGAACGCCGCCGCGAGCTCGTCCGGTCCAGTCAGCCCTGCCAAAGCGTTGCGGAGCGTCTTGCGGCGCTGCGCGAAGGCGGCCTCGACCACGGTGACCACCGCCTCGAGCTCCCCCTCGGGCAGGCGGTCCGCCCGGCGGCGGACCCGCACCGTGACGCTGTCCACGCGGGGGACCGGGTGGAAGACCGTGCGCGGCACCCGGGCCACCAGCTCGACGTCCGCGACGAGGGCGAGCTTGACGCTGACCGCTCCGTACTGAGGATCGCCGGCCCCGGCCGCCCAGCGGTCGCCCACCTCGCGTTGCACCATCACGAACGCGTCGGTGATCGCCGGGCACGCCAGCAGATGGAAGAGCAGCGGCGTCGCGATGCGGTACGGGAGGTTGGCCACCGCTCGCGCCTGCTCGCCACCGAGCAGTCGTGCGGGGCCGACCCGCAGTGCGTCGGCGTGCACGACCTCCACATTGCCGACCCCGGCGAGCACCTCCCCCAGAGCCGCGACCAGTCCGCGGTCGACCTCCACCGCGACCACGCGCCGTGCAGCGGCCGCCA
>DASZZX010000179.1:0-5233 GCA_036260415.1 Nitriliruptorales bacterium
CGACGGCGGCCGAGCACGTCGTACGACCAGCAGACGCCCGCGCTGGTCCCGGGCGATCGCCCCGACCCCCACCACCGGACCCGACGCCGGCTGCACGGACCTGCGCGACCGGGTGACCTGCACGCTCTGGTGGCACCGTGACGCCGGCGTCGGGTCCGGTGGTGGGGGTCGGGGCGATCGCCCGGGACCAGCGCGGGCGTCTGCTGGTCGTACGACGTGCTCGGCCGCCGTCGGCGGGCCGTTGGACGCTGCCGGGTGGCCGGCTCGAGATGGGGGAGCGACTGGCGGACGCGGTCGCACGCGAGCTGCGGGAGGAGACCGGCCTGGTCGGGGAGGTCGGCGCGCTGGTCGGTGTGTTCGAGTTCCTGAGCCAGGGCCACCACCTCGTCGTCCTGGACTTCCTGGTCGAGGTCGTGGGCGGCGACCTGACGGCGGCCGACGACGCCGACGCGGTGGCCTGGATGACGCGCGCGGAGCTGGAGGGTGTCGCGACGACCGGCGGGCTGCTCGCCTTCCTCGACAGCCACGGCGTGGAGCTTGCGCCGTGACCCGACCCTATACTCCCGACCCCCTTGCCCGATGGGAGTGCTGCGTGCGCGGCGTGGAGGTGTTGTCGGCCATCGTGTACGACCACACCACCGCCGACGAGCGGACCGGCCGGGTGGATCCCGCCGTCTACCTGCGCGGCGAACTGCCCGCCACCGCACGCCCCTTCGGGGTCGAGCGGATGTACCGAGGTCCGCAAGGTCACTACGACGAGTCGTTCGCGATCGTGGCACCGGACGGCGAGGTCGTGTACCAGCACCCGTACGCGCGCATCACCCTGCGCGGCGAGATGTTCGAGGACCGCTACCGGGACGTGGTCGACGAGCCGGTCACGTTCCGCTCCGCGGACGAGCACACGCTGGTGATCCTGCTGGGGGAGGTCCCGGTCGCGCGCGTCCCCGTGTTCGTCGAGGCCCCCGAGTCCGCGCAGGCCGCGGGTGTGGTCGGCGACGCGCTGGCCGCGACGCTCAAGAAGAGCGCGATCATCTGGCTGACGATCCCCCAGCCGGGGGGCGGCAGCGTCACCAAGCCGGCCTGGTTCGTCTACCAGGACGGCAAGGTCTTCGTCCTGACGGGGCCGGGCGAACAGGATCTGACCAACATCGCGCAGGCCGAGGAGGTGCTGGTCACCACCCGCAGCGCCGAGGTGCGTGCGCAGGTGGGTCGGATCCCCGCCACCGTGCGCGTCGTGGACCCCGACGACGAGACGTTCACCCGGATCGCCCGGCTGGGGATCGGGACGCGTCTGAACATGCGCGACGGTGAGGCCGCCATGGACCGCTGGCGCACGACGTGCACCATGGTGGAGCTGACCCCCCAGGTGTGACGGCGGCGGTCGCCGGGCAGTTCCCGGGCACCGATGCGTGCGGCTCTACGCTCCGCCCATGCTCATGGTGATGCGGGTCATCGTGCTGGTCGCCGGGTTCTGGTTGGTGATCTTCAGCGGTCTGGCAGCGATCCGCACCGTCGTGCTGCCGCGGGGCATCCCGGTGCTGCTGACCCGCGTGGTGTTCCTGTTCTGGCGCAAGCTCTTCAGAGCTGTGGCCGACCGGGCCCGCAGCTACCACGAACGCGACCGGGCGATGGCGCTGTACGCGCCGGTGTCGCTGGTCAGCCTGCCGTTCGTGTGGCTGTTCCTGGTCGCGGTCGGCTTCTGGGGTGTCTACTGGGCGCTCGGTGTCCGGCCGCTGCGGCAGGCGTTCTCGCTGTCGGGCTCGTCGCTGCTGACCCTGGGGTTCACCGATCCGGTCGACCTGCCCACCACCGTTGTGGCGTTCTTCGAGACCGCGATCGGCATCGGTCTCGCCGCGCTGCTGATCGCGTACCTGCCGTCGATGTACGCCACCTTCTCGCGGCGGGAGGCCGCGGTCGGGCTGTTGGAGGTGCGTGCCGGATCGCCCCCCTCCGCACTGGAGCTGCTGGTGCGTTTCCACCGCATCGAGTGGGTGGGACGGCTGCCGGATCTGTGGACCTTCTGGGAGGGCTGGTTCAACGAGCTGGAGGAGACCCACACGTCGCTGCCCGCGATGGTGTTCTTCCGCTCGCCGCACCCGGACCGCTCCTGGATCACCGCTGCCGGGGCCGTGCTCGACGCCGCGTCCCTGCGCGCCTCCACCCTCGACCTGCCGCGCGAACCGGAGGCGGAGGTGTGCATCCGGGCCGGCTACCTGGCGTTGCGGCACATCGCCAACTTCTTCCGCATCCCCTACGACCCCGACCCCGCCCCCGACGACCCGATCAGCGTCACGCGCGAGGAGTTCGACGAGGTGGTCGCGGAGCTGGCGGAGGCGGGACTGCCGATCCGCGCCGGCCGGGACCAGGCGTGGCGCGACTTCGCGGGGTGGCGGGTCAACTACGACGGGGTGCTGCTGCGGCTCGCGGCGCTCGTGGAAGCGCCGTACGCCCCGTGGTCGTCGGACCGTTCGGCGGCGCCGGACGCGATCCGCCGTCGACGCCGCTGAGCCGCCGGCAACGCCGCTGAGCCGCCGGTGACGGCGCTGAGCTGTCCGGCACGGTCACGGACGGTCCGTTCGGAGCCTCACCGCCGGCGCGTTACCGTGCGCCGACCGCGGCAGGGAGGGTCGTGGACCGGATCGAACGGCGCATGCTCGCGGTGGTGGCGCTGCTCGTGGCACTCACCGCGGTCGGGTTGTGGGCGCTGTGGCCGCGCGCGCAGGCGGCCCCGCCCGGGGAGGTCGCGCCACTGTACGCGGCTGTGATCCGCTCCGCCGAGGACTACGACTGCCCGCGACGGTCGCCCGACGACCCCTTCCCCCGGCAACGCACCGGACCCTGCCAGCGGGTCACGGTGGAGGTCGCGGAGGGGCCCGACGCGGGACAGACCTTCGAGATCGACACCGGCGACGAGGACTACCCGACGTTCGAGGCCGGCGACCGGGTACGGGTCGCCGTGTCGAGCGTCGAGGGTGCACGGACCAGCTACTACGTGGCCGACTTCGCCCGGCTCCGGCCGCTGCTGCTGCTGTTCGCCATGTTCGTGGCCACCGTGGTCGCGGTCGGCCGCTGGCACGGGCTGCGGTCGCTGCTCGGACTCGGCCTGAGCCTGGCCATCGTCGTGTGGTTCGTGGTCCCCGCGATCCTCGCCGGGCGCAACCCGTTCGCGGTGGCCGTGGTCGGCGCCTTCGCGATCATGGTGGTGACCCTGTACCTGGCCCACGGGCTCACGGTGAAGACCACCTCGGCTCTGATCGGCACCGCGGCCGCGCTGGGGCTCACCGCCGTCCTGGGACTGCTGTTCGTGGCCGCGACCAACCTGACGGGGCTGTCGTCCGAGGAGGCCAGCCTCGCGCGCTTCGCGGTCGAGGGACTGGACCTTCGCGGCCTGATCCTGGCAGGGCTGGTGATCGGCGCGCTCGGCGTCCTGGACGACGTGACCGTCAGCCAGGCGTCCACCGTGTTCGCGGTGCACGATGCCAACCCCCAGCAGAGCTTCGGGCAGGTGTTCCGCCTGGCGATGGCGGTCGGGCGTGATCACATCGCCTCGACCGTCAACACACTGGTGCTCGCCTACGTCGGTGCCTCCATCGCCCTGATCGTGCTCTTCTCGACGGGCGGGTCCGATCTCGCGGAGATCGTGAATACCGAGGTCGTCGCCGGCGAGATCGTCACCACGCTGGTCGGATCGCTCGGGCTGATCTCCGCCGTGCCGTTCACGACCGCGCTGGCGACCACGGTGGCGCTGCGTCGGCGGCCACCGGGGCGACCCCTCCCCCACCACCTGCGTGAGGAGGTCGACGAGTCCGCGCTCACCGACGAGGAGCTCGCCCACCGCCGTTGGGTGGAGTACCTGCGTAGCGGCGCCGGGGCGGAGGGAGGCGTGGCGCCGCGCGTGCCGACCGATGGGGACGATGGCTGAGTGCGCCGCCTCGCCCGCGGTCGGCGACGCACCGCACGCCCCCACGGTTCGCTCGGTCCTGCGCGATCGCAGCCGGGGTCGTCGCGTCCGGCCGCGCGCCCGCGTCGTGGATCAGACCCGCGCCCCGTCGGCGAGCCAGTGCAGCAGCGTGCGGACCGGCGCCCCGGTGCCTCCCTTGCGCACGTAGCCGTACGGCTCGTCCGCCCAGGCGAGCCCGGCGACGTCCAGGTGCGCCCACGGGATCCCGTCGCCGACGAACTCGCGGAGGAACAGCGCGGCCACGACCGTGCCCGCGGACCCCTGCTTGCCGATGTTCTTGAGGTCGGCGACCTCGCTCTTGAGGTCGTCGCGGTAGTCGTCGGGCAGCGGCAGCCGCCATAGGCGCTCCCCCGACCGCCGTCCCGCCGCCAGCAGCGCGTCGGCGAGCCCGTCGTGGCTCGCCATCAGCCCGCCGATCCGGTTGCCGAGCGCCACGATCACGGCGCCGGTGAGAGTGGCCACGTCGACGATCGCGTCGGGTTCCCGCTCGCTGGCGTGAGCGAGCGCGTCGGAGAGCACCAGGCGGCCCTCCGCGTCGGTGTTCAGCACCTCCACGGTCTTGCCGTTGCGAGCCACGTACACGTCGCCGGGGCGCTGCGCGTGGGCGGACGGCATGTTCTCGGCGAGGGCCATCACCCCGGTGAGCCGCACGGGCAGGCGCAGCTCGGCCGCCGCTGCGACCGTGGCCATGACGGCCGCGGCACCCCCCATGTCCATCTTCATGGTCATCATCGACTGCGCGGGTTTGATGGACAGGCCGCCCGAGTCGAAGGTGATGCCCTTGCCGACCAGCGCCACGTGCCGGCGCGCGCCGGCAGGGTCGTAGCTGAGCTCGACCAGGCGGGGCGGCGCGTCCGAACCCTGGCCAACCGCCAGCATCCCGCCGTAGCCCCCCTCCTGCAGGTCGGCCTCGTCGAGCACCCGCACCTGCACGCCGCTGCCGTGCATTTCGGCGCGGACGCGATCGGCGAAGGCGGGCGGCCGCTTCGTGGCGGGCGGGTCGTTGACGAGGTCCCGTGCCCGCCGCGCCCCAGCGGCGAACCGCGCCCCGCGATCCACTCCCCTGCGCAGCGACGGTGGTCGGACCTCGGGGGACGCGACCAAGCGGACCACCTCGACGCGATGCGGCTGGCCGGTCGACTTGTGCCGCAGGTAGCGGTAGGCGCCGAGGTCGTAGCCCTCCACCAACGCCTGGGCGGCGTCGGAGGGGGCGAGCTCGTCCCCGCCGGCGGGAACAGTGGCCGCGACCGAGCGCAGGCGTGGGGGGGGGGG
>DASZZX010000180.1:0-16424 GCA_036260415.1 Nitriliruptorales bacterium
CGCGCCGCTCCTGCGGAGCGCCGCTCACCTGTCCACCCCCGTCGCAGCCACCCCCAGCAGACGGTCGGCCACCACCTCGAGGTCCGCGGCGACCTCCATGGCGGCCGCCACCTCCTCGGGTCGCGTCGCCGGGGTCGGGACCAGCACCGGGCGTGCCCCCGCTGCGGCGGCGGCCTCGGTGTCCGCCCCGATGTCACCCACCATCGCGCAGTCCGCCGGCTCGACGCCGAGCTCGGCGGCCGCTGCCAGCAGCAGGCCTGGCGCCGGCTTGCGGCAGCCGCAGCCGTCGTCGGGGCCGTGGGAGCACACGAACCAGCCATCGAACGGTCCCAGCAGCTGCTCCACCCGTGCGTTGACCGCTGCGACCTCGGCTGGGGCGAGAAGGCCGCGGGCCAGGCCGCTCTGGTTGGAGACCACGGCCAGGCACAAGCCCCCGGCACGCAGGCGGTCGAGCGCCGCGCGCGTGCCGGGCAGCGGGCGGACGGCGGCCGGGTCGCCGTTGTACGGCACGTCCTCCACCAGGGTGCCGTCCCGGTCCAGCAGGACCGCCGCCACCCTGCCGCCCGCCGGCGCCTGCGCAGGACGCGGCGACGCCGCGACGTGCCGGGCACGCACCGCTCCCCGCAGCCAGTGGTAGGTGGCGACCGCCGGCAGCAGCGCACTGGTGGCCACCATCGTGGTGACCTCCCGGGCCGTGCGGGGGCCCGGCGCGATGCGTCGCCACGCGAACTCGGCGCTCGCTCCGAGCCAAGCTCCGAGCGCGACCGCGGCGACCCCCCGGCGGCCGACCGCACGCGCCGCCACGGCGGCCACACCGGCGACGGACGTCAGCAGGTGCAGCGGGCGCCGCCCGCGCGGGACGCCCGCGCGGGCCCGCCATCCTGGTCCGTGCAGCGCCGCCATCAGCGCGTCGTCGGCGTTGCCGGCCTGCTTGACCAGCGAGACCCACGGGCCGGCGGGGGAGACCGGGTGGTCCACCGTGCGGGCCCCTCGCACGATGCGGTAGCCGCTTGCCGCGACCCGCAGGCCCACGTCGGCGTCCTCCCGGTACGCACGCGGGAACCGCTCGTCGAACCCGCCGAGGGCCGCCAGGACGTCGTGCCGGTAGGCCAGGTTGGCCGTCGCCCAGCGCGCGCCGCGCAGGCCGGCGACGTTGCGCTCCCAGTCCGTGGCAGCGCGGTCGCGCGGCAGCGGCACCTCGATGCGTCCCTGGCTGCCGGCCACGTCGCCGGGGAGGCCCTCGAGGTCGGCGGCCAGGCGCACCGCCCAGTCGGGTCGCGGCACCACGTCGTCGTCGAGGAAGGCCACCCAGGGCGACGAGCAGGCGCGCCAGCCCAGGTTGCGTGCGGCGGCGGGCCCAGCGGCGGGGCCGGGCAGGATCCGCACCAGGTGACGCAGCCCGTCCGGCACACCGCCGGCCAGCAGCGGAGCCGAGCGGTCCCGGCGGTCGTCCACGACGACGACGCGTCGGGGAGGTGGCCCCTCAGCGGCCGCCAGGGCCGCCAGCAGCCGGCTCAGCGACGGGCGCCCGACCGTGGGCACCACCACGTCGTAACGCGGGCGCCCGACCGTGGGCACCACCGCGTCGCAACGCGGCCCGTCGGCGCTCACCGCTCGGCTCCGTCTCGAGCGCCCGCGAACAGCCGCCCGCGGCGCACCAGGAACGGACCGATCGCCAGCACGTCGATGGGTGCCGACGCGAAGCACTCCAGCGCGTCCCGCGGGTCGTCGACCATCGGCCTCCCAGCGGTGTTGAGGCTCGTATTGATCACCACCGGCACGCCGGTGCGGTCTGCGAACGCGCGCAGCATCCGGTGCACCACAGGCTCCGTCGCGGCGTCGACCGTCTGGATGCGGGCGCTGCCGTCCACGTGCACCACCGCCGGGATGCGGTCACGCCAGCTCGGGGCCACGCGGTGGGTGAACAGCATGAAGGGACTGGGGACGGGGCCGTCGAGGAAGATCTCGGCGGCGCGCTCGACGAGCACCATCGGGGCGATCGGGCGGAACTGCTCGCGGCCCTTGATGTCGTTCACGCGTTCGAGGTTGGCGGGGTTGCGCGGGTCCGCCAGGAGGCTGCGATGACCCAGGGCCCGTGGACCGAACTCGCTCCGGCCTTGGAGCCACGCGACCACCCCGTCCGCCGCGAGCACCTCCGCCACCGCGTCGGCGATGTCGGCGGGGCGCTCGGACGGGATGCCGGCGGTGGCCAGCCACCCGGCGATCGCGTCGTCCGACCAGCCGCGGCCCAGCGCCGCGGTGACCATCGGCTGGACCTCGTCACCGGCCTCCTGCGCCACGTACAGGGCGCCCCCAAGGGCGGTGCCGGCATCACCGGCGGCCGGCTGGACCCACACGTCGTCGAACGGGCCCTCCGCGAGGAGCCGCGAGTTGGCGACGCAGTTGAGCGCCACGCCACCGGCCAGGGTGAGCACACGCTCGCCGGTGCGCCGGTGCAGCCACGCCGCCAGCTCGAGCAGCACCTCCTCCAGGCGCGTCTGCACCGAGGCCGCCAGGTCCGCGTGCGTCCGCCCCCGCGCGGCATCGTCGCCCGGCGGCACGCGGGCGGCGAAGGAGGTCCAGTCGATGGGCTCCACCACGAAGCGCCCGTCGCCGGTCGGGCGGAGCAGCCGGCGGAAGTCGTCGAGGTGCACTGGCTCCCCGTAGGCGGCCATCGCCATGATCTTGTACTCGTCGGAGGAGCGCAGGAACCCCAGGTGCTCGGTGAGCTCCTCGTACATCAGACCGAGCGAGTGGGGCAGCTGCGTGGCAGCGAGGACCTCCAGCTTGCCGTGCAGCACCCGTCCGGCGAGGTGGGTCTGGCGCTCGCCCCGGCCGTCGACGGTCAGCACCGCGCAGGAGCGGTGTGGTGAGGCCAGGTACGCCGAGGCCGCGTGGGCCACGTGGTGGGGCACGTAACGCACCACGCTCGGGTCGAGGCCAGGCAGCGCGGTGGCGAGGAACCGCGGGGCGCGCTCGGCGTACAGCGTCCGCAGCCCCTCCCACCCCTGGCCGGTCACGTGCTCCGCGTCGAGCGTGCTCGGGTCGGGAGCCAGCGCCGGATCGTAGGAGTAGGTCACCACGTCCAGGTCGGCCGCCTCCAGGCCGCCGCGCTCCAGGCACCAGCGCGCTGCGTGCTCCGGCAGCTCCCAGGTGGCGAAGGGCACCGGGCGCTTGCCGTGCTTGCGCCGGGTGAACCGCTCCTCCTCCGCGGCGGCCACGGTTTCGCCGTCGACGACCAGGGCCGCCGCCGGGTCGTGGAACACGGCGTTGATACCCAGGACCTTCACCAACGTCTCCCCACGAGTCCTGCGGTCGACGGTCAGCCCAGCCCGCGACGACCGGCCGGCCGAGTCGTGGACCGACGCCCATAGCTGCGACCAGGCAAGCACCCACAGGTAGTTACGCGCCTGTCCGGTCGACCGTTCGGTCAACTTAACGGCTCCGGGCGGTGCGTGCAGTCACCAGCCATCGGCGGGCTGCGGTGACCCGCCCGGCCGTCGGCGTTCGAGCGCACATGACCGCTACGGCAGGGGCGTAGGCTCCGTCCGTGCGATGGGCCGAGGAGCAGCACGGGTCCGACGCGCTGCGCGAGCTCGCGCAGGCGCTGGACGCCGCCCAAGGCGAGGTGGTCGTGCTGTCGGGGGCCGGTGTCTCCGTCTCGAGCGACATCCCGGCCTTCCGCGGCCGGGGCGGGCTGTGGCACCGCTACGACCCGCTCGAGTACGCCCACATCGAGGCGTTCCTCCATACGCCGGAGAAGGTGTGGCGGATGCTGCGCGAGCTCGACGCGGTGCTCGAGGCGGCGTCGCCCAACCCGGCCCACGACGCGCTGGCCGAGCTGGAGCGGCTCGGGCTGGTGCGCTCCGTCATCACGCAGAACGTGGACGGGCTGCATCAGGCGGCCGGCAGCGAGACGGTGATCGAGCTGCACGGTTCACGCAGGACGCTCAGCTGCGTGGACTGTGGCGCGACCGTCGGGCGTGAGCAGGTCCTCGACACGGTCGAGCGTGGCGACGTGCCGCGCTGCGAGCGGTGCGGCGGGCTGCTCAAACCGGACGTGGTCCTCTTCGGCGAGGCGCTCCCAGCCGGAGCGTTGGAGCGTGCCCGCGACGAGGTGCGCGACTGCCAGATCCTGCTGGTCGTGGGTACCTCCGCGGAGGTCGAGCCGGCCGCCAGCCTCCCCGCGCTCGGGGCGGGACACGGCGCCGAGGTGTGGGACATCAACCCCGAACCATCCGGGCTGCCGCGGGACCTGCAAGGGCCTGGATCGGCCGGCCGACGTCTCGGGCTGCACGCCGAGGAGGCGCTGCCCCGACTGGTGCGGCTGCTCCGCGCCGACGACCGGTGACCGCCTCGCCGGCGGGGCGTCGTGGTCAGCCGGGCAGGACCACCGTCTTCAGCGCGGTGCACTCGTCGATCGAGTAGCCGAGCCCTTCCCGACCGACACCCGAGTCGGGCTTGCGACCGCCGAACGGGAAGTGCCCCACGCCGTGCGACGGCGCGTCGTTCACCGCCACCATGCCGACCTCCAGCGCCGACGCCACCCGCCACGCCGTCTCGAGGTCACGGGTGAACACGGCGGAGTCGAGGCCGTAACGCGACGCGTTGGCCTGCTCGATCGCCTGCTGCTCGTCGTCGACGTGGACGATCGTCAGGACCGGGCCGAAGGTCTCCTCGCAGGACAGCTCCGCCGCGAACGACACGTCGGCGAGCACGGTCGGCTGGTGGTAGCAGCCCTCTCGGTCGCCACCCAGGAGCAGCCGTGCACCGCGGTCGCGCGCGTCCTGCACCAGCCCCTGGACCGTCTCGGCGGCGTCCTCGTGCACCAGGGGACCCACGTCCACGCCGTCGGCCCGGGGGTCCCCGAGGGTCCAGGACCGAGCTTCCTCCACGGCAGCCTCGACGTACCGGTCGTACACCGCATCCACCACCAGAATCCGGCTCAGCGCGGAGCAGCGTTGCCCGGCGTTCTTGAACGAGGCCGCCACCGTCTTCTCGACGGCCTGCTCGAGGTCGGCGTCGGCGAGCACGAGCCCGGCGGCGTTGCCGCCCAGCTCCAGGTGCAGCGGCTTGGGACCTGCCGCCTCCGCGAGCTTGCGGCCGGCCGTCGCGGACCCGGTGAAGGAGACCATGGAGATGTCGGGATGCGAGGCGAGCAGATCACCGATCTTGCTGCCCGGACCCGTCACGACGTTGAGCGCGCCAGGCGGGAACCCCGCCTGCTCGAGCACCCGTGCGAACATCAGCAGCGCCACAGGATCGTCCGACGGGGCCTTGGCCACGACCGCGTTGCCGGCTGCCAGCGCCGGGATGATCTTGGCCGCCGGGGTGAACAGCGGGTAGTTGAACGGGCCGATCGCCGCCACCGTGCCGACCGGCTCGCGGATGACCACACCGCGCTTGCCCTCCGTCCCGGCCACCCAGTCGCCGGGGAGGTACTCGCCGAAGATCCGCCGGACCTCCTCGCGGACGAGCTCGAGGCGCTGGATCGTGGTCGTCACCTCCGACTCGGCGGAAGCCATCGTCTTGCCCAGGTCGACCACGATCGTCTGGACGAAGGCGTCGAGATGGTCGCGCATGATCCCCGCGGCACGTTCGCAGGTGGCGAGCCGCTCCGCGGCGCTCATCGCGCGGATCGCTCCACGGGCCCGCCGTGCGGCGGAGATCGCCGCCTCCACGTCCTCGGTGCCGCCCAACTGGGCGCGAGCGATCAGGCTGCCGTCGATCGGCGATCGCACGTCGAACCGTTCGCCACTCACCGCTCCCCGCCACTCGCCGTCGACGAACATGCGCAGCTCCGGCACCTCGTCGTCGTAGGTCGCGACCGGCTCGAGCAGCTCGGGTAGCGCGACCGCTGGCGGCTGGTCGACGCGTGGCATCTCCTCCAGCAGGCTCACGGCAGTCCCTCTCCGGGTCGGCACCACGTCCACCCTCGCGCCCCGGCGGGCGCAGGGGTGGCGGGGAGTGTGTCCGGACGGACGTGCGCGCGGCGGACAGCCGACCCAGGTCGGGGTCAGGCGCTGGGTGCCGCGGCGAGCAGGTCGGGCAGCAGGGCGGTGATGGCCGCGGTGGCGCCGTCGGTGGTGCGCTCGATCAGCGGCGTGGCGGCCAGGTCGGCCTCGATCACCGCGTCGCTCCATGGCACGGACCCGATGAGCGTGAGGTCGTGACGCGCACAGAAGTCGGCGATGGCCTGGCGATCACGCTCGGAGCGCACCTTGTTGGCCACGACCCCGACGCGCGCGATCGGCAGCTCGGCTGCCAGCAGGCCCATACGGCGTACCGTCTCGAGCGAGCGGTAGTAGGGCTCGGTGATGAGCAGGAGGACGTCGACGTGCCGGGTGGTGCCGCGGCTGAGGTGCTCCGGCGACGCCTCCATGTCCACCAGGGTCAGCACCTCGGGCCGGGTGCCCAGGTCGGCGAGCGTCGCGCTGACGGTCGCGTGCGCCGAGCACAGGCAGCCCTCGTTCGCGTGGCGGGGCATGCCCATCGCCGTCAACCGCACGCCGTCCGGCGCGGTGATCGCGTGCTCGTCGAGGACCTCGTCCAGCGACCGTGACAGGGCCGGTCCCTGCAGCCGACGTGACACCAGCCCCGTTGGCAGCGGTGCGGGCACGATCCCCGGAGGCAGGCCGAGCGCGGCGGCGAGGTTGGGGTTGCTGTCGGCGTCGATCGCCACCACCGGCACCCCTCGGCGCGCGGCGGCGCGCGCCAGCGTCGCGGCGATCGTCGTCTTGCCGGTCCCGCCCTTGCCGGCCAACGCCACCCTCACCGGCGGGCCCCTGGTCGGCTCCCGGCGAGGTCGGACAGCGCCTCGTAGCGGTCGAGGAAGCGCCCGAGCATCCGGCGCACGTCGCGCAGCGCCCCGGCCCAGGCGTGCAGCCACTCGCGCCCCTCGTCGGTGAGCTCGTAGGTCCGTCGGGGCGGCCCGGCATCGGACGGCTCCCAACTGGAGCGCACCAGACCCTCCTGCTCCATGGCGCGCATGCCGCGGTAGAGGCCGCCCGGGTCGACGTGCTCCAAGCCCAGCGCGCGCAGCTGCTCCAGCAGGTCGTAGCCGTGCGAGGGCGCCTCGCCCAAGAGCAGGAGCACGCACGGGCGCAGGAAGTTGCGCGGCATGCCCAGGAGCGGGTCCTCAGCGGTCATGGATGCGCGTGGCCGGCGTGGTCGGCGCGCTCGGCGGCGCACGCCTCGGCCTCCTCGACCGACACGTGGCACCAGCAGTCGGCGCTGCATTCGCCGTGCGCCGGGCGGGTGAGGTCGGCGAACGATGCCGCGAACTCCTGGGCGCCTTCGGCGACACCGCGGGGCGACAGCCGGTAGCCGTCGTCCGCGGGCACCAGGTACCCCTCCTCCACCAGCCGGTCCAGGTAGCCCACCCCGACGCTGGCGTCGACGCCCAGGAACCGCTCCATCAGCTCGGCGTCCACGACCTCGCCCAGGCCCTCGCCCCGCAGCCAGTACATCACCTGCAGGATCTCGCTACGCCAGTACAGCGCGCGCAGCGGCTCGGACTTGGGTGCATGCAGCTGTTCCACGACGCCCTCCTGGTCCTGGTCGACGGGCGCGGACACCCCGCCCGCTGAGGATACCTCCGCGCCGCCACGGCCGTTCGGCGTAGGTCGCCTCGCCCGTCACGGCGATCGGGCCATGACCCCAGGGTGCAGCGGTCCCTACCGTCCGGACTAGGTGTATGCTACAGATACCGTTCGCAACAGCTACCGTCGGCGCACTAGGGTGAGACGACGAAGGACGACGGAAGGTCCAACCGATGGCTGGTCTGATTACCGGAACCCCGGCCGCGCAGCTGATCGAGATGCTCGGACCCGTCAGCCGCTACAACATGGATAACGAGGAGCTGGGCGACTTCGGCAAGCCGTCCCGCACGTTCATGGAGCACATGCTCGAGCCGACCGCCGAGGCCGGCACCGGCATGCGGATCGGCCCGCTGGAGAAGGTGCACGCCTTCTGGTTCGCGGGCATGAGCTGCGACGGCTGCACGATCACCGCGACCGGTGCGCACGCCCCGTCGGTCGAGAGCCTGCTGCTGGGCGCCCACCCGGGCATCCCGCGGGTGATCCTGCACCACCCGGTCGTCAACGTCGAGTCGGGCCCCAACTACTTCTACGCACACGAGCTGGCGCTCAAGGGCGAGCTCGACGCCCCCTACGTGATCATCCTCGAGGGGTCCATCTCCGATGAGACCCGGGCGGTGGCCTCGGGCGGCTACTGGTCGGGCCAGGGCGAGGAGCCCTGGGGCCCGGGCGGTGAGGACCGTACCGTGAGCACCGACGAGTGGATGGCGCGCCTGGCGCCCAACGCCGCGGCGTCGATCGCGATCGGCACCTGCGCGACCTGGGGCGGCATTCCCTCCGCCGAGGGCAACCCGACCGGCGCCATGAGCCTGATGGACTTCCTCGGTCGCGACTACCGCAGCGCCTACGGCGTCCCCGTGGTCAACATCCCCGGCTGCGCGCCGATCGGCGACAACTTCACCGAGACGGTCGCCGCGGTGCTGTACTTCCTGCAGGGGTACGGGCCGCTGCCGGAGTTCGACTCGCTCGGCCGCCCCGCGTGGCTGTTCGGCGAGACGGTGCACCGCCACTGCGTGCGGGGGGCCTACTACGAGGAGGGCACCTACGCCGAGGAGTTCGGCGACCCCGAGTGCCTGGTCGAGATCGGCTGCTGGGGACCGGTGGTCAACTGCAACATCACCTCCCGCGGCGCGATCAACGGCTACGGCGGCTGCATGAACGCCGGCGGGGCCTGCATCGGCTGCACCATGCCGGGCTTCCCCGACAAGTTCACGCCGTTCTACAAGAAGCCTCCCGGCACGGTGACCTCGGCCACCCTGTCGCGCATCGTCGGTGGCATCATCCGACCGATGCGGCTGTACACCAACGACCACCTCAACCGCGAGACCCGCTGGGACCTGCACCACCACGTCCCCAGCGGGTGGGCGCGCGCCACCTCCGAGCCGCACAAGCTGGCGGACGTCGGCCACAAGTTCTACGACATGCTGCGCCGCTCCACCGACACCGGCAGGCGCAAGGGCGACGAGTGGGGCAAGGGCGGCTCCGGGACCGTGTGGACCGAGGAGAAGGCGCCAGCACGCGAGACCGACCTGGACCTGGGGCCGGGTTCACGGCGGCGGCGGTGATCGGGGCGAGCCCCCGGGTGACGCAGACGACGTAGGGAAGGACGAGCGGACATGTGCTTCAAGAACCTGCCGGTCGATTTCGACGAGAAGGGCAACGCCACCCTCAAGGGCGGCATCCCCGATCCCTACTCGGTCCGCATCTCGCGCCCCGAGGTCACGATGACCGAGGGCGACCGCGAGGAGCAGATCCGCAGACTGATGGCCCGCAACGGGCACATCAAGGACATCAACATGGACCCGGTCACCCGGGTCGCCGGTGCGCTGGCGCTCCACGTGGTCGCCGACCTCGACGAGGGCCGCTACCTGGATGCGCACTCGCAGGCCACCCTGTTCCGCGGCTACGAGGTGATCCTCATGGGCCGCGACCCGCGCGACGCGATCTTCGTGTCCTCCCGCGCCTGCGGGGTGTGCGGCGGCGTCCACTCGCACGCCTCCGCCTACGCGATCGAGATGGCGATGGGCCTGACCCCACCGCCACTGGGCACCGTGGTCCGCAACCTCGGCGAGGCCGCCGAGATGGGCTACGACAACCCGCTGCACCTGTACCTGCTGGCGGGCCCCGACTACTCCGAGTCGATCATCAAGCAGGCCAACCCGGAGCTGTGGCCCAAGGCCGAGAAGTGGAAGTGCCCGGGCCAGAACACCCACGGGTTCCCGACCATGGCCGACCTGATGGTCGCCCTCAACCCGGTGACGGGCATGCTGTACCGCGAGGGGCTCGACTTCACGCGCCACTCGCGCGAGCAGTTCGTGCTCCTGCACGGCAAGTACCCGCACCCGCAGACCATCGTGCCGGGCGGCGTGTCGAGCACGTTCACGATGCAGACCCTGAACGAGTTCCACTCGCGGATGGGTCGCATCTTCGACTACGCGCGGCGCATGATCGCCGTGTGGGACGACATCACCGAGTTCTTCTACGAGGCCGACGAGCGCTACAAGCAGGTCGGCTACCGGCCCGCCAACCACATCGAACCGGGCTTCTGGGACGACTGCTACGCGTACGACGCCACCTACGAGAACTGCAACTCGTGGGGCGAGCAGCGCTGGTCCACCCCGGGGGTGGTGGTGGACGGTGAGCTGCAGACCACGCGCCTGACCGACATCAACATCGGCTGGGAGGAGTTCGTCGAGCACGCCTACTACGACCCCTCCACGACCAACCGCTACTCGAGCGACATGCTCGGCAACCCCATCAGCCCCCACCACCCGTGGAACAAGCGCACGCTGCCGCGCCCGGGGCCCAAGGACTGGAAGGGCAAGTACACGTGGGCGTGCGCGCCGCGCTGGGACCGCACCGTGGTCGAGACCGGGGCGTACTCGCGGCTGCTCATGACCGCGATGGCCCAGAAGCACCCGGAGAACGACTTCTACGAGGCCACCGGCCACTCGATGCGGATGGTGATCCCCAAGGCCATGGTGCACGAGACCGAGGTCGAGTGGGAGGTCCCCGAGGTGTGGAACGCGTTCGAGCGCAACCGCAGCCGCGCGTACCACTACCTGTTCTCGCAGCTGGTCGCGATGAACAGCATCCTGCTCGCCCACCGGCTGATGAAGGCGGGCGAGAAGAAGGTGGCGGCGGTCAAGTCGTCCGAGCTGGACGACTACATCCCGCGCGACGAGCGCCGCAGCGTCGGCTTCTGGGGGGCCGGCCGTGGCTGGCTGCTGCACCACCTGGTGATGGACCAGGGCAAGATCGTCAACTACCAGATCACCACCCCCTCGACGATCAACGCCTCCCCGCGCGACGCCTTCGACCAGCCGGGGCCGTACGAGGAGGCGGTGATGAACACGCCCATCATCGAGGACGCGTCCGACCCGTCGAGGTTCATCGGGATCGACATGCTGCGCACGATCCGCAGCTTCGACCCGTGCATGCCGTGTACGACGCACCTGCACACCGCCCACGGGACGGTGACGCGGGAGGTCAACACGTGTGCCTGCGGGGCGGACGCCTGAGGCGACGGGCCGGCCTGGCCTGGCCTGACGGGCAGACAGCAACAACGGCACGGGGGAGCTCCGCGCAGCGGAGTTCCCCCGTGCGTGGGTGACGAGGAGAGGGGCGACCGTGGGCGACATGATCCCGCACATTCCGGAGCTCTTCGTGCAGGTGATCCGCGCACCGGCCGGGGACCGTGCCGCGCTGCAGCAGGCCTGGGACAGCTGGCACGAGACGTACTCGGCCGGCGCGGAGGGGTGGCTGGGGTCGGACGCGGGGATCACCGACGATGGCACCTTCGTCGCCGCGGTGCAGTTCGTCTCCCGGGAGGCGGCCGACCGCAACGCGCAGCGGCCGGAGCAGGACGGGTGGTGGCGGGACTTCGCCCAGCACCTCCACGGCGAGCCGACGTTCTACAACTGCGAGCAGGTGGCGGTCTACGGTGAGGATCGTCCCGAAGATGTCGGCTTCGTCCACATCGTGCAGGGCCGCAGCACCGAGCTGGACCGGGTGGTCACGCAAGCCCCGGAGGTGGAGCACCACCACATCAGCGAGCACCGTCTCCCCGTCCTCGGTGGGGTGGTCGCTGCGCACGGCGACGGCGGCTTCACCGAGGTGATCTACTTCCCGTCGGAGGAGGCGGCCCGCGAGGGCGAGACGGGTGAGATCGCCCGCCACGGCATCACGCTCGTGGAGCGCATGGCGACCCACATGGAGGACGTCCGGCACTTCGAACTGCGCGATCCCTGGCTGCAGCGGCACTGACCTGCGTCACGGTCCCCGTGGCCGTGCGGTGACGTGGTGACCGTCCTGGTCGGGGGCGTCGGTCAGCTCTACCAAGGCGACCTCGACCTCGGCCGTCGCGCGGCGGAGCGGCTGCAGGCTGAGGATCTCGGGCGTGACGTGCTCGTCGAGGACTTCCACTACGGTGCCGTGGCGGTGGCCCAGCGGCTGGAGGACCTCCGACCGGACGCGCTGGTACTGGTCGGCGCCGAGGCGCGCGGCCGTCCACCCGGCAGCGTGGAACGTCGGCGCATCCGCGATCTCGACCTCGAGCCGGCTCGGGTCCAGGAGGCCGTCGCGGATGCGGGCACCGGATCGGTGACGATCGACCTGCTACTCGAGGTGTCGTCGGGCCTCGGGGTGCTGCCTGCGCGCACCGTGGCGATCGAGGTCGAGCCTGCCCGCACGGGGCCCACCCCCGAGTTGTCCCCCGAGGCGCTGCAGGGGCTTCAACGTGCGCTGGGACTGGTGCGTGCCGAGGTGCAGCGGGCACCCGTGCTGCGGTTGGCGGACGAGGCGCGCGGGGTGCTCGCCGAGCGGGGTCAGCGGCTGGAGCCGAGCGCAGCGCTGGAGGCGCTGCAGGCGCTGCTGGCGGAGCTGGAGCGGGTCGATGACCAGGGGCGGTGGGGTCGCACCTTCGCGGAGCGGGACCGCCTACGGCTGCGCATCGGATCGGGGGGAACCGGCGAGGGCATGGACCATCTCGACTGGGGCCTGTGGTGGGGCCTCATCGAGGAACTCGACCGGCTGCAAGCCACGGAGGCTCCGCCGGTAGAGCCGTCGCCGCCAACGCCCGCGTCGGGAGGGTGATGTCCGTCCCGACCCCACGTGTCAGGAGCCGGGTGTCATCGCGGGAGGTGGGGTCCTCTGCGGCGCCGGGGAGGCCGCCCCTCCGGGCGACGGCGGGACGGTCGGCTGCTCCCCGGTCGCACCGCCGGTGACGGTCACCCCAATGTCGTCCTGAGCCAGCGCCCGTTCCCCGTCGGGTTCGAACACGGTCACGGTGATCTTGTGGTCACCGGGCGCGAGGTCGGTCAACTCGAACGTCTCGCCGTCGACGGTCGGCCCTTCGAAGCCGTCGACGAACACCTTCATGAAGTGGCTGCCGCTGTCAGGACGCCCCAGCGGGACGCTGGACGAGACCTCCACGGTCAGCGGGGCGTCGACCGAGGCCCCGTCCTCGGGCGATTCGATCCGGACGTCCGCACCCGCTTCGTTCTCTCCGCAGGCGGCGGCCAGGATCAGGACGATCGCGGCGATCTGCTGCTGCCAACGCACGACCAGCTCCCCTCGTCATCGAGCGGTCCGTCCCCCGTCGGCGCGTCCGGTTGAACGCACCGGAACTCCTCGGCCGGGTCTCCACAGGACCCACGCATGCTCTCGCTGAACCCGACCGATCGCGGCGATCGGGCCGGCCAGTGGTCACCGCTGCGTGGCCACCTTGCGGACGAAGTTGCGTAGCGTCTTGGTGACCTGTGGCACCTTGTGCTTCTTGCGGAGGTGCTCGGCCACGCGCTGTTCCAGCTCCTGCTCGGTGGCTCCCTTGAAGCGACCGCTGCAGGCGGCGCCTGCGTCCGCACAGCGGAACTCGTAGGGCATGGTGTCCTTCCCCTCGTCTCGTGCCGACGGTCCCCCGGCCTGTGCGGACCGTCGACGATCTAGTGGCCGGCCCGGCTGCGGCGGCGCCCACCGGTCGTTGTGCTCTTCTGCTGCTCCTGGCGCATTTCGACCAGGCGCTCCAGCTGTTCGCGGATCGCTGCGAGGTCGGCGTTGATCTCGTCCACGACCGGTCCCAGAGGCTCCGTCTGGTTCGCGATCGCGCGCAGCCCGGCGATGATGGTGCCCACGGTGAAGTTGACGTGCCGTAGGTCCAGCGCCACCTTGGTGAGGTAGAGAGCGAGCACGGCGACGGTCGCCGCGGTGCCGATCAGCGTGACGATGGCAGCAACTGGCATGGCGGAATGCCTCCTCACATCAGCTGGGCGACGGCCTGCCCGTAACGTTGGACCCCGTTGCGGACGTCCTTGACCAGCGAGCGGGTCTCGAGCAGCTGTTCGACGTCGTCGAGGGATGCGATCAGGTTGCCGGCGTGCTCGAGCGCGTCGTCGGCGTACGTGCGGATCTCCTTGACCACCCGGCGGAGGTTCTCGAGCAGCAGCCAGACCGCCGGGATGACCACGAACAGGAAGACCAGGTTCCCGAGCCACCACCAGATCATGTCTCTCCTCCTCGTGGTCAGCGGCTGGCGAGCCGCTCGGCCTTCTCAGCGAGCCCGGGGAGGGTGCTGCGGATGTCGGCCAGCGTGCGGTTGACGGTGGTGACACCGGGCCCGATCACGTCGGTCTGTACCTCGACGGCCCGCACCCCGAAGGCGACCCGTGCCAGGTTCGCCGCGATGGAGCGCAGCCGCCGGGTGATGGCGATCAGGAAAAGAGCCAGGACCCCGACCAGCGCCAGGATCTCGAGGACGGTCAGGACGACCAGGGTCTGCGTGATGCTCATAGCTTGCTCCCCAGCAACTCGTCGTGGCGCTGCGCTTCCTCCCTGAGCTCCTTGAGCGCGGCCCCCGTCTCGTGCAGCTGCAGGGTCGTGGCGGTGTTGGAGGCCAGGCGTGTTGCGGTCTCCCACACCTCTCGCACCCCTGTGTCGATGCCTTGGACGATCCGCAGCAGCAGCGTCAGCAGGGCGATGACCACGATGACGACCACCAGACCCATGCCGAGCGCGACCCACCAGAACGTCTGGAACTCTGTGGCCAACGCCAGAAGGTTCATGGTCAGCCTCCCAGCGCGCTGCGGACGGTCCGTGCCGCCGCGCTGATGCCGCGGACCTCACGGTGGATCCTGGCTACGTCCCACAGCGGCAGCGTGTTGCGGTACCCGTCCCGGAGCGCGTTGACCGCCTCGCGCGCCCCCCGGTTGATGTGTGACGCCGAGTGCAGGATGGACGCCACGAGGATCACCACCACCAGGATGACGACGAACCCGATGATGAACCCGAGGAACCAACCCCACACGCTGGGTTGATCGACCTGCTGTGCGAAGACAACCAAGGGCACAACGACCCCCTTCCTCAGCCAGGTGACGAACCGACCTGACGCGGCCACGGCACCCGTCTCCGGACTCCCGACTGTATGTCTAGCACACGTAGCAACCCGTTGGGAGGTCCCTTCGGGTGAGTTCGTGGTGATGAAACTCGGGCTGGCGTGCGCTATGAAGCTCCCTCATGGAGTGCTGAGCCCCCCGGTGCGCTCGCCGCCTAGCATGGTGGGCAGTGTCAGCAGACGGGTGCCGACGATGACACCGGAGGAGGCCGCCGGATGGCGGACGGACCCGACGGGTCGCTTCGAGCAACGCTTCCACGACGGTCGACGCTGGACGAGCCGGGTCCGGGTCGGCGCCGCGGAGGCGGTCGAGTCCGACGTCGCCGCCCCCGCCGAGCCGCCGGCGCGCTGGCACCCCGACCCGACCGGTCGGTTCGAGGAGCGCCTCTACAACGGGCGCCGCTGGACGAAGCTGGTGCGGGTCCGCGGTGCCGTGGCGATCGACATCGCGGGCGTCACGTGGCGGCAGGGCAAACCGGCTGGCGCCCCGAGCATCCCAACGGCGAAGCGTCCCCCGGGCTGGTACGTGGACCCGGATGATGTCGGCACCGAGCGCTTCTGGGACGGCTACACGTGGACCGCGAAGGCACGTCCGGCCGGCCGCCGGTCCGAGCCGCTCCCTGCGGTCCGCTTGCTGCGCCTGGCTGTGAACGTGGCTCTGGTGTTCAGCGCGCTGATGCTCGCGATCGGGCTGTGGGTGGTGGCGGTCCGGTGAGGGGTCGCCGGGAGGACGGACGTTGGTGAGGTGGCTGCCGCCGGTGTTGATCGTCGCCGCGGCCACCGTGCTGGCGTTGGTCGTGGCCCGGGGCGAGGACCGCCCGCGGGCCGCCCCGTCACCGTCCCCCACACCGACCGCAGCGACCGAGACGTCGTTCCTCACCTACCAGGACGAGCAGGCCGGGTTCTCGATCGACTACCCGGCGGACTGGCAGCGGCTGCGCAGCTCCGAGCAACAGGTGCGCCTCCTGGCCACTCCCAATGGGCGCGACCTGATGCTGGTGCGCGCGGTGCCGCTCGGCGTCGCGGTGTCGTCCGAGGAGGAGCTGGCGGCGGCACGCCAGGTGACCGACGATCTCGTGACCGACAACCCGGATGTGGAGCTGCTGACCGACCCGGTGCAGCTGGAGCACGCGGGGCTGCCCGGGTGGTTCTACTTCTACCGCTTCCGGGACCAGGCCAGCGGACGCCCCGGCGTGCACTCCCACTTCTTCCTGTTCCGCGACGACACGATGTTCGTGATGGTGTTCCAGGCGCTGCCGGAGGAGCGCTTCGAGGAGCTGGCCCCGGTCTTCGACCGCATCGCCGAGAGCTTCCAGGTCACCGGGCAGCGCGGCTGACGGTCCACCTCCGTCGCGGTCTTGGACAAGCCAAGACAGCGACTCTCGCGTCGCTCCTGCGGAGCGCCGCTCACGGGGAAGGGGCCGGGCTCAGCCCGGCCC
>DASZZX010000181.1:0-17238 GCA_036260415.1 Nitriliruptorales bacterium
AGGCGGGAACCAACGATCTGATCGTCTTGCCCGCGGTGCTGGTGCTGGCGGCGGTTGCGTCCGGGGGTGCGGGTTCTCCGGGCGGTTGGGCATGGTTTCTGGTACAGCTGTTCCTGATCGGTCCAGCGGTCGGCGCGGCGGTGGGTGCCGGCGGTGCCTGGGCCATGTCGAGAGTCGACGTCCGCACCCAGGTCCGCAGTGAGTACCAGGCGCTGTACGGCCTGGGTTTGGTGCTCGCAGCCTTCGCAGGGGGTGAGTGGCTAGGCGCGGATGGGTTCCTGGCTGCTTTCGCGGCGGGGATGGCTGTCACTGCGACCAACAACCGGCTCTGTGACTGTTTCATGGAGTTCGGTGAGGTCGTGGCCGAGATGCTGATGCTGCTGGCGTTCGTCCTGTTCGGTGCGGTGCTGTCCGAGCTGGCGCCTCCGGCCCTGACAGTGCCGACTTTGGCGCTTGCCGCCATCACGATCCTCGTGGCGAGGCCGGCGACGGTGTTCGCGCTGCTGTCGCTGCGGCATACGGCGTTGAGCCGTCCGGCACGCGCCTTCATCGCGTGGTTCGGCCCACGCGGGTTGAACTCGCTGCTGCTGGCGCTGCTGGTGGTGCGCATCGGTGTCCCCCAGGCTGAGCAGCTGTTCGTCGCGGTGGGGGTGGTGGTCATGGCGTCGGTGCTACTGCACGGCGTCTCTGCCACGCCGGTCACGGCCTGGTACGCCCACCGTGTCGAGGCGACCACGCTGCCCGAGGAGCGCGAGGCAACGGCACGCGGGCTTCTGCATCCTGAGCACAGCGGCGAAGTACCACGGGTCGCGCCGGAGGAACTCGCCGCTCTGCTGGCATCCCCGCATCCGCCGCAGGTGGTCGATGTTCGCACCCGGTCGACTGCCGGTGACGAAGGCATCCCGGGTGCGATGCCAGTGCGTGCGGACGAGATCGACCGCTGGGCGGAGGATCAGACTCGCGAGCGACTGGTGGTCCTGTACTGCACCTGACCGCGGGAGGAGACCAGTGCCCGTGCGGCGCTGCAACTCAGGAAGATGGGATTCAGCGCGGTGGCGTTGAAGGGCGGACTCGCAGCCTGGCGCGCCGATCACCCCGTCGCCGAGCTGGCAGACCCTGAGCCGGTCTCGTGAGGGGCTCCACCAGCGTCGAGGCGAGTAGGAGCGTGGCGGCCGCCTGGGACACGGTGGCGGCCGTCTTCAGTGGTCCGGTGGACTGGTGGCTCCCGGACCGTTTGCCGCTGCCCACCATCGGCCCAGCGGTCGTCACGACCTGGCTGATCGTCGACGTCCACGTCCAACCGGTCGTCCTCGACCAGGGTGCGCTCCAACGACCGATACGGATCGTGCCGACACCCGGGCGCAAGGGCCGTCACGACGGTATGGGCTGGTGGGCGCATCTCCATCCGCTCATCACGGGCTGGATGCGCCTTACTGCTGGCGACGACGAAGCCACGCTAACCGTTGAGGGACGCGTCGCACACCCCACATCATCGTCCGGCGGAGGACGGCTGCAGCGTTACATCGCGTTCAAGACGGCTGCGGCCATCGTTGGAGCGGCCGCAGCCCACCTGTCGCATCCCATGCACGCCACCGTACGCGGCGACTGCGGCGACTCTCTCCACAGGCTGCAGCTCGTCGTCGCCCGCACTCAATCGTAGGCGCCGGGGTGCCTGGTGCCGTTTCAGGGCAGGCCAATCATGGGCTCCATCGCTCCCGGTCCCGTTGGACACCTGACTGAGAGCGAGCGACGATGACCGTCATGAGTGAGAACGGGAAGGACCGAGGGCCAGGTCAAGGACTTCCGCAGCAAGCCTCGCTGGACGGCGAAACAAGAAGACCGGTGCGGTGCTGCGGCTGCTGCGGGGTGAGCCGCTGGACGAGCTATCACGCAAGCTGGGGGTGGGGTGGGACGTCGCCTCAGCTCTCGCGTTACCAATGTCCGGCGCGGGGCGGCACACCAAGACGATGCGCCTGAGTCACATTCGGCGGCCACGCCATGTGAGAAGCGTCGCCTACGTTGACTGTGTGGAGGCCTCGGCAATGAGCGACTCCCGCGCCATCTCGAGTTGGCGAAGGTGCTCACATCTACTCTCGTCCTCGAGGGTTTCCTCCTGCAATAGGGAAAGCAGACCGCACATGAGAGCGACGACTTCATCTGCCCGTTGTACTACCTCTGACCTTGCTTCCACCGCTACGAGAGCCGAGTACGCGTCGGTCGCTTGTTGAAGGGCACTGTCCAACCGGCTTCGCACCTCGACAACATCCATCGTTGGCACGATTGCTCGGAAGTATAAGGCGAGGCTGGCAATCCGAACAGTGGCGTCGTGCCGCACTTGGCGCCGTCTGCGAGCTTCCTGGAAGCGTTCGTCGAGAATGTGGGTGAGAATGGCTGCAGTTGCGCCGACTACGGCCCCGAGGACTACTTCCATGTGAGGGAGCCTCCGCGGAAGGGCATCTGGTAGTTCACCGGCTAAGTGGGTCCGGGCTGGGCGCAGTGTAAGGCCATCGCAGTGGACTGGGGGTGATGGGCGTCGTGCCTTTGAAGGAAGCGTTCGAGTTTATTGTCCCGTCGGCCATCAGCGCGGTTGCGGTAGCCGTTGGAGCCGCCACCGTCGGCGCAGACCAGCAGCCGGTCCGCGTCGGTGTACAGCGGCTGGCCCATCGCCTGCCACCAGCGGCGCAGCGTGGTGACGGCGAACGCGGCGGTGTCGTGATCGCGGCCGCCCGACACCCAGCCGATGTCGGCGCCCACGTCGTAGACCCCGTATGGTCGCGCACCGATCGGTGTTCGCCTACCGGCGGACGTTGGCGCGCGGCGGCCGCTACCGGTGCGTGGGCGGGTCGACGTCGGCGCTGCTGCGGATCGCCACGATCGGAGCTGTGATCGGTCGTCTCACGGGGCGCCGCCTAGGGGTGCTCGGGGTGAAGTCGGGTCCAGCACACTTCGAGCCCCTCGCCGAACGGTGCGTCGTCGGCGACGTGAAGATCCACATCGACCACACGTTCGGCCTCGACGACGTCCCAGCCGCGCTGGCCTACGTCGGTGAGGGTCGCGCGCTCGGCAAGGTCGTCGTCGAACCCACCCGACCGCCGCTGACCTAGTTCCGGAGTCGCTCGAGGCCGTCGAGGATGAGGTCGAGACCGAACTCGAACTCGTCCGTGTAATCGTGGCCGGACTCGAGGGAGGCAGCGGCTGCCTCGTTGAGGCGCGGGTACTCGGCGGCTGGCAACCGCGGAAGGACCACCTCCGCCATCTCGGCGAGCTGCTCCGGGGTGCCGAACGGCAGGCTCGCTTCCTGGATCGAGAACCCGTAGATGTAGCTGTCGAGGATCCAGTACGCGTGGGTGGCGTCCTGGATCGAGAAGCCCGCTCCCCGCAGGCATTCGAGCACCGACTCGTGGTGGCGCAGACTCGTTGGACCGGGCGTCATCCGTAGCTCCATCAGCCCGCTCGCCCAGGGATGGCGCGCGAGTGCCTCGCGCACCGAGGCGGCACGCTCGCGCATGGCCGTGCGCCAGTCGGCATCGGTGGCGGGCAGGTCGATCTCGCTGAACACGACATCGACCATCCCGTCGAGGAGGTCGTCCTTGTCGGCCACGTAGTGGTACAGGGTCATCGTGCCGGCGCCGAGCTCGCGGGCCAGCCGGCGCATGGTGAGCGCCTCGAGCCCCTCGCGGTCGGCGAGGGCGACGGCCGCGTTCAGCACCCGCTCCCTGCTCATACCAGCTGCGGCCTCGAGCGGCCGATCCGCTTGCGCACCCACCTGCGGGACTCCTCACTTCGCGCTTGACAATCGTACAGCGTACGAGCATAGTACATCGTACTAGTACATCGTACGAACACGGGTCGCGGCCGGTGAGCCCGCGAGAAGTGGAGTGGCACCATGAAGGCGATCGTCCAGGACACCTACGGCCCGCCCGAGGTCCTTCGGCTGAAGGAGGTCGACACGCCCGTCGTCGGCGAGGACGACGTGCTCGTGCGCGTCCGCGCCGCTGCCGTCCATCCCGGCGACCACTTCATCATGACGGGCGTGCCCTACGTCCTACGCCCGGTGTACGGGCTACGGCGGCCGCGGCGGGGCGTGCGCGGGTTCGACCTCGCAGGACACGTCGAGGCGATCGGTCGCAACGTCCGACGGTTCGAACCCGGCGACGAGGTGTTCGGCTGGACGACGACCGGCTCGCTGGCCGAGTACGTCTGCGTGAGAGACGACAACCTCGCGCCGAAGCCGGCCAACGTCACGATGGAGCAGGCCGGGGCCGTCACGGTCTCCGCAATGGCCGCCCTGCGCGCTCTCCGCAACACCGCGAAGGTCCGACCGGGCCAGAGGGTGCTGATCGTCGGGGCGTCCGGTGGCGTCGGCACGTTCGCCGTGCAGATCGCGAAGTCGCTCGGCGCGGAGGTGACCGGCGTGTGCAGCACCCGCAACGTCGACCTCGTCCGATCCATCGGCGCCGACCACGTCGTCGACTACACGACAGAGGACTTCACCCGTAGCGGCCGGCTGTACGACGTCATCCTCGACAACGTCGAGGCGCAGCCGCTCTCCGCCGTCCGCCGGGCCCTCGCGCCGGCGGGGACCCTCGTACTCAACAGCGGCCGCGGCGGGCGCTGGATCGGACCTCTCGGTCGCTGGGCGAAGGCGAGCGTGCGGTCGCTCTTCACGCGTCAGAGGTTGCGGCCGAACGTCTCGGCCGAGAACCAGCGGGACCTTCTCGTCCTGAAGGAACTCATCGAGGACGGCGCGGTCACACCGGTCATCGACCGGACCTACCCGCTCGGCGACGCCGCGGAGGCCCTCGCCTACGTCGGAGCGGGCCACGCGCGAGGAAAGGTCGTCGTCACCCCCTGACACAGGTCACCGAACGCGGCGGCAGAGCCACGAACGGGCCGGCGACGGTCCGTCCACCCACCAAAGGATGATGGTCATGAACGATCACGAGATCCCAGTTCAAGCGAAGCTCGCAGCATGCTGGACCAGCTTCATGTTCCTGTACATCTACGTCGACTACTTCGTGCTGTACAAGCCCGGCGTCATCGACGACATCCTGGCCGGCATCGTCTGGGAGTTCGACATCAGCCAAACCTTCCTGGTCATTGGGCTCACGCTCGTGGCGATCCCGATCTTGATGGTGATGCTTTCCATGACGCTGCCCGCCCGTGCGAACCGCACCATCAACCTCGTCGTGGCATCGCTGTACGTCCCCTTCTCGATGTTCAACGCGGTGGGCGAGTCCTGGACGTACTTCTTCGGCCTGGGTGTCGCACTGGAAGTGATCGTGCTCGCCGTCATCCTGCGCTTCGCCTGGACGTGGCCCCGCACGTCCTCACCGTCGATGCCAGACCCCGCCGCACCACACCGACCGCAGCTCCGGATGGGACGGTAGGCACATGGCTTCGATCCGAACAGCCGGTCTGACCAAGGACTTCGGCGACCTTCGGGCCGTCAACGAGATCGACCTCGACCTACCCGAGGGTGGGGTGGCCGGGTTCGTCGGTCCGAACGGTGCGGGCAAATCCACCACGATCCGCATGCTGCTCGGTCTCATCCAGCCGACCCGCGGCGACGGCGAGGTCCTGGGTCACCCCATCGCCGACCCGTCTGGCTACCTCCACCGGGTCGGTGCACTCATCGAGGCGCCCGCGTTCTACCCGACGCTGACCGGGGAGGCGAACCTGCAGCTGTTCGCGAGGTTGGGCGGGCATGACCGCGGTCGGATCGCCGAGCTGCTGGAAGTGGTCGGGCTGCGCGAGCGCGGTGACGACCGGTACAAGAACTACTCGCTTGGGATGAAGCAGCGGCTCGGTATCGCTTTGGCGCTGCTTCCGGATCCAGACCTGCTGATCCTTGACGAACCGACGAACGGGTTGGACCCCCAAGGGATCGTCGAGATCCGCAGCCTGCTGATGCAGCTCGGCGCTGGTGGCAAGACCGTGTTCGTCTCGAGCCACCTCCTGGCTGAGATCCAGGCAGCCTGCGACTCGATCGTGATGATCGATCACGGTGGCGTGGTCTTCAGCGGGTCGATGGTCGACCTGCTCGCCCGGAACTCGCCCACCATCCGTGCCGCAGCAGACAACGACACCGATACCGCCCGCCTCATCGAGCTCGTGGCTGCTGCCGGCTACCCATCGACACGGGTCAACGGCGCCATCGAGATCGTTGCGCCAGCCCGCTGGACCGCCGACCTCAACCGTTTGGCCTGGCAGGCCGGCATCACCCTCGGCGAGCTCCAGGCCACCTCCGCCGATCTGGAGCGAGCCTTCTTCGCCATGACCGGCGACACCAGGGAAGGGACCAACTGATGCGGGCCTTCAGCTCAGAGTGGGTCAAGCTGTCTCGTCCCGCCACACTGTTTGGGTTCGGCGGCACCATGATCGGCTTCACGCTGTTGTTCACGATCATGGCGTTCGAGAGCGCGGGCGGCCGGAACGTCGACCTCGACGTCACCGCAGAGATGCTGTCGCTGCCGGAAGGCTCCATCCTCGTTGTCACCGACATGGCCGTGTTCCTCGGGATCGTCGCGCTGGCGCTGTTCGCCTCCAACCTCGCCGGCGAGTTCAGCAAGGGCACCATCCGGATGCTGTTCGTGACCGAACCGAACCGGCTCAAGGTGCTCGCCGGCAAGGTCCTTGCGCTGACGACGTTCGTCGCGGCCGGGATCGCCGCCACACTGGCTCTTAGCATCGGTGGTGGCGCCCTGATGGCGAACACGGTCGGTGTCGAGACCGCCGCCTGGTGGACAGCCGACGGGCTGGCGGCCATCGGTGCTGCCTACATCAACATCACGGCAGCTGCCCTGGTCCCTGCCCTCATCGGAGCCACGATCGCGGTGCTCACCCGATCCACGACGATCGCCATATCCGTCGGTCTCGGCTGGTTCATCCTCGCCGAACCACTCATCGGTGCGTTCTGGGACGGACTGAGCCGATGGGGTCCGGCCGCTGTCAGCACCGCCCTCGCGGCGGGCGGTGCCGGTGGGATCGGGATGATCGACGGTGCCACCCCGGTCATCAGCTACGCCACCGCCATCGTCCTCGCCGTCGGCTACAGCCTCCTCGCGCTGACCATCACTTCCACGGTGCTCGCGAGAAGGGACGTCACCAGCTAGTAGAGCGCGACTCCTGCTGCTCGCTATGAGCGCGCTACGAGTCCAACGAGACGGAATCGGCCATGACCACCCCGAGCCGCACAACGAAGAAGTAGCCGGTACAACCGAGCTGGACACAGGTGGCCGTCGACCTCGGGACCGTGCCACCATCTGGGAGCATCGGCCGTCCCCACGAAGTCGAAGTAGCGTCCGGTACATCCCTTCCGCGCGCATCCTGGCGAGCGTTTATGCGCTTCGCCGCTCTACGGCGCCGGACGCGCATAGCCACTGCGATGCTGACAACGGCCGCTGTCCCTGGCAGGGTGAGGGCCCGGGGTGTCCGCCACCGGTCTGACTCGCATAGCCACCGACCCTGTGTCTGGTAGCCGATCCGTCGCCGGTGGTTGGGCGTCTCGTGAGGCACAGCGAAGGCCGGGCCTCCGTGACCTGATAGGTGCCTGACCGCGAGTCTGCTCGCAGTGCTGTCCGAAGACCCGACCTCGCCGTGCCGTCCCTGCCGCATCAACGATCAGGAGACGCTGCACATGACCACGATGCCAGACCTTGAGGTGTTCGTCACCCTGGGGGTCGACACTCACAAGGACGTCCACGTCGCGGTTGCGCTTGACCAGCTCGGCCGCTGGCTGGGTGCGTTGGAAATCCCCACGACGACGGCCGGCTACGGCCAGCTGCTCGCTTGGGCGTCGGAGCTGGGGACGGTCGACAAGGTCGGGATCGAGGGCACCGGCAGCCACGGTGCCGGGCTGGCCCGGTGGCTGTCCGCCGAGGGGCTGGTCGTGGTCGAGGTCGATCGGCCCGACCGGCGCACCCGCCGCAACAAGGGCAAGTCCGACACCATCGATGCCGAGTCCGCCGCTCGCCGGACGCTGTCAGGCGAGGCCGCGGTCACCCCCAAGTCGCAGGACGGCAACGTCGAGATGATCCGGATTCTGCGGCTAACACGCCGTTCGGCGGTCGTCGCGCAAGGCCAGGTCGCCAATCAGATTCACGCGCTGATCACCACCGCGCCCGATGAACTGCGCGAACAACTACGCGGGCTGACCACCCGCAAGCGCGTTGCCGCTGCACTCAGGTTCCGCCCCGGACGCCAGCCCGACACCGTGCTCGCCGCCACCCGGTACGCGCTCAAGCAGCTCGCCCGCCGGTTCCGGGAGCTCGACGACGAAATCAAAGACCTTGGCCGGCAACTGACTCGCCTGGTCGAGGCCGCCGCACCGCGGCTCGTCGCCCGCCGAGGCATCGGTATCCACACCGCAGCGACCTTGCTCGTAGCCGCTGGCGACAACCCCGGCCGACTCGCCTCCGAAGGCTCCTGGGCAGCGCTGACCGGCACCTCGCCACTCGAGGCCTCGTCCGGTCCGCGTCAGCGGCATCGGCTTAACCGGGGCGGCAACCGCGACGCCAACGCCGCCCTGCACATGATCGCGGTCAACCGGCTCGCCAACGGGCACGAGCCGACCCGCGCCTACGTCCGCAAACGCACCGGCGGCGACAAGGCCGACCTCGACACGCTTCGGCGCATCAAGCGCTACATCGCCAGAGAGGTCTATCCGCTGATCCGCGACGTCATCCGCGACCATGATGACGCAGTACAAACCGCCGCTTGACGGCTATAGGTAAACCCGCCGCTTGACGGCTATAGGACAGTCGGCTCTGTACGTCACGTACCGCCCCCCCTACTTCCACCACCCCGGTGGGACTGTCACCCGAGACTAGTTGGCGGTCATCCCGGTCGGACCAGCTGAGCGTCCTCAGCGATGGCTGCGTCGATCACTGCGCTGTGTCCCCTTCATGGCCCGCACGGAGCCGCGTGGTGAGGGCCTCAGGCTGGACGGCCTGTGCGAGCGCAACTCCGTTGAAGTGCGGGCCTCCCTGCCGCTCTGGAGCCGCCATGAGTAGGGTGGTCGGGCCGGTTGGAGAAGGTCGGGTGGGCTACCACGACCCCGTCGCGGCGGGGCGGGAGGCGTTCGAGCGTCGCGTGTGGAGCGACGCGTACGAGCACTTGCGCGACGCGGCCGAGGACCACGAGCTCGAACCCGACGACCTCGACCGGCTGGCGACCGCCGCCTACCTCACGGGACTCAGCGAGGCGGCGGAGGAGGCCCTCGAGCGGCTCCACCACCGCCTGCTCGACGACGGCGAGGTGGACCGTGCCGCGCGGTGGGCGGTGTGGCTCGCCATCCTGTTGTTCCTGCGGGGACAGCACGCCCAGGGCGGCGGCTGGTTGTCGCGCGCCCAGCGGCTGCTCGACGACGCCGGCCTCGACTGTGCCGCACGCGGCTACCTGCTGGTCCCCACCGGGCTCCAGGCCCTGGAGGCCAAGCAAGACCCGGGACGAGCCAACGCGATCTTCGAGGAGGTCTCGGCGATCGCCCGCCGGTTCGACGACCCCGATCTGGCCGTTCTGGGCCTGCTCGGCAGTGGCCAGTCGCTCGTCGAGGACGGCGACGTCGGCCGGGGCGTCCCGCTGCTCGACGAGGTGATGGTCGCCGTCACGACCGGCGACGTCTCCCCGGTCCTGGCCGGCCTCGCCTACTGCGCTGTGATTATCACCTGCTGGAAGGTGTTCGACCTGCGGCGTGCTCAGGAGTGGACCGCGGTGCTCAGTCGTTGGTGCAGCGACCAGCAGGGCCTGCGCCCCTACCGCGGCCAGTGCCTGGTCCACCGCTCGGAGATCATGCAGCTTCACGGCGAGTGGGCCGAGGCGATGGAGGAGATCGAGCAGGCGTGCGCTCACCTCGCGCGGACCGCCGGCGACCCCGTGATGGGCATGGCCCGCTACCAGCAGGCCGAGCTGCTGCGCCTGCGTGGCCAGTTCTCCCGCGCTGAGGAGTCGTACCGGCAGGCCAGCGAGTGGGGCCACCCGCCGCAGCCGGGGCTGGCGCTGCTCCGGCTCTCCGAGGGACGCGTCGACGACGCGGTCGCCGCCATCGCGCGTGAGGTCACCGCCGCCGAGGACGACCGCGTCCGGCGGGCACGGGTCCTCGCGGCGTACGTCGAGATCATGCTGGGGGCTGACGACGTCGATGCCGCGAGGGCCGGGGTCGACGCGCTGGAGGCGATCGCCGCCGACTTCGACTCCGACTACCTCGAGGCGGTCGCCGCGGAGGGGCGGGGCGCTGTGCTCCTCGCCTCGGGCGAGCCGACGCGAGCGGCCGAGGTGTTGCGCGAGGCGTGGCGGGCGTGGCGGGGGCTGGATGCCCCCTACGAGACGGCCCGGGTCCGGCTGCTGACGGCACGCGCGTGCCGGGCGCTCGGGGACCACGACACCGCCGACATGGAACTGGACGCGGCGAGGCAGGTCTTCCAGGAGCTCAAGGCGGTCCCCGCGCTCGATCAGGTCAACGAGGTGTCGAACCGCCCCGAGCAGGCCGCGCCCGGCGGGCTGACACCGCGGGAGGTGGGGGTGCTCCAGCTCGTCGCGACGGGAGCCACCAACCGCGAGGTCGCCGACACGCTGGTGATCAGCGAGAAGACGGTCGCGCGCCACCTCAGCAACGTGTACACGAAGCTCGGGGTGGGGTCTCGTTCGGCTGCCACCGCCTGGGCCTACGAGCACGACCTGGCCTGACCGCGCGCCTACACAGATCTACCCACATCGCCCTGGCGTCCGAGGATGGGTGGTTCGCCCGAAGCGGACGACGCCCCTTCGCGTGGACACTCGTGGAGGTCGCCACCGACAGGAGCGACCGACAGGAGCGATCGATGTCCGCCCCGATCACGAACCGACCCGTCGACGCGCAGCGGATCCGGTCACGGCTGATCGCCGCCGCACCCCTGACCGAGCGTCGCGAGGTGCTCGCCGGGATCTCCACCAACGTCATGGAGGGCGGGGAGGGCCCGCCCATGATCTTGCTGCACGGGCAGGGGGAGTACTGGGCGGTGTGGCTCACGGTCGTCCGCGACCTCGTCCGCACCCACCGCGTCATCGTCGCCGACCTGCCAGGGCACGGGGACTCACTGGACGTCGACGGGAAGCTCGACACCGACACCGTGCTGCGGTGGGTCGACGAGCTGATCGGCGCCACATGCGACGCCCCGCCCGTGCTGGTCGGGCACCTGCTGGGTGGCGCCATCGGGGCGCGCTACGCCGTCGAGCACGGCGACCGGCTGGCCCGCCTCGTCCTCGTCGACACGATGGGGTTGAGCTGGTTCCGGCCGAAGCTCCAGTTCGCGGTCCCGATGGTGAGGTTCGTAGCCAAGCCGACCGCCGAATCGCGCGACCGCCTCTTCAACGAGTGCTTCGTGGACTTCGACCAGGCCGGCGAGCGGTTCGGCGACGTGTGGGACGACCTGCTGGACTACGCCCTGGACCGCGCCCAGATACCCGAGAACCGGGCCGCGTTGCGGTCGCTCATGCCCCGGGTGGGGGTCCCGCCCATCTCGTCCGGCGACCTGGCCGCCATCACCGTGCCGACGACGCTGATCCACGGTCGGTTCGACCTCCAGGTCCCGCTGAAGGCCGCCGAGCGGGCCAGCCAGCGCTACGGCTGGCCGCTGCACGTGATCGACGGGGCGCGTACCGACCCGGCGGCCGAGCAGCCCGAGGCGTTCATCCGGGCGCTGCGCCGCGCGCTAGCGCGCGGGACCCACCACGACACGAGGGAGGACGCATCGATGACCGCGCAGGCACCGACCCCTACCCAGATCCGCGACGCCTGGGACGCGGTCGCGGACGGGTTCGACCGGCACGTCACGCCGCACACCATCGAGATCGGGCAGCATGTCGTGTCGCGCCTCGACGTCGGGCCCGGCGTCCGGGTCCTGGACGTCGGTGCCGGCAGCGGGGCGGTGAGCATCCCCGCCGCACGGGCAGGAGCGGACGTCCTCGCGATCGACATCGCGCCGACCATGGTCGGACGGCTGACCGCGCGTGCCACGGCGGATGGTCTCACCAACCTGCGCGCCGAGGTGGGCGACGGCACCGCCCTCGACCTCGACGACGACAGCTTCGACGTGGCCGTGTCGCTGAACGCGGTCTCGCTGTTCCCCGACCTGACCGGCGGCCTCCACGAGATGGTGCGCGTCACGAGGCCGGGCGGGCAGGTGGTCGTGGCGACGTTCGGGCCGGTCCCCCAGGTCGAGTTCGTCGCGTTCTTCTTCGGGGCGCTGCGAGCCGTCGTCCCCGAACAGCTCCCGCCGCCCGAACAGCCGATGCTGCCGTTCCGGCTGGCGGACCCCGCCACCTTCCGGCGCACCCTCGAGGACATCGGCCTCAACGACGCCAGGGTCGACACCGCGTCGTGGGAGACGACCTTCGAGTCCGTCGACCACTTCCTCGACGTGGTCATGCCCAGCAACCCTCTCGCCGGGCAGCTGACAGCCGGCCTCACCGACGAGCAGTGGGACCAGGTCAGGCAGGTGCTCGACGGGATGCTGCGGGAGCGTTCCGGCGGCCAGGCGGGCGCCGTTCTGCGCAGCCAGGTGAACATCGGTCGCGGCACCGTCTGAGGAGGTCCGTCTCCGCGCCCGGCGCTTCGAGGATCGCTCCGCCCGGTCGCGTCCGGGCATCGCGACCGACCCCTGGCCGCCGGCGATGGCCACATCGCGAACCGGCTTCAGCCGCTCCGGTCCGGTGCCGACCGAGTCGACCGTCGGCCGCGACACCTCGGGGCGTCCGCGATCTCCTCGATCGTGGTGGCGGCGTAGCCGCTCGCGGCGAACCGTTCATGCGCCGACTCGTCTTCATCGAACAGCGCCTACCATTCGCAGCCACATGAGACCAGTTGCCCGAGACAGCGGGGGGAAACTCTCCACATATCGGCCCGATCCTCCGGCCGTGACGCATCGCGCAGAGCCGAGCAGTCAGTCGCCGGTCGTTATGCGCTTCACGAGACCACATGCACAGCGCCCGAAGCCACGGTTTCCGCCTCCGTGTCGGAGGGACTCGGAAGCGTCCCGTTGGGAGCGGTCACAGGAAGCCAGGCATCAGCCCGGCAGCGAGCGCACGAACGTGAGGACCTTGCGGGCGAACTCCTCGGGCACCATGTCGATGGCCACGTGCCGTTGGCCCTCGAGGACCTCGATGCTGGCGTCTGGTAGCGCGGCCGCGACGGTGCGGGAGGCCGCTTGTGCCCAGTCCGCGCTCTCACCGCCGACGAACAGCAGTGTGGGAACGTCGATCTGGCGTGCCTCCTCGGGGTCGAACGCGTCCAGGCTGTTGCTCTCCCGAGTGAGCGTGTGTGCCGCTTGCAGCCGGGCCTGCCACGCCGGCAGCGAGCTGTACCGCTGGAACTCGTCCTCGGGCATGCCTACCACCTCACGGAAGAACACCTCCAAGGCACCCTGACGGTCACCCGCGGCCACGAGGACATCGATGCGTTCGGAGACCCCCTCCGGCATCGCCACCACCGTCGGGTCGGGCAGATAGAAGCCCTCGTAGAGGATCAGACCGCGCAAGTCGTCGCTGCCGCGGGCTGCGCCGTAAGCGCACAGCCCACCGAACGAGTGACCCAGCAGCACCACCCGCTCGCCCGAACGACGGGCCACATCGGCCACGACCGCGGCCACGTCCTCGTACTCGCGCTCGACGGCGTAGGCCGGGCCGTCGCCGCTGCCTCCCCGCCCGCGACGGTCCATCGCGTGGACGGTCAGATGCGGCTCGACGTGCGGCAGGAGCGGCGCCCAACGCGAGTGGTCAGCTGTCGTTCCGTGCACGACCACCAACGGTGGACCCTCGCCGCTGCTCCAGTAGGCAATCTCGGTGCCGTCGTCCGACGTCACCCGCCTCACGGTCGACGGTGTGAAGAAGCCACGACGCCTCCGCGCTCGCCGATCCCTCAACTCTACTACGGCCGAAGACGGCACCCGACCGCGGATCCGTGCATGGGCGTTCCCCAACTGGGTCGCCAACGCTCCCGACGACGCAGGCCCCCTCTCGGATGCGGTTGGCGAGCTTGTCGAAGGCCACCTCCCCTTCGTCTGTACGTCAACCGGGATGGCGCCCCTGAGGATCCTCCGTTAAGCAACTCACGCCCCACTTGGGACAACCAAGTCGCAGCCAATTACGGGCGGCTGCCTCCCAGCGGCTACCCGCCCGCAGCCACGGTGATGATCACAGGACGATCGGAGAGGAACGTGCGTCTACTCGACGAACTCGATGATCCTGGATGCCAGTAGCTCTGGGGCCATCCGGTGAGCGAGATGCTGCTGGCCAGGGATCTCGTCGATGGTGCTGTTCGGGAGCGCGTCGTGGACCATATCGATGGTTGCCCGCATGTCCGGAGGGCTGTCGCCCCCAACGAGCAGCAACGTCGGCACGCGCACGTCCGCGAGCCGCTGATGGTCGAACTCGTACGCGTCCTCGGCGGTTGCTTCTCGCACGTTGACCTCGGCGAGTGCCACACGTGACCGCCAGGATGGGTGTGCCCGGTAGCGGTCGAGCTCCGCGTCGGTCATTCCCAACAGGCGGCGGAAGATCGTCGTCACGACAGCTTCCCGGTCTCCGGAGGATGCCAACTGCTGCAGTTCGTTGATGAGCCCGTCCGGGTAGCGACCGATCCACGGTTCGTAGAGGACCAGGCGCCGCAGGTTGGTCGTGAGTCTGGCCGCTTCCAGCGCCACCACGGCTCCATAGGAGTGGCCGAACACCGCGGTATCCGGCCCAAGTGCATCCACCACAGCCGCAACGTCTTCGAACTCCCACTCGTGCGCGTAGCTCGGGCCGTCGCCGCTCATGCCGCGACCGCGCCGATCCATCGCGCACACGGTCACCCACGGTTCCAGATGCGGGATGAGCAGTTCGAACGTCGAGTGGTCCGCCGGTGATCCGTGCACCAGCACCAACGGGGGACCGGTTCCCGTCGGTAGGTAACCGATCGAGGTTCCGTCGCGAGAAGCGACCCTCCTCAGCTGCTCCACCCGGCCACCGTCAGGTCCTCGTCCCCGCGCTTGGCACCATATTCGAACGGACGACGGGCAGCCTTCCTGATCGCTACGGATCTCGTCGTAGCGACTATGCGCGTCGCCATGCCCTGGACGAGGCAGCAGAACGCGAGCACAACCACGGCTTCGGGTTCTTGGCAGCCCCGGACACGCCTGTTGCTCGCAATGCCGTGGTGGCGCGGCTACTGTCCAGTCGCCGTCGACGCCGCCTCGCTGGGATGTCGCTGATTGGTGCATCAGGAACCTCTGAACGGACAGCCGGCACGATCCTCTATCTTGGTTACCTCTTTGTTAGGGGCGGCCTGCGCTCCGCCTTGAGTTCCTCCTTTAGGTGCCGCGCCTGCTCCACGCTCGACGTCTCCATCCAAGCCACCTCGCACGCGGCGACCCATCTATTCACCGCATCAACCTGCTCCTCAGTGATCAACGACGGACGAATCTTCGCTTCCGCGACGGTGGCCACGCCGAGATGTTCTGCCACGTTGCGTCGGAACGCCGAGCGAGACAGATCCCGACCCGTGTCGAGATGCTCGCGCTGCAAGCGACGTTTCGAGATCTCGTCGGGTCGGAGTTCGCCTTCCTCACCGAGCGCGGATTCCGCTCGGCTACGGCGGGCGAACTGGAGGTGAGGTACGAGAACGACGAGGGTGTGTTCGTCCGGGTCTTCCACGATCCCAACGACCACTACGTGGGGTTCAAGGTGGGGCTCGATGACCGCCCGAAGGACGCCATCACAGCGGCAGAGTTGGTGGGCCTCACTTCGAGCGACTCCGGCGGGGCGTATGCTCAGAACGCACCAGAACTTGCGCGTGCCGTGGCGGAGTGTTGCCGAACAGCTCCGCAAGCACGGGGAACGACCCCTCGCCGGCGACGAAGCCATCTACGGCGAGGTCATGGAGTTGCGTCGGAGATACACCGAGCAGTTCACGCGTCTCGACCAGTAGCGCCGCTTCGGCAAGCGGTCGACATGGGGCCGCCTGGCGCAACGGGTGATACCCGCCGTTCCTCGACGCTTCCGCGGAAGCGTCGAGTTGTGGATATCGACCGCCCGTATAGCCGTTCGACGGCGTTCAGGAGTGCGACCTGTGCGGAGCGCGACAAGTCGCTTCCGCGGAAGCGCGGAACCTGTGGAGGACCACCGATCTTTGCCGCCCTGTCGCGGGATGGCCTTAGCTTAGACCGCTTTCGGATGGGGAGCTTCAGATACCGGCCCGTTCCAGGGCGTCGGCTGTCTGACGGAACTGGCGCGCCGGGATGAGGTGAACGCCGTCTACCGCACCTGAGTCGCGCAGTCGGAGCACCTGCTCCACCGCGTGATCCACCCCCGACCGAACGATCACGCGCCAGGTCGGCCATGAGGGCGTCGGGAACCTCGAATCCGGGGATGAGCTCACGCAGACGGATCGCCATCTTGTCGCTCGCCAGCACGACCACACCGGCGTACACCTGGCCCTCGAATCCCGTCCGGTCTCGCCACCGTGTCACGGCCTGCTCGTCGAACGAGATCTGTGCGAACGCGAAGTGTGTACCGGCCTTCCAGCCGGGCAGGTCACGGGTGACATCGACGGTCACACCTACACGGAACCGCCCGGCGTCGTGGGTGGATCGCATCTCCTCGAGCATCTGACGGACCGTCAGGCTGCTGCGCTCGCCATGACGGGGCGCGTCCCCGTACACGAACAGCAGCTCCTCGACGCCGTAGGCGGCCGCCGTGAGAAGGTCGCGGCGGAAACCCAGCAGGTTGCGGTCGCGCGCGTTGAGACAGGCGACGGCACGACCTTGGAGATAGGCGACCTCGTGCGCCACGGCGACAGACGACACCGTCGCTCTACCCAGATGGCTGTCCGGCACCAGGAACGCGTCACACGACCGACGAAGCACCGCGATCTGCTCCCGAACGATCCCCATATCCGCAGACGTCGGCGGCTCGATCTCGCACACGACCTCGAACCTGCCAGCTGCCACTGCTCGCCCCTCCTACCGGCCGAGGCGCCAGACAACCACACGAGTCGAACGGTTTGTAGCCGCCGCTCTCCTACGTCGCTCTGACATCGCGACGCTGCGTGTTATGGGCTCCGCCCCGACCACACCAGCCGAGCAGAACCACTGCGATGCTGCTCTTGCTGCCCGTCCCTGCGAGGGTGGGCGCCGGGATGTCCGCGCCGGTCTGACTCACAGAACCACCGATCGCGTATCTAGAAACCGAGCCGTCGGCCGGTGGCGGGCATCTCGTAGGCGC
>DASZZX010000182.1:0-5354 GCA_036260415.1 Nitriliruptorales bacterium
CGGGGCAGTCGGGATCGACGGCGGGGACATCCCCGGCCCCGACGGCGGCGCCGCTGCCGTCATCGTTGGCGGGGCCGGACGCGTCGTCTGCCACGAACTCGGATGGGATGCCGGACGGGCCGAGCGCGCGCAGTCCGAGCACGACCGGTCCCAACACCACCAGCCCGACCGCGACCCATCGCTGCCAGCCTCGCAGGACAGGACCCTGCACGAACGTGGCGGTGACACGGGTCGCCGTGGTGCCGGCGTCCACCTCGACCGCCACTGGACGCTCGACCGGACGGAGCAGGCGCGGCCAGCGGCCACGCACCCAGAGGGTGGCCTCGCCGACCTCTCCTGGGTCGACCTCCACCGCGGCGGGGCGCATCTCGACCACCACATCACCGCTGCTGGCCGGCGCCAGCCCGACGTGGAGCGCGACGTTGCCGCGGTTGTGCACGCTCACCGTGTGGCGGGCGCGCCACCGACCCGACGAGATCCGCGGCCTCATGCTGGCGATCAGGTCGGCGACGGGCGCGACCTCCAGCGTCAGCGTCGCCTCGACCGGCTGGTGCAACACGCCCGCCGGCAGTGCTCGCAGCGCCACCGTCATGGGGCCGGCGGGGGGATCGGCGCCTCGCGGGGGGCGCAACGACACTTGGACCCGGGCCTCACCGCCGGGGGCCACCTTGAGGGCGGTGGGGTTGGTCCAGATCCAGTCGACGTCGACATCGGCCACCTGCAGGCTCAACGCCGCGGGATGGTCGCCGCGGTTGCGCAACCGCAGCTCCGCGCGAGCCATCTCGCCAGGCTGCACGAGCAGCTCGCTCGGTTCGAGTTCGGCGCTCAGGTCCACGGGCCACTCCCTGCCGGAAGGCTACGACGCGGGTCCCGGGTGCTGCTGGCCCGCGCGGGATGCGACAGGTGACCGCATCCTGCATCCGCCACCGGCCGGTCGCGGGGTCGTGACCCACGGTCTGGTTGGTGGTGCCGGTGGTGGCGTGCATCCAGCTCCAGACGACCATCTCAAGGCTGCTGGCCAGCGGGCATGTCGGGCGAAGCCGGTTCTTGGCATCGCTGTAACCCTGACGCTCCGACCATGGGAATCGGGCAGCACCTGCGGCGGCGGCGCTCCAGCGCGTCGTTCGGGCCGGCCCCAGTCGCCGCCCACGCCGAGACCGCCCGGTCCCGAGATCGTAAGCCCGTTCAGGAGCAGGACTACGGCGGCAGCCTTGCTACGAGTGTCTCGACCTCCAGGAGGCGCTGCCATGCGCCTTCGCGCCTGAGTGACCCCGCTGGGAGCCGACACCGGTTCACCTGACCGCTGACGGGCCGAGGCGGCGGTCGACCCCGAGATCCTGGCGGTGCTCGCCCTGGCCTGCTTGCGACGCGAGCACATCCATCTCTTCTACACGATGCTGGCGGCCACCAGACCGAACGCTACGTGGGCCGGGCCCCTATCGGGTGCTGCGTACCGCGTCGCGCTGGTAGCCGGTCGCCCGCGACATCCACAAGGACGCCTGGCCCACGCGGCTGATCGACCGCGTGGCCGACGCGCTGGCGGTCGGGACCAGGCTCCGCCTGGGGGACCCCGCCGGATTCGCGGCACTGGTCGCCCAGGCCGTGGCAAACGGTCCCTACCTGTGGCCGGCGACGGTCCGGCTCCTGCTCCCGCTCGAGGAGGCACGCCGACGCGCGTCACCGACGACCGGTCTGCTCGAATCGGAGGCGGAGGACAGCACGCTGGCAGGGCTGGGCGCCGAGGTCTGCGGTGGGTCGCCCACCATCTCGTCGGCCTGCATTTGCCGCTTCGAGGTCATCGCACCGCCCGAGCTGCTCGACGAGTGCACGCTCGGCACCGACCTGCAGGATCTCGACCGCTAGCCTGGACGCCGACTACTGCTAGCTCCTTCTCAGCCTGCTTCAGCTCCCCGCAGGCAACTTCTACATCCAACTCGCCAGCGAGCAGGACCGCCCGCGGGTGCTCAGCATCATCAGGAGTGTCCGCAGCCGCACCAGCGAATCTTCGTGGGCGTCATCGACCCGATCGATCAACGGATCGAGACCGCCGACGAGGTCAAAGATCGCGTGCTGGAGGCAGCCGAGCTCATCCCGATAGGTCAGCAGGGCACCTGCGACGATTGCGGCTTTTCGCCGTTCGGAGACGACACGTCGACGTCGCGGGAGACGGCGTTGGACAAGATCCGGGCACGCATCGAGGTCACAAGGCTGGCCTCCGAGGAGCTTCGTGTTCGAGCCCGCCCCCAGCGCGGGGCGGGCCACGGCCATCCGATAGGTCCCGGTGACCGTGATGACCGCGGACCGTCGTTCACCGGCACGGTCATGTGTAGAGGTCGACAGCGTCGACCCGGCATCGCCGATCGACGCCCCGGTCGACGACCGAACCTTCGCAGCGGAGGAACTGGAGCGCATCTGGGCCGTGCAGCTGGCACCCGAACGCGATGACGGGGTGGTAGGACAGTCGCCGCCCGTCCACCTGCACGAACAGTGGCCTGCTTGAACGAGGACATGAGATAGAGATGGTGCTGCCGGGCCTGCGCAGTCGGCCACGGAACTCTGCCAGCGTGCTTCGATAGGTCTATGTCGTCGTGGCAACGGTGCGAGGCAGTATGTGAGCCTGGGATCTGCGGTCGAGCGTTGGGCGGAGGCCCTGGCCTGCCTCACCGTCCCCAAGGAGATCCTCGCGGCAGCGCCCGAGGTGCCCTGGGGCTTTCCAACAGAGCTCTTCCGCCGCCGGGCCGAGGCGGCCCTGCGCGAGGCTCCAACCCCGTCGCACCGGCGCTCCCTCGAAGCGCTCCCGGAGGGCGGGGTTGTCATCGACGTGGGGGTGGGGGCTGGTGCCGGTTCGCTGCCCCTTGCCGCCCGGGCCTCGCTGATCGTCGGCGTTGATTCCTCACCGGCGATGCTGGAGCAGTTCGCCGAGGCCGCGCAGGCCGCCGGTGCGCGCGTGGAGGGGGTAGTCGGCGAGTGGCCGGCCGTCGCCGCGCAGGTTGCGGAGGGGGACGTTGTCGTTTGCCACAACGTGCTCTACAACGTCCCCGACCTCTCACCCTTCGTCGAGGCGCTCTCGTCGCACGCCCGCCGGAGAGTCGTCGTCGAGATCAGCGAACACCACCCGCTGGCGTGGATGGGCGACCTCTGGGAACGCTTCCACGGCTGGCGCCGCCCCCCCGGCCCCACGGCCGCGGAGGCTGAGGCGGCGCTACGCGAACTCGTCGAGGTGCACAGCGAGCGCTTTACCAGGCCGGTCGGCGGCGGTTTCGCAAGCCGGCTGGAGGCGATCGCGATGATACGGCGGCGCCTCTGCCTGCCGGCCGAGCGCGACGACGAGATTGTGGAGGCCCTCGAGGACAGGCTGGGCTTGCAGGACGGCTTGTGGTTTGCCGGCACCGGTACGTGGCGGGCGGTCACCTTCTGGTGGGACCGGTAGGGGTTTCCCGTGCCTGTGAGATGGCGCTGCTCTGTCCGCGGCGCAGAAGCCGCCGGCTTCACCGACGGCGCCCTGGGTCTGCTCGCGTTGGTTAGTCATCTGACTGAGACGAGGAACGTAGCGGCCGTGGTTAGACCGTCACGGACGCGTCGACCGGCGGGGACTGCGTGTCGGCCACGTCAAACGGCGGCGGACCGCTTCCCCCCCACGTCTGCTGCGCACCCCGTGCCGGTCGTGGGCCTCGAGCCATTCCCGTGGGCACTCACCGACGTAGACCTGGTGACACTCGAGACACACCGTGTGCCCCAGCGGCCCGTTGACGAGCACCATCGCGTCCCACCTCCGGGATCGCCTCCGTGCACGCGACCTCCCGCGACGCACTGTCCCTCCTCCTAGGGGACCACACCGCGGGGGTGCCGTCGCGAGGCGGGGATCACCACATCGCTGGGACTCCCGTCCCCGCGTCGTCTGTGAGGTGAGGATGGTGCCCACCAGGATCCGCCTCGGTGTCACCCGTACGGCCGCCTCCGACTCCCTCCCGGCGCCCGCCCACCTCCCGGCTCATCACCGCCTGACGGCGGGCACACCAACGGCGCGGCCGGCTTGGCTTGATGCTGCGGACCGCACGGTCGCTCCCCCAACGGGGCTTTCGACGCTGGGCTTCGACCCGACCCGTTACCAGACCGAGCCGCCAGCTTGCTACCGGGCCTCCTGGCAGCTACCCGGACCGGACTTGCACCGGCAGGCGACGACGAGCATGACAGGTGCCTCAGGTCATCATCGACCTCCTGTGCGCTTCTGGGCGCACCACCAGGATCTGCTGGAACACCTCGCCCGGCAGGGCTTCGAGCCCTACCTGGACGGCGACGTTGCTTGCCCGACAGAACACCGAACTGGTCTGCGGGATGAACCTGGCCGTGCTCGCGGCCGTCACCCAGTCCACCGGATCGACGTTCGAAGCCCGCCTCGACCCTGCGCCGGACCGCTGCTGCGTCTCCTTCGTGCCCAGGGGTGACTGAGGCGGATCCAGGCCCGATGCCCCTCGGACGCAGACCGAGGTGGTACCTGGAGCCGGCATCCCGTGCCGTGCGGTGTCGCAGCCGAACGCCGCCGCGTAGGTGCATGGCACACCTACCTCCGGCGGCGTGTCCGTGCCAGGGTGCGCGCGCCAGCACCAGCGGATGGCGCTGGTCCGGGCTTGCAGGAGGCACAGATGCAGGTGTCGCGGAAGGTCCTTCTCGTCGTGGGCGCGGCAACGGCGCTGGCGGCGTGTGGCACGGCGATGGATCGTGAGCGCCAGGTCACGGCCCCTGCGGCCGTCGTCACCGACGACGGGACACTCAGCCGGGGCCACGAAGCCCCCAGCGCCGTCATCGATCGCCGCGACCCCGACACCGTCTACCTGGCTGACGTCGAGATGTTCACTGGGGACTGTCGCTTCTACGTCTCCAGGGACGCCGGCCGGACGTGGACCGAACGCGAGGCCCCACGGCTCGAGCCGTACACGGACTGCGGGCTCGGGCCGGCCTCACCGAAGAACGTGCGCACCGAGCTCATCCAGGGACCGGACGGAACCCTCTACTACGCCTTCCACGCGCACGACCCCAAGGCTGGTGGGGCCCGCAGCGTGCTCCTGGGTCGCACGACGGACGGAGGAGCGACGTGGCGCACGACCGCCATCCATGCGGCTCCCCGAGCGCGCGGCCCCGAGAACGTCGAGGTCAACTTCCTCACCCACGTGGCGATCGACCCCGACGATCCGCAACGCCAGTACGCCATGTGGCGGCGCTCCTACCCGACGCCGGAGGACGGCCAGCCGCGACCGACCCGCGCCTGGATGGCGGTGTCGGACGACGGCGGTGACACCTTCGGTGACGCCTTCCTCGCTCTGGAACGCGACATCGGCTTCGACGGGCCGCGACCG
>DASZZX010000183.1:0-17022 GCA_036260415.1 Nitriliruptorales bacterium
TCGGCTTGCGCCGGCGCGTCGGTGCGGACGTCGGGCATCACGCCCCCGACGCCTGGTACAAGCCCTGCTGGCGCACGTACTCCCCGACCGCATCGGGGATCTGGTAGCGCACGGCTTGCCCCTCCCGGAACCGGCGGCGGATGTCGGTGGAGGACAGGTCGATGGGTGGCACCTGCAGGTGCCGGAGCCGGCCGAGCACCGGGCCGTGGAGTTCCAGCTGGTGACCAGGGCGTGTGAGCGCCACGAACGTCGCCAGCTCGAGTGCCTTCTCCACCTCGACCCACTTGGGCATCTTCATGGCAGCGTCGGCACCGACCAGGAACATGAAGTCGGCGCCGGGCATCTGGGCCGACAGCTCCAGCAGCGTGTCCACCGTGTAGGTGTTGCCGCCTCGGTCCACTTCGCTGCGGTTCACCACGAACGCGTCGTTGTCCTCGATGGCGAGTTCCACCATGCGGATGCGGTGCTGGGTGGGCGAGCACTCCCCCTTCATCCACGGTTGACCGGCCACGACGAACTGCACCTGCTGCAGCCCCAGCTTCACGCGTGCCACCTCGGCCACGATCAGGTGGCCGACGTGGGGAGGATCGAACGTGCCGCCCAGGAGGCCGATCCGAGGCGGTGGACGGAACACCATGGAAGGCAAGGCTAGCGCTCGGCCCGGCGTGGACCTCCGAGTTCGCGTGGATCGCTCGCGTGTCCGCGACCGCACCGCCCGGACGGTCGTGGCCTGCTCGTGACGCCCCGCCGCCGGCCCGCTTCGTTGGGTGGCACACCGCGACGGCGAGGGAAACCACAATGCGAGCGGTCACCTGGCACGGCAAGCGCGACGTCCGCGTCGAGGACGTCCCCGATCCCGCCATCCTCGAACCCACCGACGCGATCATCCGGGTCACCTCGAGTGCGATCTGCGGCTCCGACCTGCACCTGTACGAGGTGCTGACCCCCTACATGGAGGAGGGCGACATCCTGGGGCACGAGCCGATGGGCGTCGTGGAGGCGGTCGGTGCAGAGGTGGAGCACATCCAGCCCGGCGACCGGGTGGTGATCCCGTTCAACATCTCCTGCGGGCGTTGCTACATGTGCCAGCGCCAGCTGTTCGCCCAGTGCGAGACCACCCAGGTCCGCGCCTACGACAAGGGAGCAGCCCTGTACGGCTACACCAAGCTGTACGGCCAGGTGCCCGGGGGCCAGGCCGAGTACCTGCGCGTACCGCAGGCCCACTTCGGGCCGATCAAGGTCCCCCCGGGCCCGCCGGAGGAGCGCTTCCTCTACCTCTCCGACATCCTGCCCACCGCCTGGCAGGCGGTGGTCTACGCGGACGTGCCCGAGGGCGGCTCGCTGGCCGTCTTCGGCCTCGGCCCGGTCGGGCAGTTCTGCGTGCGCGTCGCCCGCCACATGGGAGTCGAGCGCGTGATCGGCGTCGACCTCGTGCCCGAGCGGCTCGACCTGGCCCGCCGCTACGACGCCCAGGTGGTGGACGCGCGCCAGCACGAGGACGTTCCCGCCACGATCAGGGACCTCACCCAGGGTCGCGGTCCCGACGCGGTGATCGACGCGGTCGGGTTGGAGGCGCACGGATCACCCCTGGAGGCGTTCACGCAGAAGGCGGCGTCGATCCTGCCCGACGCGCTGGCCGAGCCGCTGACGGACCGGCTGGGGGTGGATCGGCTGAACGCGCTCACCAACAGCATCGAGACGGTCCGTCGCGGCGGCACCCTGTCGATCACCGGTGTGTACGGGGGCGCGGTCGACCCGATCCCGATGATGCAGCTGTTCGACAAGGGGGTCCAGGTGCGCATGGGCCAGTGCCACGTCAAGCGGTGGGTGGGCGACATCCTTCCGTTGCTGGCCGGTGACGACGATCCGCTCGGCACCGAGGAGCTGGCCACCCACCGGATGCCGCTGGAGGACGCCCCGCGCGGCTACGACATCTTCCAGAGGAAGGCCGAGGGCGCGATCAAGGTCGTGCTGCAGCCCTGAGGGTGACGCGACGTTCGGGCGGTGTGCGGTGATCCGCCGACGAGCGGGAGGTCGGCGGTGATCCGCCGACGACCCGCCTCCTCGACCCGACGTCACCGCGGGTCGTGCCCTCCGCCGAGCTGACGGCACGGCGGCTCGTGCCACCCTCCAAGCTGACGTCACCGCGGGTCGTGCCAGCCTCCGTCGCGGTCGATCAGCTCCTCCGCGTGCGCGGGACCCCACGTGCCCGGTTCGTACAGGCGAAGCTCGGGGGGGTGCTGCAGCAGCCGGCCGACGATCCTCCACGCCTCCTCGACCACATCCGCGCGGGCGAACAGCGTCTGGTCGCCCACCATGGCGCCGGCCAGCAAGCGAGCGTAGGCAGCCTCGTGCGGTCCCTCGCGCCGCTCGTCGTACTCGTAGACGAGGTCGACGGGGCGGCTGACGAACGCGTCGCCGGGCTGCTTGATCTGCACCGACAGCGACACGCGCTCTCCCGGGTTCATGCGGAACACCAGGTGGTTGGGGTGCGGCGGGGGCGCGCCAGCGTGAGCGAAGAACGCCATCGGGGGGCGTCGGAACTCGACCAGCACCTCGGTCGCGGTGGTCGCCAGCCGCTTGCCGGCGCGCAGGTAGAACGGCACACCCGCCCACCGCCACGAGTCCACCCACGCGCGCAGCGCCACGAACGTCTCGACCTGCGACGATGCGGCGACGCCCTCCTCGTCGCGGTAGCCGCGGTACTGACCGCGGACGACCTCGTCCGGGTCCACCGTGCGGATGGAGCGCAGCACCTTCGACTTCTCGTCACGCAAGGCCCGGGCGCGGATGTCGACCGGGGGCTCCATCGCGACCAGGCTGACGATCTGCAGCAGGTGGTTCTGGACCACGTCGCGCAGGGCACCGACCTCCTCGTAGAGCTTCCCCCGACCCTCGATCCCGAAGTCCTCTGCCATGGTGATCTGCACGTTGTCGATGTAGTGGCTGTTCCACACCGGTTCGAGGAAGGTGTTGCCGAGCCGGAGCACCAGCAGGTCCAGGACGGTGGCCTTGCCCAGGAAGTGATCGATGCGGAACACCGACGCCTCGGGGAACGCTGAGAGCAGACACTGGTTGAGTCGACGGGCGGAGTCGAGGTCGCGCCCGAACGGTTTCTCGACGACGACGCGGCCCCCGTCGTTCAGGCCCACGCCGGCCAGACCGGCGATGACCGTCTCGAAGAGGCTCGGTGGGATGGCGAGGTAGATCAGCGGTCGGGTCGCATCGCCGACCGCCTCCGCGAGGGCCTCGTAGGTGGTGTCATCGCGGTAGTCGCCGCTCACGTAGTGCAGCTCGCGAGCCAGGCGGGCGAAGGCGTCCTCGTCGCGGTGGGGGCCGTCGAAGCGCTCGATGCCCTCGCGCGCGTGGTCGCGCAGGTCGTCGTCGCTCCAGGCTCTGCCGGCCACACCGATCACCGGCACCGGGTCGAGACGGCCGTCACGCGTGAGTTCCTGCAGCGCCGGGAACAGCTTCCTGCGCGCCAGGTCGCCGCTGGCACCGAATAGGATCACAGCGTCGCTGGGGACGGTCACGGCCGGACCTGGTGGCCGCCGAAACGGTGACGGAGGATGGCGATCACACGCATCGCTGGTGAGTCGTGCTGCCGCGAGGCGAAGCGTGCGAACAGCGCCGCAGCGATCGCGGGGACGGGGACCGCCAGGTCGACCGCGGTCTGCACGGTCCACCGCCCCTCGCCGGAATCCTCGGCGTAGCCCCGGACGCGGTCGAGGTCGGGGTCTTGGGCGAGCGCGTCGGCGAACAGGTCGAGGAGCCACGAGCGCACCACGCTGCCGTGACGCCACACCTCCACGGCGGCGGGAACGTCGATGTCGAGGTCGGTGGCGCGCAGCAGCTCGTAGCCCTCGGCGTAGGCCTCCATCAGGGCGTACTCGACCCCGTTGTGCACCATCTTGGCGAAGTGGCCGGCCCCGACCGGGCCGACGTGTGCGTGGCCGCCGGCGGTGGCCAGCGCGTCGAGGACGGGTCGGAGGTCGGCGACGTCGCGGTCGGCTCCACCGAGCATGAGGCAGAAACCCTCCTCGAGACCCCACACACCACCGCTGACCCCGGCGTCCACGAGGTCGATGCCACGCTGTGCCAGCCGCCGCGCGTGGGCGATGGAGTCGCGCCAGTTGGAGTTGCCGCCGTCGACCAGCAGGTCTCCGGCGTCGAGCAGCTCGCCCAGCGCGACGATGGTCAGGTCGGTGGGGTCTCCTGCTGGCAGCATGAGCCACACGACGCGGCGCGGCTCGCCGTCGAGTGCGGCGACCAGGCCCTCGAGCGAGCCGACCTGAGTGATCTCGCTGTCGCGGTCGTAACCGATGACCTGGTGGCCGTGGCGGCGCAGTCGGGTCGCCATGTTGCCTCCCATGCGGCCCAGTCCGACCATGCCCAGCTTCATCGCTCACCTCCCGTCGCTCTGAGGACGGGTCGTCCGTGGTGACGGTAGCCGCCTTCGGGCAGCCCGGACCGGGCACCTCACCCGTGGTGGGGATCGCGGTGAGCGCTGGCCTGCACTGGACATGCCGCTCACCGCAGCCGGGGCGCACGGATCCCCGCCGCGATCGGTCAGGGTCGGCAGGTTCGACGCCGCGTTCGGTCAGGGTGACAAGCGGTCACCGCCGCGTTCGGTCAGGGTCACGGCAGGTCGCCGCGGCGCTCACCCGGAAACATGGAGGCGGGCGTACCTAGGAGGTGCCGTGAAGCTTCGCGTGTTCTTCGACAGGGTCCGCATCATGGACGACCGCGACCCCAAGGTGGAGCCTCTGCGCTTGCGCGAGGCCAAGCCGCGGGTGGTGCCAGCGGACACGCGGTTGACGCTCGGGGCCCTCGTGCGCACGGACAACTACGGCGGCGTCGAGCAGAAGACCCGCCTACCGCGTGAGGGCCACTACACCCCGAAGTCGCTGTACTCCATCCGGATCGAACAGTCCATCTTCGAAGGCGACGTCGAGGACCACCTCAACATCCGTGTCGACGTGCTCCCACCAGATGCCGGCCGCGACCAGGCGGTCGACACCTACGAGCGGGAGTTCACGGGAGACCCGCAGTCGTGGCTCGGCAAGCACGCGCCCGACCAGGCCTCCGGCCCCGAGAACCTGGGCTGGTGGGAGCTCTACTACCGCATCGAACCAGCGGAGGAATCGGCCGACGGTTGACCCCGCGGCCGTCCGACCTCGGGCCGGCGCCACGGACCCCACGCCCCGACCGGGACCGCCGGTTTCCCCCGATCGTGCGTCGCCACGGTCACCGACGACCGCCCCCACGCACGATCCGGCGGGGTGCCCCAGGCAGCCGCCGGCCGCCGACTCCCCGCTCCCCTCGCCAGTGTCGCGGGGCGACCTACCTCAGCGGCGGATGTGCCCGTCGCCGTCGACCAGGTACTTGACCGAGGTCAGCTCGCGCAGCGCCATGGGCCCCCGCGCGTGCGTCTTCTGGGTGGAGATCCCGATCTCGGCCCCGAAACCGAACTGCTCCCCGTCGGTGAACCGCGTCGAGGCGTTCACCACGACGACCGCCGCGTCCACCTCGCGCTGGAAGCGGCGGGCGGCGGCGCGATCCTGCGTCACGACCGCCTCGGTGTGCAGGGTGCCGAAGCGGCCGATGTGGGCGATGGCAGCGTCGAGATCGGTCACCACCGCCACGGCGAGCTTGAGGTCGAGGAACTCGGTCGCGAAGTCGTCGTCGGTGGCCTGGCCCATGTCGACGATCTCACGCGCGCGCTCGTCGCCGACCAGCTCCACGCCGGCGGCGCGGAGCTCTGCGGCGACCTTCGGCAGGAACTCGCCCGCCACCGCTTCGTGGACCAGCAGCGTCTCGGCCGCGTTGCACACCGACGGCCGGGACACCTTGGCGTTGACCGCGATGTCCAGGGCCTGGGCGAGGTCGGCGGCGGCGTCCACGTAGACGTGGCAGTTGCCGGCCCCGTCGATCACCACCGGGACGCGGCTGTCGTCGATCACCCGCTGCACGAGCGCCGGACCTCCCCGGGGGATCAGGAGGTCCACCAGCCCCTGGGCGGTCAACAGCTCTCCGACGCTGTCGCGGGATGGGTCCTCCACCAGACACACAGCGTCCGCCGACAGCCCGTGCTCGGCGAGCTGCTCGCGGATGATCGCCGTCAGCGCGGCGTTGCTGTGTTGCGCGCTGGAGGAGCCGCGCAGCACGCAGGCGTTGCCCGACTTCAGGCACAGGCCGGCCGCGTCGACCGTGACGTTGGGTCGTGCCTCGTACACGATGGCGACCACCCCGAGCGGCACCCGGACCCGGCGGATCTCCAAACCGTTTGGCAGCGTCCAGCCAGCGACCACCTCCCCCACCGGGTCGTCCAATTGGACCACCTGCCGCAACCCACCGGCCATCCCCCGGATGCGTCCCTCGGTGAGAGTCAGCCGGTCGATCAGGGTGTCGGTGAGTCCGGCCCTCCGCGCCGCTGCGACATCGCGCCGGTTGGCGTCGAGCAGGTCGGCGGCTCGCGCCTCCAGCGCGTCGGCGGTGGCGGCCAGCACGGCGTCCTTGGCCGCGGTGGGCAGGGTGGCCATACCACGGCTGGCGTGCTTGGCAGCCTGGCAGGTCTCGCGGACGGTGCGCATGGGGACCTCCGGTCGGGCGCGCACATGGTAGGGGCCGACCCCGCGGGGCGTGCCCGTGCGGCGCGGTCATGGCCTGCGGCCGCGGCGCTGTGCCGTCAGGCGCTGAACACCAGCAGCTCGTCGCGGTGCACGACCTCGCGGGTGTAGGCGGTGCCGAAGGCGGCAGCCGCCTCTCCGGTGCTGAGCCCGGCGATGCGCCGTAGGTCAGCGGCGTCGTAGTTGGTCAGCCCGCGGGCGACGACCACCCCGCCGGGGTCGACCACCTCCACGGCGTCCCGTGACGAAAACCCGCCCTCGACCCCGGTGACGCCGACCGCGAGCAGCGACGTGCCGCCCTGGCGCAGGGCACGGGCGGCGCCCGCGTCGACGTGGACCCGGCCCCGAGGGTTCAGCGCGAACCCGATCCACAGCCGGCGGGCCTCGAGACGGCGGGGCTGCGCGACGAACCACGTTCCGATGGGCTGACCGGCGAGCACGTCGGCGACGACCGTCGGGCGTCGTGCGTCGGCGATGACGACGTGGCAGGCGGACAGCACGGCGACCCGGGCAGCCTCCACCTTCGAACGCATGCCTCCGCTGCCGACCAACGAGCCGACCCCTCCGAGGCTGCCGGGATCCAGCTGGAACAGGTCGTCCACCCGATCGATCACGGGCGCGTCGGGCGAGATCCGCGGATCCTGCGCGTGCAGCCCCTGGACGTCGGAGAGCAGCAGGAGCAGGTCCGCGTCCAGCATCGAGGTGACGAGGGCCGCGAGGTGGTCGTTGTCCCCGTACGCGAGCTCGTCGGTCGCGACCACGTCGTTCTCGTTGACCACCGGGACGGCCCCGAGCTCGAGGAGCCGGTGGAAGGTCCGGCGGGCGTTGAGGTAGCGCCCGCGGTGCACGAAGTCGTCGCGCGTGAGCAGCACCTGTCCGCAGGCGAGCCCGTGGCGCGACATCTGCCGTTGGTACTCGTGCACGAGTTCTCCCTGCCCGACCGACGCGGCGCTTTGCAGGGTCACCATGTCGGTCGGATCCCGTTCGAGCCCGAGCAGCCCCAGGCCGGCCGCGACCGCGCCGGAGGACACCACCACCACCTGGGTGCCGTCCGCACGGGCAGCCGCCACTTCGTCGGCGAACACCCGGAGCTGCTCGCGGTCCAGCCGGCCGTCCCCCGCACGCAGGCTGTTGGAACCGATCTTCACCACCGCCAGGCGGGGGCGTGGGAAGCGGGCGTCAGCCACCACCGTCCTCCGTCGGCGCGACCTGGCCGTCACCCGACGTCTCCTCGTCGGTGGTGTCGGCCTCGCCGGCGAGCATCGCCTCGCGCTCGTCGTCGGGTAGGTCCTGCGGTTCCGGCACGAACTCGAACGTCTCGCCGCCGATCAGCACCTCGTCCGCGTGGCGGGCCCCCGCCGCGACGAGTGCCTGCTCCACCCCCGCTCGACGCAACCGCCCCTGCAGGTAGCGCAGCGCCTCCGCGTTGTCGAGCGGGGTCATCTGCACCCACCGCTCCACCCGCCGGCCCGACACGACGAACCGGCCATCCTCGTCGCGGGCGACCGAGAAGGCGTCCTCGTCGTCCTCCAGCCGGACGACGAGTGGTTCCTCTGCCGGAACAGGCTCGTCCGCGGCGCGCCGCTCGCTGACGAGCGCGGCGAGCCGCCACCGCAGCGCGTCGAGCCCCTCGCCGCTCACGGCGCTCACGGCGAGCACCTCGTGGCTGCGGCGCTCGAGCTCGGGGCGGACGAGCTCGGCCATGGCCCGCCCGTCGGGCAGGTCGACCTTGTTGAGCGCGACCAGGCCGGGCCGCTCGAGCAGCGCGGGGTCGTGCGCTTCGAGCTCGCCGAGGACTACGGCCAGGTCGGACAGCGGGTCGCGTGCGGGGTCGAACGGCTGCGTATCGAGGACGTGCAGCAGGACCGCCGCTCGTTCCACGTGCCGTAGGAACCGGTGGCCCAGCCCGCGACCCTCGCTGGCACCCTCGATCAGGCCCGGCACGTCGGCCAGCACGACGTCGACGTCACCGGCGCGCATCACGCCGAGGTGCGGCGTCAGGGTGGTGAAGGGCCAGGCCTCGACGCGTGGCCGTGCGGCCGACAGCCGAGCCACCAGCGAGGATTTGCCCGCGCTGGGGAACCCGACCAACCCCACGTCCGCGATCAGCTTCAGCTCCAGGCGCAGCGAACGCTCCTGGCCCCTTTCCCCGCGCTCGGCGAACCGCGGGGCCCGTCGCCGGTTGGTGGCGAAGGCGGCGTTGCCACGACCCCCGCGTCCGCCCCGCGCCGCGACCAGCCCTTGCCCCACGCGCGCCAGGTCGGCGACCAACCGGCCGGTGTCGCGCTCCCGCACCACCGTCCCCACGGGCACCGCGACCTCCAGGTCGGCGCCGTCCGCCCCGGTGCGGTCCATGCCCTGGCCGTGCCCACCCCGCCCGGCCCGGCGGTGCGGCTCGCGGTGCAGTGCCAGCAGCGAGGTGACGTCGGCAGAAGCGACCAGCACGACGTCGCCGCCGCGACCGCCGTCGCCCCCGCTTGGTCCTCCGCGTGGCACGTGGGCCTCCCGGCGGAAGGCCACCGCGCCGTTGCCGCCGTCACCGCCCTGCACGTGCACCGTGCACTCGTCGACGAACGTCGGGGCTCCGTCGCGGACCTCCGTCACCGGCCCACTCCCACTATCCACGGAGAGCCGGGGAGGGTTGTCCGGGCGATCCTCCCACGTCGCAGGCGAGCGGTCACTCGGCGGGGACGACCTCCGCGTACTTGCGCTTGCGGCGCGTACGGAACGACACCCGACCGTCCATCAGCGCGAAGAGGGTGTCGTCGCCCCCCCGTCCGACGTTGCGGCCCGGGTGGATCCTGGTGCCACGCTGCCGCACGATGATCGAGCCGGCGGTCACCGCCTGGCCCCCGGAAGCCTTCACCCCCAGGTACTTCGGGTTGGAGTCGCGGCCGTTGTTGGAGGAACCGCCGCCCTTCTTGTGTGCCATCGTCGTCGCCTCCAGGCGGGTCAGGCCAGCTCGCCGACCTTGATCGTGGTGTAGCGCTGCCGGTGTCCCTGCTTCCTGCGTTGGCGCGTCTTGTTCTTGTAGGTGAACACGGTGATCTTCGGGCCTTTGCCGTGGCCGGTGATGGTGGCCGTCACGTGCCTGCCCTCGAGGTCCTGGCCGGCGGTCACAGCACCGTCATCGTCGACCAGCATCAGCGGTTCGAGCCGGACCGGGTCGCCGACCGCGCCGTCGAGCTGCTCGACGCGGATCTCGTCCCCGGGCGCGACCCGGTACTGCTTGCCGCCGGTGCGGATGACGACGTACACGGCAGCCTCCTGGATCCTTGGCCGACGCGGAGCGCGGCATACGCCAACAGGGCCGACAGCGCCGTTGCGCGAGGGTACCGCTGGCGGTCGCCTGGCACCAAGCCCGGCGGCCTCACGCCAGCTCGAAGGTCACCCCGCGCCCGTCACAGCAGCTGCACTTCTCCCCGAACACCTCGAGCAGGCCTTGCGACACGTTCTTGCGGGTCATCTGCACCAGCCCCAGGCGGCTGACCTCGGACACGCGTGTCTTGGTCCGGTCGCGCAGCAGCTCGCGCTGGAGCCGGTGGACGACCTGATCCTGATTGGCCTTCAACAGCATGTCGATGAAGTCGATGATGATCATCCCGCCGATGTCGCGCAGCCGCAGCTGGCGGACGAGCTCCTCGGCGGCTTCGAGGTTGGTCCGTAGGACGGTCTCCTCCAGGCTCGTGGAGCCGGTGAACTTGCCGGTGTTGACGTCGATGATCGTCATCGCCTCCGTGCGCTCGATGATGAGGTACCCGCCGGACGGCAGCCACACCCTGCGCTCGAGGGCCTTCCGTAGCTGCTCGGTGACGTGGTAGGCCTCGAACAGCGTCGGCGGTTCCTCCTCCGGACGTTCGGGTGGGACCGGGTGGTACAGCTCCAGCTTGGGCAGCGCTTCCGGCATGACCTCCTCGAGGTAGGCGCGCACCTTCTGGTGGACCTCGTCGGTGTCGACGACCAGCCGCTCGAAGTCGGGCCCGAAGTGGTCACGGACGACCCGGACGACCAGGTCCGGCTCCTCGTACACGGCCTCCAGAGGCTTGGCCTTGGCGGCGCGCTCCCGGACGCTCTCCCACCTGCGCGTGAGACGCTCGAGATCCTCCCGCAGCTGCTCCTCCGTTGCCTCGGCCGCCGCGGTGCGGACGATGATCCCCATGCCGTCGGGCTTGAAGCGCTTGAGGATGCGACGTAGCCGGTCGCGATCTGCGTCGCTGAGCTTGCGGGAGATCCCGAAGAGGGTGTCGCGGGGCGCGAGCACCATGTAGCGGCCCGCGAGCGACATCTGCATCGTCAAGCGTGCGCCCTTCGAGCCCATCGGGTCCTTGGTCACCTGCACGAGCAGGGTCTGGCCCGCCTTGAGGGCGTGCTCGATGCGCTGGTCGACGCCCTCCTCCAGATCGAGCTCGTCGTAGAGGACCTCACCGGCGTACAGCACGCCGTTGCGCCCCTTGCCGATGTCGAGGAACGCGGCCTCCATGCCGGGCAGGACGTTCTGGACACGTGCTAGGTAGATGTTGCCGACGTAGGAGACGTCCTCCTTGCGGGTCACGTAGTGCTCGACGACGGTGCGATCCTCGAGCACGGCCACCTGCGTGCGCTCGTCCCGGGTGGTGACCAGCATGGTCGGGGGCGGCCCGTCGAGCATCGCGTGACGGACCTCCTCGGAGATCTCGAGCAAGCGGCGGGTACCGCCCCGCCGCTGGGTCCGTCCGCGCCGGTCGCGACCCTGGCGCTTGGCGGCGAGGCGCGTACCGCCCCGTGCGATGGCGTCCTCGACCTGGCTGCGGGTCGGCACGCGATCGGTGGCTGTCTCCCGCGCGTCGACGGGTGCTGGCTCGGTGTCGTCGCCCGCGCTCGTCCGGTCGTCCGCGGTCGTCCCGTCCTCGGGGCGGTCACCAGCCGATGGCGTGGCGGCGGTGGCGCCGGAGCGCCGGCCACGGCCCCGACTGCCTCGCCGGCGGCGACGGCCCGTGCCGCCGCGCTCCTGCGTGGCCGTGCCGCTGCCGGTCGGCTCGCCCGCCGGTGTGGGGTCGGTGGACCTGTCCGCGGCCGGTGCGGGGGTGCTGGGATCGGTGGACGTGTCCGAGGCCGGTGCGCGGGTGCGGGTGCGGGTCCTGGTCCGGGCCGGGTCCTCGGTGTCAGCCCGGGGCGCGTCCGCCCCGCTGGGGTTGGTCTGGTCGGTGGCCAAAGGGGTCTCGCTTCCTCGCGCCGCGACCGGCACCTCCGGCCACATCCCACGCCCGTGTCGGCGTCCGCGGGGCGGACACGCCGGGTCGGCCGCGCGTGTGAGGCGGCGGGGCGTGGTGTGGTCCATCGCGACGGACCGTCGGTCCGTCGGTGCGGGGGATCGCGCGCACGGTCGGGGCGGCTGCTCCCGCTGGGAGCCCGCCGGGAACGGGATGGTCGGACGTCGGCGTGCCGGCCGGGGCCGCGATCGGTGGGACGTCGGTGCGGCGGCCGTTGTCAGGGCACGCGGTGAGGACACCGGGCGGGCCCGATGGGGGCCTCATACGCGCCTCCGGAACGTCTCGTGCAGCGGGCCGGACGGCGACAGCGGCTGGTCCGCGTCAGCGACGTCGGCGTCGGTGTCGCGTCGAGCGGCGAGCAATCACGACGGGCGGTGCGCACGGCGCTCGTGCTGGGAGGAGGCTACCACCACCGCGAGCTCCGTCGGGGCGGCGCGGTCGCCCGACACCGACTCGCAGGCTCCTCCGCCGCGGCAGCGCGGGGGTGATGACGGTTGTCACGTGCGCGCCCCCTTGGCCGGGTCGCCGAGCGCGGCGAGCGCGGCGGGGCGAGGATCCAAGTCGCGCCGGAGGATCCGGGTCGCGCCGAGGGACCAGGAACGTGACGCGCCTGTGCTTGTCGTCTCCTCCACCGTCCCCGTCTCCCCGGATGTGCGTTCGGCGACACGGCGAGGGTCACACCGGGTGGGTGGGTTGGAGGTTGGCGGGATGTTGGGACGGGTGGGACTGCCCGGCTGATCCGGCGGGGCGCCGAGACGGCCCAGGTGGCCGCCGCTCACCGTGCTGCACGGCCGCGTCCGACAGGCGTTCCTCGAGCGCGGCGATCTGCGCCCCGTAGAACCGCTCTCCGGTCAGCTGCAGCAGCTGGCGGGCATCGGCGATCCGTGCGGCCGCGTCCGTCCGGTCTCCCGCGAGGAGGTGGATGTCGGCCAGGAGCAGGAGCCACTGTGGTACCGCGTGCTTGTGCCCGACCGCGCAGAGCGACTCCACGGCCTCCGCCACCCTTGCGGCCATGGCGCGAGGGTCCTCGCCCAGCCTGGCCTTGGCCCACGAGTTCGTCGGGATCGTGAGGCCGAGGGTGTACGGAAGGTCCTCGGACCTGCTGACCTCGATGCCCGGCTCGGTGTACTCGAGGGCCCGATGGGGATCGGACAGGAGGGCGGCGGTCCACCCGGCGAACAGCCTGGCGTAGGCCTCCCGGAACGGCGGTCCGACGCTTTGCGCCAGCGCGATGGCTTCCTCGCTGGCAGCGAGAGCTCGTTCGGCGTCACCGGTCACCGCCCACGCCAGGCTCTCGGTGACGCGCAAGGCCAGCGACAAGTGCTCGGGGGTCGCCGCCAACTCGGCCGGGTCCGCGGCCGGCTCGGCGGATCGGGCCTGCCGGCAGTGTGCCAGGGCGACGTCGGCCTCACCGGTGGTGGTGACATGCGTGTACGCGACCGCGACGTGGCCAGCGACCAGACCGACCGGATCCTGATGGACCTCCGCGATGCTGAGGATCGTGTCGGCGAGCTCTCGGGAGGCTTCGATCTCGCCGCGGGTGGTGTACGAGGTCCAGAGCGACCAGTGGAACCACAGTGGGAGCAGATCCGGGTCGCTGCTGACAGCCCTGGCGTCGACGACCGCCCTCACCGGTGCGGCGATGCCCTCGATTTCCTCGGCCGTCCACCCGAAGACACTGGTTAGCAGCTGGATCAGCCGGAGGCGCACCTCGATCTCCGTGCGGGGGTCGGAGCCGGGGCGGTGGGCGAGCAGGTGCAGCGCCCGGCGCAGGAGGGAGGCACCCTGCTCGTAGGCCAGCACCTCGAGCGCCTGCTCGGCAGCCTCCCGCATGTACCTGATGGGCCGGTCGTCATCGATCAGATCGGCAGCGTGCCAGAAGTGTTCGGCCAGGTCCGACGCGGTGACGTGCGGACGGCCTTCGAGGGCGAAGCCGACCGCTGCGTGCAAGCGGGCGAGGGCTCCCGGTGGCAGTTCCTCCTGGATCGTCTCGTTGATCAGCGCGTGCGCGAACGTGTACGTGGATGCCCGCCCGTGCGGGTCGGTGACGAGCCCGTGCGCCACCGCCGTGTCCACGTGGTTCAGCACGACGTCGACCTGCTGGCTCGTCGCTTGGGCGACCGTGGGCACGTCAAACTCGTGGCCCACGACCGCCGCCGCGTCCAGGGTCCGCCGGGCGGCCTCGGGCAGGAGCTGCAGGCGTTGCAGGATGACGTGGCGCACTCCGGGGGGGATGCTCGTCAGGACCGCGGAGAGGGCCACCGAGGAACGCGTCTCCTGGAGCAGACGTCCGACCTGTCGCACGAAGAAGGGGTTGCCACCGGTCCGCTCGTGCACGGTCCTGCTGAGCTCGTCGACGTCCGTGCCGTCGGCCAGCTCCGCGAGGACGACACCGACCTCCTCGACGTCCAGGCCGCGCAACTCCAACGCCTCCGCGTGATGATGGCGCAGGACAGCACCGAGCGTCGAGTCGAGTTCGGGCGAGCGGTCAGCTCTCAAGGATCGGTAGCTGGCGGCCACGAGCAACCGAGCCGTCTCCACCTGACGGCTCACGTGCGACAGCAGCTGGAGCGTCGCGGTGTCGGCCCAGTGCAGGTCGTCGATGACCAGGACGAGCCCGCGGTCCCCAGCCACCCGGCCCAGGAAGGTCCGCACCGCCTCGTAGAGCGTGAAGCGGGCGCTCTCGGGGTCGAGCCCGGTCGCTTCGACGCGTTCCCCGAGGATGTCGGTCACGTCACCCACGAGCTGGGAGACGGGCTGCGCGCCGTCGGCGGCTGCCGCTCTCACCGCATCGTCGGTCAGCTGCGACACGACCGAGCGGAGCATCTGGATCCACGGCCAGAACGGTGGAGCGCCTTCCGCTTCGTCGCAGCGACCCCAGTGCACGGGTAGCCCGTTCTCGCGGGCCTGGCCGGACAGCTCCTCCAGCAGCGAGGTCTTGCCGATCCCGGCCTCACCACCCACGAGCAGGACGTGTCCCCGTCCGCTCCGGAGGTTCTGGACCGCTGTGCGCAGCGCTCGGATCTCGGGCTCCCGTCCGACCAGCTGCTGCTGCGCCGACGGGTGCGTCAGCGTGGCGCTGGGAGACGCGGCCGGAGCAGTGTCGAGGTCCAGCTCCCGTGCCTGACGCAGGATCCGGTCCGACAGGCCGACCAGTCCCGGGCTCGGGTCGAGACCGATCTCCTCGACGAGCCGGTCACGGAACGCGTGGAACACCTCAAGCGCGTGCGGCGTGCGTCCCGCGCGGTACAGCGCCAGCATCAGCTGGGCGTGTGGCCGCTCCCGCAGGGGATGGCCCGCGACCGTGGCCTCCAGCGTCGGGATGACCTCGGTGTGCTTGCCCGCCGAGAGCAGCGCCTCGATCCGGTCCTCCTCGGCCGACAGCCGCAGCTCCTCCAGGCGTGCGATGTGCGCCTGCGCGAAGTCCTCGTACATGACGTCCGCCAGCGCATCGCCGCGCCACAGACCTAGTGCGGACTCCCACGTCTCCGCCGCCCCGCTCGGATCGCCGCTCTGCTGCGGCCTTCGGGCCTCGGTGACCATCCGTTCGAACCGCACGGCGTCGACGGTCTCGGGGTCGACGTCGAGCACGTAGCCGCGGCCCTTGGTCAGGATGACCGGCTCAGCCCCGCCGGCGCGGGCCAGGACCTTGCGCAGGTTCGAGATGTGCGCACGGAGGGACACCGGTGCCCCGGCGGGGGTCGACCTGCCCACAGGTCGTGCATCAGGCGCTCGGCAGGGACGGGGCGGCCGACGTTCAGGAGCAGGAGGATCAGCAGCGTCCGCAGCTTCGGGCTGCCGATCTCGATATCGTGCCCGTCGACGCGGACCTCGAGAGCACCGAGGATCCCGAAGTCCACTCCTGCCCTCCGGCCAGCCCTCCGGGGGGTCGGGAAGGATATCTGAGCGGACCCGACGGCGCACCCTGTGAGGGGCGACAAACCGCCGCCGTGACGCCTTGGGGCGCGTCCCCCTCCGTTCCCCCTCGACCGCTCGCGACCGACGCGACGCCGCCCGGCCGGTGGTTCCCGCCGCGTGTGTTTGGCTTGGCCCGAGCCTCGACCCACGCCGCGTCGGCCGCCCTAGGGGCTTGGCGTCGTACCTCTGCGGCATGCGGCCAGGCCCACCTCTGCCCGTCATCGTTGGAGCAGGGCTTGTACCGCGGCGCAGTACCCCAGCGTGCGTGCGTCGTCGCCGGCGGAGAGTTGGAGGCCGACCGGCAGGCTGTCGCCTGGCACGGGCAGCGAGATGGCCGGGACGCGGCTGACGTTCGCCAGGCGTGTGTTGCGCACGATCCGACCGGGCAACCGCGGGTCGCCGGCAGCCGCCTGCTTCGGCGCCACCATCCCGACCGTGGGCCCCACGACCGCGTCCACGTCCGACAGGACCGCCTGCACCCGACGCTCCAGCCCACGACGTGCCCGCAGCGCTGTCGCGTACACCGCGGCCGGGATCTGTAGCCCGGTCAGGAGCCGGTTGCGCACGTCCTCGCCGTAGCGGTCGGCGTGCGCGTCGAGATCCCGCCGATGCACGGCCGCGGCCTCCGCGTACATGACCGCGGTGCTCACGGCGGACACCTCCTCCTGATCCGGCCAGGTCACCCGGGTCAGCGCGAGCCCGGCGGCCGCCAGCACGCGGACCACGCCCTCGATGCGGCCGGCCACCACCACGTCGGCATCCTCCAGCTCGGGCTCGGCGACGCCCAGACGCTCGGGGAGGCGCCCACGTCCCGGATCGTGCCCGAGCGCCGCGTGTACCCGACGGACCGCGTCGACCGAGGTGGCGAGCAGGCCGACGTGGTCGAGCGTCGGCGACAGCGGGAACACGCCCTCTGTGGGGTAGCCGCCGTAGGCGGGCTTGAAGCCCACGACCCCGCAGAACGCGGCCGGGATCCGTACCGACCCGCCGGTGTCGGTGCCGACGGCCAGGTCCGCTGATCCCTCCGCCACCGCGACGGCCGACCCGGAGCTCGAGCCACCGGGGATGCGGCCAGGGTCGGCTGGGTTCGGCGGCGTGCCCGTGTGGGCGTTCACGCCGGTGACCCCGAACGCGAACTCGTGCGGGGCGGTGAGACCCACCACGACAGCGCCCGACCCCTGCAGCCGTGCGACGATGGCGGCATCGGCCGGCTCCGGTGGCGCGTC
>DASZZX010000184.1:0-36211 GCA_036260415.1 Nitriliruptorales bacterium
CACGTCGGGGTCGTCGAGTTGGTAGATGCCGCGTACGGCTTGCTATCCGTTACCCGGCCCTCGGCACCGGGGCGGTGATGGTTGCCAGGGTTCGGGTGTGGACGAGTGGATACTCGGCCGTGGTCGCGGCTCTGGAGGCACCGGTGGGTGTGCGGGTCGTCCGTCAGGCGGGAGGTCATCGGCTTGCGGAGGTGAGCAGCGCGAGCGGCGCGGTCAACGGGTTCCTCGAGCACCTTGAGACGCGCTGCTACTCGCCGGCGACGGTGCGGGCCTACGCCTTTGACGTGGCGAACTTCGTGACGTTTCTCGACGACCGGGGTCTGGTGCTGGGCGAGGTGGTTCCGACCGATCTGTTCGCCTATCTCGAGTGGCAGCAGCGCCGGCGTCCTGGAGGCAAGGTCGTCCGGCTGGGACGGACGGGGCCGGCACCGGCGACGATGAACCGCCGGATCAGCGCGGTGCGGGGCTTGTTCGAGCATCAGGTCATGACCGGGGCGGTGGCGGAGAACCCGGTCCGGGCAGCTCGCCGAGCGAACGGGCTGCGCACCCCGACCCGCGGACTGCTCGGTCATCTGGGGTCAGCACGGCCACGCGGAGGCGGGCGGCTCGTAAGGCAGCCGGATCGTCTGCCCGAGACCGTCGACGCCGACGACCTCGCGGTCTTTGTTGCCGATCTGCTGACCTACCGCGACCGCGCGATTGTCCTCGCGATGGTCTTGGGCGGGCTCCGGGCCGGTGAGGTCCGGTCGCTGCGGCTGGCCGATGTGGACCTGGCCCTGGGCCGGGTGCGGGTGATCGGCAAGGGCAACCGGGAACGCATCGTCCCGATCGACCCGGCGTTCTTCGCCGAGTGCGTGGCCTACCTGCGGGAGGAACGACCGGCGGGGTGCGCCACGCCGGAGTGCTTCGTGGTGCTGCGGGGCCCGACCCGAGGACAGCCGATGACCGAGGCTGGGATGCGCAAGATCTTCCGGACTCATCGGGAGCGGTCCGGTGCGATGCGGGTGCGTCCGCACCGGCTGCGCCACACCTACGGCACCGAGCTGGCGGCGGCCGGGATCGACCTGTTGGCCTTGCGGGAGCTGATGGGGCACGCCTCACCCGAGACCACCGCCCGCTACATCCACCTGTCCCCGGAAGGATTGGCCGCCGAGTTCGCCGCCGCCCGGGCGGTGATGGACCGATGATCGCCGCGACCGTGCCGGTGACGGGCACGAGGCTGTTGGAGGTCTACGTCGACCACCAGCATCTGCTGGGAGGCTCGCCGGCGTGGCAGCGGGACCGGATTACGGCTGCACGCGAGTTCCTGCGAGCTCATCCGGATCTTGACGCGTGGATGGCTGATCCGCTCGAGGCGCGGCTGGTCGAGCTGCAGCGACGACGCTGCGGCACCTGGCCGTTCCTCGGATTCGCGATCCTTACCGGGGCCTGCCGTGCGGACGCGGACCGCTGTTCGCCAAGAACTTCGGGCACAGCATGGCGCGGTGGACGGCTGGGCTGTTCGCCGAAGACGTCGCTCGGCTAACCGAGGCTGCGGGGCGGCTGGGGATCCCGGCCAAGACCACGACGGCGCTGCTACGTCGGGCGCTGCCAATGGCGGTCGCGTTCACCGGGCACCCACCCGGCGCTCTGACCGTGGAGGACCTCGACGAGCTCCAAGGAGCCATCGCGTCCACGCCGCGGCTGACCGCACCGATGCGACGACAGTGGTCGGCGTCGGTGTTCGGGCTGCGCCAGCTGCTGTTCGAAGCACGGATCACCGACACGCCGGCGATGCACCGTCGCGGTGACGGCCCGGCCGCTCGCGCGGCGCGGCTGGCTGGCGTCGGAGCGCCCGAGATCCGCCACACCCTGCTGGCCTACCTAGATGCCCGCGCGCCGGTGCTGCGGCCCAACACGATCGACAAGCTCACCTCGGCGCTGGCGATCTTCGGGGAGTTCCTCACCGAGACGTTCCCAGAGCTGACCACGATCGCGAACCTCGAACGCCACCACGTCGAGGCATTCATGAGCTGGACCGCGACCCGACCCGGCCAGGGCACCCAGCGCCACGTCCAGCAGGTCGGCGCGTCCACCATCGCCCATGCGGTGATCTCGCTGCGGGCCCTCCTCGACGACATCGCCGCCTGGGGCTGGGCCCAGGCACCGTCGCGACGGTTGGTGTTCGCCACCGACATCCCCCGCCAACCTGACCTGCTGCCTCGTGCACTGCCGCCCGACGTCGACGCCAGACTCATGGCCGCCGTCGCCGCGCTCGATGATCCGTTCGCCCGGGCCGGGCTGACCGTGATGCGGGGCACCGGCCTGCGGGTCGGGGAGCTGCTCGACCTCGAGCTCGACTGCATCGTCGACTACGGCCCGGCCGGCAGCTGGCTGCGGGTCCCGCTCGGCAAGCTGAACAACGAACGGGCTGTCCCGCTCGACCAGCCACCCCTCGACGCTCTCGACGACTGGTTCGACCACCGCCAGCACCAGCGCGCTCTCCCGCACCCCCGCGACGGTCGACTGGCCGACTTCGTGTTCGTCGAACGGGGCCGCCGACTCGGCCCCACCCGGCTGCAGACCGGCCTGCGCACCGCCGTCGCCACGCCCGGACTGACCGCGGCCGACGGTGCACCCCTTCGTGTGGTCAGCCACCAGCTGCGTCACACCTACGCGACCTCGCTGGTCAACGCCGGCATGTCCCTGCAGGCCCTGATGGCCCTGCTCGGGCATCGCAGCCCGGAGATGACCATCCGCTACGCCCGGCTGGCATCCCCGACCCTGCGGGCCGCCTACGACCAGGCCATCGGCAAGATGCGACGGCTCCTGCCGATCGCCCCACCGCCCGGACCGGCGCCGGTGCCCGACCGGGTCCAGTGGCTGCGCTCGGAGATGCTCAAGACCCGCGTCGCGCACGGCTACTGCTCCCGCGATCTGGTCGCCGACGCGTGCTCCTACGCCAACATCTGCGAGACCTGCCCGAACTTCACCACCACGCCCGAGTTCGGGCCGCGATCACCGATCAGCTCGCCGACATCCGGCAGCTTCGCAACGACGCTCAAGATCGCGGCTGGACCTCCGAGGTCGCCCGCCACGACCGCGTCATCACCAGCCTCGAAGCCCACCTCCAACGCGTCGCTCACGATCGCTCGAAGAGGAATCGCTCTTGACCCGTCCCCGAGGGCCGGTTAATTCGCGGTCCAGGCGTCGGCGACCTCACCGCGAGGATCACCGGCCCGCAGCAGTCCTTGCCGCCGGGCGCGGCCGTCGTCATCGAGGTGCTCGTCGGCCAAGACCAGCAGCTTGCGGGCCCGGTACAGCGGGTCACGCTTGCGACCCCGGTGCCCCAGTGTCTCGTTCTGCACGCGCCGGCGGGTGTCGTCGAGCCGCTCGCCGGCGATGCGGACCACGTGGAAGGGGTCGGCGACCTGGACGGCGGCGGGCAGCATCGTGTCGGCCACCAGCCGGTAGGCGCCCGACAGGTCCAACGTCACGTACCGGATCGCGTCGACCCACCCGGTAGGACGCTGCGCCAACCGGCACGCCGGCAGGGCGTCGCGGCCTCGACGACATCCAGCAGCCGCCCATCGACCGACGATCGCGGTCGACCAGATCCGCTGCCGCCACGGGCCGTGGCGGACGAACGACGTCTCGTCCAGACCCAGCACCGCGACCGGCCCGATGCGGTCGGGGTCGACCACCAGCGCCAGCCCGTAGCCGATCACGGCACGGTTGACCGTGTGCCAGTCACAGCCCAGATCGTCGGCGACCTCACTGACCGTGCGCCCGTGACGGCCGACCTGCTCGCACGCCCACCGGGCAGCCCCGTCGGTGATGCCCCGGTTGCCCGCCACGATGCGATCGTCGATCTGCATCCACGACCCGACCGGGCACGACCGGTTGGGGCAGCGCCAGCGGACCTGCCGCCACACCAGCACCGTCGGCGTGCCGAAGCACGGCAGGTCCACCAGCCGTCGGCGGCGCGTCTCCTTGACCGTCGCCGTGGTGCCACACCACGAGCACGCTGGCCGCGGCATCGTCGACCGCACGTGGACCTGCATCGGCGCAGGCCAGCGCACCACGCCAACGACCTCCACGTCGCACAGTCCGACCAGCAACCGGCACACGTGCGTAGCATCGATCTCCACAGGGGCTCCTGGAGCGGTAGGCGTCGAACACCTCCACTCCCGCGGAGCCCCTGTGCTCTACCCAGCAACCTCCACCGCGCTCACCGACCCGTCAGCCCCCTCAACTTCCGAAGCGCCGCTATTCCTCACGGCCCAGCTGGGGCCGGAGCCTCGGATCCGCTTTCGGGACCGGCCCCCGCGGCGGTTGTTCTTGCTATCTTTGGGACTTCTCGGCTCCGTTCATCACCACCCCTGTCAGTCGATCACACAGCCTGAGCATGATGATGAGCCCTCGGGGCGTCCGCGCTTCTTGGGCCTTACCAACCTGGGGAGGCAAATCTCTCCCCGAGTTCGTTCGCTGTGCGTCGGTCAGCAGTTGGCGGCGTAGCTCCGCTCGAGTAGTCGCACGACCTCGTCATCGACCTCCGCCGGATCGGTCAGCGCGATGCGGACGTTGCCATGCGGCAGTCCCTTCGCGGTGAGCAGGCGTCCGACCGGCTGCGCGCCCGGCAGCTTCAACCCCAGATCCACCCGCTGCCTGGTGGAGGCCCGCACCATCGAGAACGTCCGCCGCGGCGTGACGAGCGAGACGTAGCCCTTACGGGCCTGGACGGTGACGTCGCCGACCGACGTTGCGACCTCGATCACCGTGTCGAGGATGGGGCGGAGATGCGGTCGGTCGCGGTACTGGCCGTCGATGAGGTCATCGGCGCTGGCCAGCATGAAGTCGGGGTACCCGAACCGCTCCATCACGAGGATCATCAAGGGGTACCCGGTGATCCCCCGATCGACCAACCACGCCTCCAGATTTCCTTCGTCGGTGATGTCGCTGTCTCGCACACGCTCGTTCCACTCCGACAGTCCGAGTCCGGTTTGCTCCTGGAGCAGCCGGGCCGACTGGTCAATCATCCCAGTCCAGTCCTGTGCCTGCGGGCGTGCGCTCACGGGGATCTCCTCTCCAACTCGCGGCGAACGTGTTGTCCGATCAGGCTGTGGCCGGTTCCTACGACCTGCTCGGGCGTGCCGCAGCAAACGAGCCTGCCGCCGCGCGTTCCGGCCCCCGGACCAAGCTCGATGATCCAGTCGGCGCTGGCGACCACGGACACGTGGTGCTCGACTGCGACCACCGTGTTGCCGTTGTCGACCAGACCGTGCAGCACCTGCAGCAGGCGACCGATGTCGTGGGGGTGCAGGCCGGAGGTGGGCTCGTCCAGCAGGTACAGGGTGCGGCTCCCGCCCCGCGACAGTTCCGCAGCGAGCTTGACGCGCTGAGCTTCCCCGGCGGACAGCGTCGGGGCCGGTTGCCCGAGCCGCAGGTACCCGAGCCCGACGTCTGCTAGCGCTTGGAGCGGCCGTCTCGCGGGCTCGGACTCCGCGAACAGCTCCAGCGCAGCGTCCACCGCTAGCTCCAGCACCTCGGCGATGGTCAGACCCGAGTACCGCACCTCGAGCGTCGTCGCCAAGTAGCGGCTGCCCAAGCAGGTCTGGCATGGCGCGTACACGTCGGGCAAGAACCGCATGTCGATGCGGATCGAGCCCTCTCCCGCGCAGTTCTCGCAACGCCCGCCGGGGGAGTTGAACGAGAACCGTCCCGCCTTGAAGCCCCGTTCGCGCGCGTCGTCGGTCCGGGCGAACGCGGCGCGGATGGCGTCGAACGCACCCGTGTACGTGGCGGCGTTGGAGCGAGGGCTCCGACCGATCGGCGATTGCTCGACGCGCACGGCGCGATCCACGAGCTCCAGTCCGTCGATGCCGTCGTGCGTGCCCGGCACCACCGGTTCGTCATGCAGCGCCCGCGCCAGTGTGCGGTAGAGGATGTGATCGACCAGCGTCGACTTTCCGGAGCCGGAGACCCCGGTGACCACGGTGAAGCACCCGAGGGGGAAGCCGACATCCAGGTCAGCGAGGTTGTGGGCGCGGGCACCTCGCACCTCGAGCCACGCGACGCCCTCCGGGATCGTCCCGCGTCTCGCACCCACGGAGAGCCTGCCCGTCAGGTATCCCCCGGTCAGCGAGCGACCGTCGTCGAGCAGTGCCCCGACGGAGCCGCTGTGGAGGATCCGCCCGCCCTCCTCCCCCGCCCCCGGACCGAGGTCGACCACCCAGTCGGCGGCACGCACTACCTGGTCGTCGTGCTCGATGACGAGCACGCTGTTGCCCTGGTCGCGCAGCCGGCGCAGGGCGACGAGCAGGCGTTCCACGTCGGCCGGATGCAGTCCAGTGGTGGGCTCGTCGAGCACGAAGAGCAGCCCGAACAGCTCGGTGCCGAGGTGCTGCGCCAGCCGCAGCCGTTGAACCTCGCCGCGGGACAGGGTCGGGGTGGCGCGGTCGAGGGTGAGATGGTCGAGGCCGACGTCCGCGAGGTGTCGCAGGCGTGTCGTGATCTCCTCGAGGACGCGGCTCGTGAGCTCGCGCCGTGGCGGGTCAGCGTCCAGCTCCTCGAAGAACCTCAGGGCATCGCTTACGGTCATCGCGCAGACCTGGGCGATCCCGACGCCTCCGCGAGTGGGGTGCCGCAGCAGGACAGCGCGCTGTCTCGAGTTCAGCCGAGCGCCACCGCACGCCGCGCACGGCCGGTGCCGGATGAACGCGGCTGCCCGGTCGCGGGAGCCGGTCAGGTAGGCCTCGTGGTAACGACGGAGGAGCCACGGGACCACGGCCTGGAAGCGCTGTTGCCGCGCCACGCGGCCCGTCGTCTCGTCGGCCTGCGGCACCCCCTCCCCGGTAAGCAGCGCCCTGTGAGCCGCAGCCGGCAGCGTCCGCCAGGGCGCCTCGACGTCGACGCCGAGCTGCCCGGCGACCGTCAGCGCGTTGGTCAACTCGGCGCCGGTGCTGGGATCACGCCACGCGGCGAGCGCCCCACCGGCGAGTGACCGCTCGGGGTCGGGGACGACGAGGTCCAGATCGACGTGCGGCTCGGTGCCCAGGCCGTGGCACTCGACGCAGGCGCCGTACGCCGAGTTGAACGAGAACCCCCGCGAGGTCATCGACGGTCCGAGCTCGACGTCGCCCCGAGGGCAGAGCCAGCCGCCGTCGAACCGCAGTCGGTCGCCGCAGCTGGTGCAGTGCGGTTCGCCCGCACGCGAGTACAGCACGCGCAACAGGTCGTAGACGTCGGTGATCGTCCCGACCGTGGAGCGGGGATTGCTCGGCAGCGTTCGATCGTCCAGGGCGACGGCCGGGCACAGACCCTCCAGCGCGTCGGCGTCCGGCTTGTCGAGCTCCTCCAGGAAGGACCGTGCGAACGCCGACATCGACTGGACCTGGCGTCGCTGGGCCTCCGCGTAGATGGTGTCGAAGGCCAGCGTCGACTTCCCGGAGCCCGAGACCCCGGTGAACACCACCAGGCTACGGTGGGGAAGTCGGACGGTCGACCCCTTGAGGTTGTGCTCCCGGGCTCCGCGCACGACGAGCCAATCGGGCCAGCGCTGCTGCCTCGGGGTAGCCTGGACGATCTCCGGGTCAGCCCGCCCGTTGTCCGCGGCCCGGACGGACGTCGCCCTGTCGGAGGACCGGGGTCGACCGCGTGACGATCTGGTCATGACGAGCGGACGTTCCTCGCGCGTCAGTACTCGTCGTCGATGCCGTACCCGTGTTCCTGGTGGTGCAGGCAGTACAGCGAGTCACCGGTCCGCAGCTTCGCGCAGCGACGCATCTTGGGGGGGATGAGCGTCTGGCACTGGTTCGGGGCCTGCCGGCTCAGCTGCTCGATGAGGCCGAGCGCATCGACGTCCATCGCCTTGTAGTAGGCGGCGTCCGAGCCGGCGTGCATCTCACGGAGCGTCTCGTTCCCGATCGCCCGCTCGGCGAGGTACTCGAAGTCCGCGTTGACGCCCTGTCGTGCGCGCACCTCGCTGACGTCACCGCCCAGACCAGGGAAGTTGGAGTTGATAATCTGCTCCTCCCACTGGTTCTCGAACGGGCTCGTGCTTTCGCAGGAGGCGATGGCTCCGTCCACGATCTCGACGGAGTGGATGAGCGCCACGGCCCACTGCTTGCCCCCCTGGCCCAGCATGCTGTTGGGGAAGCTCCTGACCTGAGTGCCGCGAGCCGTCGTCCGCACGATGACCTTATTCTCCGCGGCGAGGATGATCTTGCTCGCCTCGGTGGTCGCGTCGGGGACGATCGTGAACCAGCCCTTCAGCCCGCGCACGTGCGCCGCCGGATCGATGGGCCACCTGCCGAAGTACGTCTTGTTGATGTACGGGTTGTGGTGGATCTCGATGATCCCGTCGTAGTCCCGCCGGTTTTGATACTCGAGGTACCGGTAGACGATGGAGACGTTCTTGGCGATGCGTTCCTCCTCCTCGTCGCGGATGTCCAGCTGCCGACGCACGGCGTCGAGGTCCATCTGATCACCGAAGTGCTCCCGCGCGATGAGCCGGCCGAACTCGTAGACGCGGTGCTCGTCCGGGGTGTTCGCCACTCCGGTCAGGGGTTGCCAGGTCCTCGGTTCGCGCGGCTGGAGCTCACGGAAGTTGACGTCGATGTCCGCGTCCGCCCGTCTGGGCTGCTCCTGGTTGGCCATGACTACTCCCCTCTCGCTCGGTTCACGTCACCGCGGTCTGGACCGAGCTGCCTCGGTACACGGCGCTCAGGGTGCGCTGGCCGCCGTTGTGGTGACCGACGCCGACCTGCTGGAAGTCGACGTCGGGCCAGAACCCACGCACGGTGCCCTCCAGCACCATGAGCGACATCAGCGGGAAGGCGAAGTCCGACGCCGCGTACAGGCCGTGGTCGCGTTGCAGGTCGAACATTGCCTGGCCGAAGACCGGCATGTCGAAGTCGTTGTCCGGTCCAGCGGCGCGCGCCACGAGATCGGCGACAGCCCCGATGAACCCGTCCACGTCGGTGTCGGGATCCACCCGAACGGCGCTGGCCAGGACGAGCTCGCCGCACCGCCTGCCGTCACCCGCCGCCATGCCCGCGAAGAACTCGGCGATGAGGTCGCGGACCTTCTCCGGCAGCTGGACGCTGTACCCGGCGTCGAGGACGACCACCTCGCCTTCCGGCGTGAGGTAGACGTTGCCGGGGTGCAGGTCGCAGTGGACGAACCCCTCGACAAACAGCATCCGGTGGGCGGCGGCGAGGACGGTCGAGGCGAGCCGCGCGCGGACCTCGGGGACCAGCAGCTCGGGGGTGTCCCGGTGTAGTCGCGGAAGGTACTCGAGGACGAGGCACTCGGGGGTGGAACGGCCCGGGATCAGCTGCGGCACACGCACGTCGGGGACCGGTGCCAGGGCGGCGCGCAGGCGCTCAAGGTTGCGCGCCTCCCGGTCGAAGTCGAGCTGACCGAGGACCGCGATGCTGATGTACTCCACCAGGTCGGCCATCGGCATCCCGCGCATTTTCGGCAGCCGTTCGCCGACGCGGACCAGTCCCCGCACGAGCGCCAAGTCTGCGGCCATCCGGCGTTCGATGTTCGGCCGCCTCACCTTGAGAGCGACACGGCGGCCGTCGAGGAGCGTCGCCCGGTACACGCACGCGATGCTGCCGCTGGCCAGCGGTCGCTCCTCGACCTCGGCGAACTCCTCCTCGAGCCGGCCGCCGAACGCGCGGCGGAGGGCGCGGGCTCGGGCGCGGGACGACATCGGGATCACTGCGTCGTGCAGCACCGACAGCTCGTCGCACAGGGCCGCGGGCATCGCGTCGCGGCGTGTACTGCCGATCTGGGCGAACTTCACGAAGGTGGGGCCGAGCGCCTGGATGAGATCCACGGCCCAGCGGTAGCGATACCGTGTGGCGGCATCGCGCCCGCGCACCACGCGGAGGGTCAGCATGGTCGGGAGCGCGGGGGTCGCACGGATGGCGACGATCCCGATGATCGTCACCAGGCGGCCGGCGAGCCGCAGCGCGGAGAGCGCGGCGGCACCGGTTGCGACGAGCAGATGAGCGGTCAGGTGCAGGACGGCGACCGGACGCAGGTGTCCGATCCGGCGGCCGTACGCCTCGGAGCGGTCGGGTGTGCCGCTCATGGACACCTCCCGTCTGGCTCGGCCGACCCGCGATGGTCGTGTCGTAGCGGTGCGTGCGACGCTAACGGGACGGTTGAGGTGGGGCTTCTCGCGGCTTGCCGCTCGGACCGTCGACGCTCGCTCCGAGCACTCTGACCGTGCTCACGGCGGGGGCGAAGAGGTACGCGCCGCCCGTCGGCACGACCCAGTCGTGGGGCAACCGGAGGATGACGCGCTCCTCGTCGCCGTCCGCGGACGGGACGCGCAGCGAGAAGATGCGGCTGCGATCGCCGCGTGTGCCAAAGCTCTGACCGGCGATCGGGTCATGACCGTCGTCCGTGTCGTGCAGGTGGGGGTTGTTGAGCCATGCGCGGGTCACGAACTCGAACTGACGCTCGATGGATGTCTGATACGCGAGGAACAGCAGACCCTGCTCCTCGACGTCGCCCCGCCGATCCACGAACGGGATGCTGCGTCGGAGCAGCCGGTGGCGTTCGATGCTCGCCTCCGTGAGCCCGGGTGTGGCCGAGTCACGCGGGTAGGCCCGTCGGATGTGCGCCGCGCGCGGACAAAGCAGCCCATGGGGGTCGGGGGCGTTGCGGTTACCGGCCCGGGCGAGGTACGAAAAGTCGTTGTTACGGGCGGGATCGCGTCCGAGGTCGGGCCGGTCGGTGTCCGGGCTCGTCATGAGCGGTGCGCCGCTGTGCCAGCGGCCCATGAGCTTGGCGGCGACCGACTCGGGTGTGACACCGTCGAGCGCAGGATGCTCCGCGGCGATGCGCCGCGCGGCCTCGCGCACGAATGCCTGGAAGCCGGCGACGTCCTGGCGCAGCCGGCGGAACACGAGCAGCGAGCCGTTGCGCGTCCAGTCGGGACCTCCATGGCTGCGCAGGCCCGGCCGCAGCCGGTCGAAGGGATGCTGGGTGGGATAGCCGAACACGAACTCGCCCGGCCAGACGAGGACCTGACCCGGTCGGGCGTGGACCGGGTCGCCGGGGACCGTCGAGGGGTCCAGGAAGTCGCCGGGCGCGTCCGACAGCCGGCCGCGGATGCCGGGCTGGGAGATGTCGTCGCAGAACCCGAACGGCTCCCGGCGCTCGTCTGGCGGGGGCGGACGCTGCCCGAACTGCACGAGCACGACGCGGACCCCCCTCGGCAGCCCTCGTCGCAGGCGGTCGACTTCGGCAGCGACGTCACCGCGGTCCTGTCCGGCAATGAGCAGCATGACATCGACCGCGGTCTCCGGGCCGCCGATGAGCCAGTTGTCGTAGGACCCGTCCGCGTCAGGGGCCGAGGGATCGCCGAGCAGGGTGGAGCGCCGGCCCATGCCCTGCTTGAGGGGCACGTCCGTGAGACCGTCCGCGCGGGGTAGGAGCTTCCGCAGACCCGCGGACGTCAGGGCGATGTTGAGCCAGGGGTCCCCGGTGGCGTCACTTTTCGCGGCTCCGCGGGATCGGAGCACGTCGGCGAGGGTCGTGACGCGCAGCTCACGCAACCAGGGTCCTGCCCGCACGGCCGAGACGATCTCCAGAAACACGAACGCCTGGGACGGCGTGCGGAAACCCGGGAGGACGCTGCCCTGGATCTCGTCGGTCGCCAGGACCGGCTCGGCCTCCCGCCCGGGGCCGGACGGAGCCGCCACCGGCCACTCACGCGTCCGGCGCGAACCGGCCTCCGGCGGGCACCGCACCGAGCTGCTGGAGTAGCGTCCACGGCTCGAGCTCCATCCAGCTCTCGTCGATCGCGCCGTCCGGGTTCAGCCGGAAGCTCATCGCCACGCGGCCGGTCACGCCCAGGTCGGTCGGGGCCACGTCGAGAACGCGGCCGCGGTGGGTGCCGGAGAACGTCGCGAGCACCGTCACCTCGCTGCCGTCCTGGATGATGTGTTCCAGGTCGAGCTGGAAGTCGGGGAACCCGCCGAGGGTCAGGCAGGCGGTCAGCGATCCGGTCAAGTGGTCGGTCGCGCCTGAGCCGACGTACCCGCCAGCCGCCCCGAGGTCCTTGCCGTTCAGCACCTCGGCCACGAAGCGCTGCACCAGCTCCTTCGGCTCGATGGCTCCTGTGGCCGGGGACGTGCCCGCTCGCTGCCTGGGGCCGCCGAGTTGTGCGGCGATGGCGTCTAGGTCGCACTCCACCCGGCACTCGACGATCCTGCCGTCCACGACGCGGAGGCGGTCGACGCGGGTGGTCTCCACGCGCCTCCCGGTCGCCGGGATGCCGAGGAACGGACCCTCGTGGGTCCCAGACATCGCCGACGTGACGACCACTGTGTCGCCGTCCGTGGTGACCTCGGTGGCTGTCACGCGCAGGTCCGGGAATGCCACGAGGAGCGCGAGCGTGGACAGCGCAAAACCAGAGTGGTCGACGGCGTGCGGGTCGAGCAGCTCGGCGAGCGCCGCGGTGTCCCGTCCGCCGAGGACCCGCTTGACGAAGGCCCGCCCGATCTCCTCGGGTGCGTCCCCCTCCATGGCGCGAGCCGGCGCGTCGAGCGCTCCGATGAGCTGGAGGAACGCCAGCTCGTTTCCGCAGCCCCAGTGCTCGACCATCTTGTCCCCCGCGACCCGGAAGATGTCGATGCGCGTGCCGCCCAGGCGCCGGCCGGTGGCCGCGATGCCCTTGTAGGTCCCCTCGTGGTGCGCCTGCCAGTGTCCGAGGCTGACGACGAACTCGTCCTCGGCACTGAGGCGGTCGGCGGTGAAGCGGAAGTCCGGCAGGCCCGAGAGCCACTCGGGGAGGGCGTCCTTGATCCCGCTGACCGGCAGGTCGACCTCCTGATATGGGGTCGGCAGCGGGGTCCAGTCCAGGTAGCTCGACACCTTGAGCTGATCGACGGCCGCCAGGCTCCCGCTGTTGAAGACCTCGTCGATCCAGCGCTGCACGATCGCCTTGTTGTGTGCCTCGGTCGCGGTCGACATGACACCACTCCTCTCCGAGCGCGGGCCGCGGACGGTCGTGCCCGACCCGTCGCGACGTTAAGCATGGGCCGTCGGGAGGGCTTCTCCGACGTTGCCGAGGGCGCCCGTGGCGTCGATCCCGTCCAGGAATTCCCCCACCACCTCGAGGTACCTCTGCGGCTCCTCCATCAGCGCCCCGTGGGCGCTGTCCTCGAACACCACCCAGGAGGCGTCGCGGATGCCCTCCACCAGCACCGTCATCTGCCGCGGTGTCGCCTCGTCGTGTCGGCCCGACGTCACGAGCGTCGGGACGGTGATCCCGCCGAGCCGGTCGCTGACATCCCAGAGGCACAGGGCACCCTGGCCGAAGAACTCGCTCGGACCCCACATGGCCTCGTACACCTGCCGGTTCATCCCGGCGAACGACCGGAACGCCGACAGCGGTGCGTCACGCGGGCGACCGCGCATCACGTGCCGGCGGATGTACTCGACGTTCACGATCTCGTAGGCAACGCGTCGCAAGGGGGGGAACGCGGAGGCCGCAGCGGCGGCGCGGACCACCGCCGGTTGCGCCAGCGCGTCGAACGCGGTCCGGGAGATCGTCGCCACCAGCCCCGCGGTCTTGGGTGATATCCCCCGGCGCACCTTCGTTGACCGGGATCTCCGGGTGCGGCGCGCCCGTGGTGGTTGGTACGCCGACTCGTAGCGAGCCATCGCGCGAACCACGTGGGCCGGCAGCTGGTCACGCAGACGCCGGACCTCCGCGCGCCACAGCGGCGCGCTAGCAGGGGCGCTGGCGAGCACGAGGCTCGCCACCCCTTCGGGCTGCCGGTCGAGGAGGTACTCGAGCGCGAGCATCCCGCCCCAGGACCAGCCGAGCAGGTGCACCCGCTCGAGACCCAGCGCACTCCGCATCCGGGCGAGCTCGTCCACGAACGTCGAGACGGCCCACAGCGACGGATCGCGGGGACGGTCGGAGCGGCCGCAGCCGAGCTGGTCGTAGCGGATGACGGCCCGTCCCGTGGTGGCCAGCGCCTCCAAGGGCTCGAGAGCGTCGCTGGGCATCCCCGGTCCGCCGTGCAGGCACAGCAGCGGCGTCCTGTCGCCGCCGAGCGGACCGACCACGCGGAACCAGGTCCTCATCCCGTGGAACGGGACGAAGCCCTCGGCGACCGGCACGTCTCGGGCTGGAGGCATCCTCAACACATGACGGCGGGGACGAACCCGATCCGCTTCCACAGGTCCGGGTCGCCCCACAGGTCCCAGTGGCGCTGCACGATGAGCTCGGTCTCCGGGTCGACCTCAGCGATGTCGATGGACTCCCACGCCACCGCCTCCATCGTGGGCTCCTTCCCGAGGAACGAGCCCGTGTGGGTCCCGGTCGCGGCGAAATGGCTCACGACCCGATTGCCTTGGACGCGCACGTCGCGCGCCTCGAAGAACAGGTCGGGGAAGGCCTCGCGGAGCATGCCGAACAGCACTCGGACGCCCTCCGGCCGGTAGTTCGACACCCGGCCGTGGTGCAGCGCGTCCGGTGCCAGGTGCCGCACCGCCTCATCGATGTCCCCGCGGTTGATCGCCTCGAGGAAGGCGAGGACGGGACGGACGACACGTGACTGCGCCTCCGCCTGCGGCCGCTGGTCGAGCATCGTCGATCCGGTGATCGTCTCCGACATCGTGTGCCTCCTCGCGTGCTGTCGGTTGGAGTCAGGACATCTGTGCCAGGTAGGTCGCGGGGACCACACCGATCTGTGCGAGCAGGTGCAGCTCGTCGAGGACCCCGCGGTGCTCGACGAACTGCCCGTCCCGGACCCGGGCGATGTCCACCGAGTGGACGCAGATGCGTCGGCCCGTGCCGGGCTGGCCCAGGTAGTCGCCCTGGTGGGTGCCCTCGATGCGGACGAGCGCGGCGGCGCGATCGCCCTCGGCGATCAGCTCCACGATGGTCCAATGCAGGTCCGGGAACGCCCGGAAGGTCGTCTCGAACGCGAAGGCCACCCCCCCCTTGGGGTACTCGGACAGGCGCGAGTGGTGGATGCAGTCCGGGTGCAGGCAGGCGAACACGGCCTCCATGTCGCCCCGGTTGCACGCGTCGTAGTAGCGGCGCACGAGCTCCTTCGTCGCCTTCGTCTCGACGAGCAGGTCGTCGGCGGTGCACACGTGCATGAGGACATCCTCCGGGCAGCGGTCCCCGCAACGGGCGTCTGCGCTGCCATCCTCACGGTCGGCGGAGCCGAGGTCTTCTCGTTGCTTGCACGGCTCCGATCCGCCCGGTGACCGTGCTCGGGATGACCGGTAGGGTCGTGCGGGGCCGTTCTACGGAGCGGGGCGGAGAGGAGCACACCGTGGCGGCGGACAGCGTCGACGAATACATCGCCGGCATCGACGAGAGCCTCCGGCCGGTCGCCGAGGAGGTGCGGCGCATCATCGTCGACGAGTTGCCGGACAGCGACGAAGCCATCAAGTGGTCGCAGCCGACCTACCGGGTGGCGGGCAAGCACGTCGCGTATCTCAAGGCCACGAAGAAACACCTCAGCTTCGGTCTAACGCAGGGGCGCCAGCTCGACGATCCGGACGGTCGGCTGCAGGGCGGCGGCCAACAGATGGCGCACGTCAAGCTGACCACGCTCGATGACATCGACGAGGACCAGTTCCGGGACTGGCTGCGACAGGCCGCGGAGCTGGCGCGCAGCTGACGGCTACCCCACAGCTGTCCGGTCGCCGCGTCGGCCGACCGGTGAGCTGGTGTCACGGCGCCGGTAGTGGACGAGGCAAGGCGCGCGGGGACGCACGACGCCCAGGTCGAAGGCCGTCCCGGGCTCGGGTGTGCCCAGCGTGACGTGGAAGCGGTCGAGCAGCCGGGCGACGATCGTGCGCATCTCCCCCAGACCGAAGGCCGATCCCGGGCAGCGGTAGAAGCCGGCGCTGAACCCGATGAGCGCGTGCGGGTGCCGCATGTGCTCATCCCGGCCTGGTGCGAACCGGTCGGGGTCGTAGCGGTCGGGGTCGTCGAACACGTCGGGCAGCCGGTGAGCGACGGCGGGGCACAGCATCGTCAACCACCCCCGGGGGATCCGGTAGCCGTCGATGATGTAGTCCTCGGCGGTCATCCGGGCGTAGTGGCTCATGACCGGACGCAGACGCACGGTCTCGGTCAGGGCCAGGTCCAGGGACCGCAGCCGCACCTCGGCGGTGCCAGAGGCGGCTCGCTGCTCGAGGATCTCGGCCTCGACGCGACGCTGGTACTCGGGGTGCTGCAGCAGCAGTACGACCGACCAGGCAGTCTGCGCGGCGGTGGTGATGTAGCCGGTGAACAGCGTGCACAGCGCCATGCCGACGAGCAGGTCGTCACCGTCGGTGGTGTCGGTCAGCTCGGGCGCGTCGACGAGCGTCTGGAGGTAGTCCTCGTGCCGCCCGGGGGAGCGCCGGCGCGCCTCGATGATCGGCCGGATCATCTCCGCCAGCGCACGACGGGCACGGTCGCGCCGCCGGAACCTCGGCAGCGGGAGGTTGGGCGGCAGGACGAACTCCATGCCTCTCGCGAGGTCGCCGAGCAGCGGACGGAACTCGTCGATGCGTCGGCGGACCTCCGGCCCCAGCAGCGTGCGCGCCGCGATGCGCATGCTCAGCGGCTCGAGCTCGTCCCACAGCTCAAACGTGCCTCGTGAGCCCAGGCGCTCGCACCACGCGTCCACCTCGTCCGCCATCACCTCGCCGTACCGCTCAAGACGGCGGCCCTGGAAGGCCGACTGCATGAGGGCGATGTGCGCTCGTCGCGTCTCCAGGTCGGTGACCGCGGTCAGCACCTCGCCAAACATCGGGATGACGAACCGGTACACCTCCGGCACCGACAGGCGGTCGTCGACCTGTCGGAAGAAGAACTCGTGGTGCTCCGGCCCGATGAGCACCACCCCTCGCTGGGGTCCGAGCCGGATGCCGAAGATGCGTCCGTGCTGCTCGTAGCCGCGCCGGAACACCTCGACGTGATCACGGCGGAAGTCGAGAATGTTGCCGAGCAGGGGGAGCCCTTCGACCATGGGAGGGGCCGCTGCGGCGCGGGCCAAGGCGGATGACGCCGGGCCGCTCACGTGGCGACCGCGGCGGCGTGGCGATGTGCCGACACCAGGTCGACCAGGTCGGTGAGGATGTGCTCGAGCGGCGGCATCAGACCCGTGCCGGGCTCAAGGTCGGACAGCCCCAGACCTTCCCCCGGGTCGATGACGTGGTAGCCGAGGTCACGCGCCCGCTCGACGTTGCGCTGAACCGCCCGACTGGTCCACATGGTCCCGTTCATGGCCGGCACGAGCACGACGGGCGCGTTGCAGGCGACGATCGCGGTGGAGATCAGATCGTCGCAGATGCCGTTGGCCGCCTTGGCGATCGCGTTGGCGGTGGCCGGCATCACCAGCAGCAGGTCGGCGGTCTGCGTGAGCTCGATGTGCGGCACGAGGTACCCGTCGTGGACCTCGTGGTTGTCGGTGTGGACCCAGTTGCTCGCGAACAGCCGGACCGTGTAGGGCGGGAGGAACCGCTGGGCGCCGCGCGACATCATGACCCGGACGGTGCCGACCATCCCCTGACGCAGCAGCAGCAGATACTGCGGCATGGCGAGCACCGCGGGGGAGCCGGTGAGGCCCACCAGGAGCTCGTCGCAGAGGAGGGGGGTCTCGGGCGTGTCGGGCGCGGCCACGGCGGGTCTACGGCCGCAGCGCGTAGAGGGCGCTGAACGGGTTGGCCGTGGGGACCTCCTCGCAGCGCGAAAACCCGGCCGCACTTGCGCACTCGCGCAGCCGTGCGGGGGGCAGCCCGAGCGTCCCGAGTCCCGGGCCGCCGTCCGACAGCGCCGTGGGCACGCAGTAGAGGGTGCTCGTCGCGTACAGGATGGTGGCGGCCGGCCCGCGGTTGCCCCCGGGCTCGTCCGCGGCCCTGCCCTCCAGCACGAGAAGGACCCCGTCACGGTCGACGAGAGCCCGGTGAGCGGCCCGCAACAGCCGCTCCGGGTCCGGGGCGTCGTGTAGCACGTCGAGCATCGTGACGAGGTCGACGCCGGTCGGCAGCGCGTCCGCCGCGTCCGCGTACTCGAGATCGACCCGGTCGGCCACACCGGACCGGTGGACCATCTCCTTGGCCCGCCCGAGGCTCGCCGCGTCCAGCTCGTACCCCACAAGTCGTGCACGCGGGAACGCCTGCGCGAGGACCACGAGCGCGCGCCCACCGCCGCAGCCCACGTCGGCGATCGTCGCGCCGGACGCCAGCCGGTCCGCGAGGCCGGGCACGGCCGGGATCCACGCCTGGACCAGGAGGGTGTCGAGCCAGGTCGCGCTCATACGCTCCATGGCTGAGAACAGCTCCTTCGGGTACCGGTCGTGTGCGACACCTTCGCCGGTGTAGAACGCGTCGGCGACGACATCGACTGCCTGCGCTAGGGGGAGCAGGAGGTCGTAGCCCCCCGCCAGGGACGCCGGTGAGCCCTCCGAGCCGAGCACCGCGACCGCACCTGCCGGCAGCGTGAAACGGTCCGACGTCGCGTCGTGCTCGAGGTACCCGGCGCTCGTCAGACCGCGCGCCCACTCCAGGAGGTAGCGCTCCGCCAGCCCGGTGCGGGCGGCCAGCTCGGACGCCGTCGCCGGACCCTCGTGGGCGAGCTCCTCGAACAGCCCGAGCCGGCTGCCGAGCGCGCACAGCACGCTGGCCGTTGCACGGCTCAGGTCGTCGACCACCCGCCCGACGAACGCCATAGTGGCTGCCTGGTCCCCGCCAGGCGTGAAGACCCCGGGCCCCGGCGCGCGGTGCGCGGCGCCGTTCGACGGCGGCCCATCAGCCGGAACCGAGACACCTGCACCATCCGGTGGGGCGCCGAGCGACCAGCCGTGCGGGCCCACGGGCATGCCGCCGGCGGGTTGGAGCAACCGCTGCGCACGGCCTGCGGCTGCGACCCAGAAGTCGGTCAGGAGCTTCCGCTCCGTCACTGGGTCCGGGATCGACAGCGTCTCCCAACCCTGGTGGAAGACCTGCAGGAGGCTCGCGTTCAGGCCCGCCGGCTCGATCCACAAGTGACCGTCCAGCGCGCTGGACCACGAGGGTCGTCGCAGCTCGAACTCGAGGCGTGGGAGGTAGGAGGGGAAGCTCTGGCCGGTGTCCACGAGCCTCGTCACGCGCAGGCGGATCGTGCCGCTCGCGTCACCCATGACGAGGGTCATCTCGTCGTCCGGCTGCAGCGATCCCTCTATCCGCTGCAGCCAGTGCTTGACCGCCCCGGGGTCGGTGACGGCCTCCCACGCCTGGTAAGCGGGCGCGGGCAGCGGGATCTGGATGTAGGGGCCCATCCGGCGCCACGGCCACCGCCAGGTCGTCCCCGTGCGGAGGTGGGCGACGAGCTGGTCGATGATGCCGGGCCACCCCATGCCGTTCCACGAGCGCCAGTCGGACGGGGGGTTCTCGGCCTGCTCGACGACGGTCATCGTGGTCCCGTCGCGCGCGGGTGCCAGGTTCCAGGTCACCGACGTCGCCGGTCCGATCCCGAGCCAGCGCCACTGGTACCGCAGCACGCCCGGCCTGCCGCCGGACGGGGGCTGCGCGACCTCGGTGCGGCACCAGAAGAACTCGCCGTCCTCGAAGTCGAGCATCACCTCCTGGCCCGGCGTCGCCCAGGCACCGCGACAGACCGCGAGCCACTGAGCCACTTGGTCGGCGTCGGTGAGTTTGCTCCAGACGTCGTCGACGGCGCAGGGAGCGGTGCCTACCGTGACCAGCTGCTCCTGCCGCTCCTGGGCGACCGGCATGGCGACGCCGTGCAGGGGCGGGAACGGATCTGGCGTGGGCTGGCCGTTGGGCCCGGCGAACGTGACCGGGGAACCGGACAGGTGATCGACCGTGACCATGCTCGACCCTGTCGCTCGTGCGGCGGTCGGTTCAGAAGGCCTGGAGCTCCTCCGGGGTGAGGTAGCCGCCCATGGTGAAGCGCAGGCTCGTGATGTACGCGACGGGCTCGCCGTCCGGGTCGGCCACGTCGTGCAGCGGCAGCATCCGGTAGATCTGTCCCTTGCCGGGCGCGCCGGCCGGCGGGATCTGCCGCACGTCGTCGATCGTGAGGATGACTGGTTCCCTGTTGAACAGGGTCATGCCCAGCGCCGGGACGTCGAACAGGCACCCGACCGCCATGCGGCAGGCCTTCGCCGATGGCCCCTCGCCCGCGTACGGGTCGAAGGGGGTGCGGATTTGTCCGGCGGACAGGCAGTCGGGGTTCAGGCGCACGACGATGTCGCCCAGCTCCTGGGAGCGGCCGACCATCTTCATCTCGATGAGGTTCGTGTACACCTCGGCCTCGGCCCAGTCGACGGCGGTGCAGGGCGAGCGGACCACCCGCACGTATCCCTCGAACGGGACCGTGAACTCGCCGACCCCGGGCACCGCGAAGGTGTCCACCGAGGTGATCCCGAGGTTGTCGATCCCGGCCTGGGGTGTCGTCCAAGGCTCCACGGGCGTGCCCGCGAATCGGTCCGGCACGCCATCGCGGTTGACGGGGCGGCCGTAGACGACCGTGGGCTGGCTGGTCTGCGTTGTCACCGTTCTCACCTCTTCGGTCGCGGTTTCGCTGGCTACGGGAGCGGGTGGCGGGTGTGGTCGCAGCAGGTCCGGCCCGCCTCGTCGGCCACGCCGTCCTGGTCCATGTCGATCTCCCCGTCCACTGTCGAGTAGACGTCGCGTGAGTTGATGTCGATGGCGCCGTCGCCGTCCCAGTCGTTGAGCTTCCCCTTGAACGTCCCGAGGATGAATGCGTTGGTCAACGACTCGATCTCGGGGTCGTGTAGGGTCGACAGGACGCCGTTCCCGGGGGTCAGAACCTCCTCCAGGGGCTTGCCGGCGATGCGGGCGAGGTTGAGGTAGCCCCAGCCCTGGAACCGGCCGCGGACGTAGCGGATCGCAGGCTGCCCGTGGAGCTGGAACTTTGGTTCCAGGTACCAGGTCCCGTAGCGAGCGAAGCCGATCTGGGTCTGTCGCGTTCCATGGCTCGGGTCGTCGGCCTTGCCGGACTTGAAGAAGGTGCGTGGCACCAGGGACTCGAAGAAGAAGTTCCCCCGGTCGCGGTGCGTGCGTTCGGTGAAGCCCCGGAAGAGGTAGTTGTCGACGTGCGGCGAGCCGTCCGTGTGCAGCCCGTCGATGGTCTTGGCGATGACGAGCTTGTGCTCGCGGGTGGCGACGTTGGGGCAAGCGTGCGCCTGCCCGTACACGCGCGCGAGCCCCTGCGGCGCGAGCGAGATCTTGCCCCAGTGCTGGTTCGAGTCGTCGAGCCGCACGTACAGGTCGCAGTGGATCAGCAGGAAGATGGTCTCGTCGAAGGTGCGGCCGGGGGTGAAGGCGCCGTCCCGATCGTCGAACGCCGGGTCGCCGGTCTGGAGCTCGCTGCCGAACAGCCGGCTCCACTCGGCGATTTCGGGGTCGTCGTCGACGACGAACCTCCGCAGCGTGCGGACCGCCTCGGGGCCTCCGAGCTTCTCGATGGCCCAAAGGGTCGCCCAGCGAACCTGCTGGTCTTCATCCCGGCGGACGGCCTCCGACAGCAGCTCGATGGCGTCGGCGTGGTCGCGGTCGGCGTACTCGAACAGCGCCTGCTCCCGCATGGCCGGGTCGGGGTGCTCGAACGCCTGCCGGCGCAGCTCGTCGTTGCTGCGATTGTCGAGTCGGATCGCCACCCGGTCCAGCGCGTAGCCGAAGTCGCTGGCCCACGCGGCCGGGTCACCGGCGACAAACCGCGGATCGACGCTGCTGAGCGTCGTGCGGTAGGCGAAGTTCAGCGCGTCGGTGCGTTCCCGGCCGAGGTCCTCGAGCAGGACCGGCGCGGCGTCCGGTTCGAGGTGCTGCTCCCAGCGGCCCGGGTCGTGCTCGGCCAGGCTGGACGCGGACTTGTTGCAGAGGTCGATGGCCATGGGCGTTCCTCCGATCGCCTGGACGAGCAAGCTGCCCGAACGTAACGACGGGCCGTGGACGATTTCTTCTGGTGGCTTGCCGTGACCGACGATCGTTTCGAACCGGTGACGTGCGCTGCGGCCGCGACGTTTTGCGGATCGCGCATGCTGGGAGAAATGCGCCGGCCTAGGCTCCGGCATGATCGTTCGCCGGACGACGTGGAGCCGCCGATGGCGCATCCAGGAGCCGCCAGCCTCGCCACCGACGAAACGGAGCGGGCACGGTATCTCACGCTTGTCCCGGACGACGATGCCGGTGACGAGGCGACCGGGTCCGCCACCCGGCAGGCTCACGAGGACGCGGTGCTACGGATGCTCCGGCTCATGCGCGAGGGGTTCTCGAGCGATCTCACCCTCGGCGACATGGCCTCCGCGGCGCTGTTCAGCCCGTACTATGCGAACCGGCTGTTCCGGCTTCTGACTGGCGTGCAGCCCCGCCGTTTCCTCTCCGCGATTCGCTTCGACGCGGCGAAGCGTCTGCTCGCGGAGTCCTCGCTCAGCGTGACCGCGATCTGCAACGAGGTCGGCTACACGAGTCTGGGCTCGTTCACCAGTCGGTTCCACCAGGGTGTCGGTGTGTCGCCGCGTGCCTTCCGTCGGTATGCCAGGGGCAGGGCCGCCCGTCTGCGGCTGGACACCCTCTTCGACCGTGGGGCGCCGAACGCAGGCGGCGCCGTGATCCGAGGCTCGACCAGCATGGGCACCGACGACGAGGCGCTGACGTTCATCGGGCTGTTCCCGACCCCCGTACCGCAGGGGCTGCCGTTCGCGTGCGCGTTGGCCCGGACGCCCGGCTCGTTCGAGCTCTCGTGCAGCCGTGAGGGCCGAGCGTTCCTGCTCGCCGTCGCGATGCCCGAGCCCGACTCCATGGGCGACTGCCTGCTCCCGGCCGAGTCGGATCTGCGCGTGGCGTCGCAGGCCCTCGTCGTGCGCGATCCCGGGTCCGGACCGGTCATCGAGGTGGAGGTCCGGCTGCGCTCGCTGGAGCCGACCGACCCTCCCATCGTGACCGCATTGCCCTACCTGCTAGAGCGCATGCTCAAGGGTCGCGCGTCACGCGGGTCGAACGGGGTCGACACGAACGGCGTCGCGGCGTCCCGCTGAACCGGCCGGGGTCCGGGCCGGTCACGGACGGGGCGACGGCCCGTCGGTGCCGTCGGGTCGGGGTGAGCGGCCTCCGGTGAGGACGAGCGAGTGCACCCCGGCAGGCAGGGACAGCAGCCGCAGTACCATCCCCAGACCGGCACCGAGCGGGACCGGCCACATACCCATCCCTATGGCCTGATTCACGGCACCGAGCTCGTGCGCCATGCCGGCCCCGGCCCAGAGCGACCACTGCGCGGCGACCGTCGTGCAGCGCGGCAGATCGCGCCCGTACCGCAGTGTCGCCCTGGCCAGCAGCTCGTTGGCGAGCGCGTAGGCGCCGAGCCCGCGGTGTGGAGCGGTGGCGGTGATCGACCCGAACGTCACGAGGTAGCGCAGCCGGTCCTGATCGAGGGCCGCGAGGACGTGGTGGAGGCCGTCGACCTTCGCTGCCTGGGCGCGGGACAGGTCCTCGGGCGTGAGGGCGGCGACCTCACCGGCCACGAGGGTCCCCGAGCAGTGGATGACCCCCGCGATCCCCGCCGCGGCGAACGGTGCGAGCGCCGCAGCCACAGACGCGGGGGCGGTGAGGTCGACCGCACTCACCGTGGCTCCCGGTGGTTCGCCGAGCAGCGCCAGCAGCCGGCGCCGGTCCGCGTCGGGCAGATCCTGCGGGGAACGTCGGTCGAGCAGCACCGTGTGGACCGCGAGCTCGCGTGCCAGCATGTGCGCCACGCGCAGGCCGATGCCGCCCAGCCCGCCGGTGACCACGACCACGCCCCCACGGTGCGCAGGCCTGCCCGGCGGCAGGGTGTGACGTTCCCAGCCGTCCTCCCGAGCGTCACCGCTGGCGTCGATGGTGACGTCGAGGTGGGCCCGTCCCGACGCGGCCAACGCGAGCGCACCGCTGACCGCGGCGGTGCCGCTGCCGGGTCCCCCGGATTTGAGCGCGATCACGGCGGTGTCGAGTGCGTCGGCCTCCTTCGCCGCGGTGGCGAGGAGGCTGCCCCCGCCGGCGCCGGCGTGAACGAGCACCGCCCTCGCGTCGCGTGCGCGGGCCACGGCGACGGCGCGGAGCAGCGCGACGTTGTCCGCCGTGCGGAAGCGCTCCCCGAGTTCGACGACCACGAGCCGGGGTCCGTCGAGAGGCGGCCGCGGCAGACGACGCAGCGCGGCGGCGACCCTCCCGTCCACACGCCCGACGATGCTCACCGCGGCGGGCGCCGGGGTGGGCACCGTCACGCGACGGGACCGCTGAGCGAACGCGGTAACGGCGACCATCGTGGTGGCGGCGGTCAGCCGGTCGGCGACGCGCACAGGTCGCGGGCTGTCCGGAGGGCCTCTCTCCAGGTATCCGCGAAGCGGCTGCGGAGTTGCCGCGCCCGGCGTGCGGGCAGCCCGGCGACGGCCCAGCCCGTCTGCCGGATCGCCAGCCTCCGACCCTCGGGGGTCGCGGACACGCTGACCGTGCAACGCGTCGGAGGGACCACATCGGCTGCATCGTCCCCGATGGTCACGGCGAACGTCAGGACACGCCCGGGGTCGAGCGACCAGTCCGAGAGCGGGAAGCGGCGCGGCCCCTCGTCGTCGATCACGAAGAACCAGCTCGGGCTCCGTCCGTCGGTCGCGACGGGCAGCCAGCGCAGGATCGCGCCACCGGACAGCGGGTCGGCGCCCGTCGCCGGCAGGTCCACGGCCCCGTCGAGTTCGTCACGCACGCCGTATCGCGTCGACGCCCCCGTCTCGAGGTAGCCCCGCAGTCGGACCAGGAAGTCGCTCCAGCCGCTGACCATCTCCGCCGCCTCACGTGGTGGACGAAGTGGGTCGTGATCGACCACCTCCACGCGTGCGCCAACCGGCAGCTCGCGGACGGTCCAACGGACCGAGTGGGGGGAGCCGACGCCGAGGAAGCTCCATTCCAGTTCGAGCTCGGTCGGCGGGGTCATCCCGGCGACCGCCACGTCGAAGAAGTCGCCGTCGCCGAAGTCCGCGCGGGAGCGTGCTCCGGGACGCAGCGGTGGGTCGACGGTCGCGAACCAGCGCGCGAGTTGCTCCGACTGGGCCAGCGCGTCCCAGACCGCGGTCACGGACCTCTTCACGTCCACCGAGACGCGGACGGTGCCGTCGGCCGATGCCTCGCCGCGGAGGCCCTCGTCCCGAGCAGGAGCCGGTGCGTCCATCGGGTCCCCAGACCACGTTCGCTCCGCACGGTAACCGCGGCGTCGCGGCGCCTCCAGAGGTGGACGGCAGGCCGACAACCGGGGAGAAACCCGCGCGCTCCGCCCTCCCTACGTTGGCCGGAGCGGCGCCGGGCGAGCGCTCCCGGCACCCAGGACCGGTTCATGGCGATGGTCGGCGAGGTCGAGAGCACGCTCGTCCACAGGCCGATCGACGCCGCCGGATCCGGGGTATCGGTCGCCCGCCGCTTCGTCGAGCGGGTGCTCGGCGCACGAGACGCCACCGTGATCGATGAGGTGCTCGATCCGCACGCGATCGACCACTCCGCCACGCTCGTCAGGCTGCTCCCCCTGTGGCTGGCCTTCCCCGACCTGCGGCTCCACGTCGAGGAGGTCGCGAGCGAGGGCGAGGTGGTCCGCGTCGAGTCCGTCGTGACCGGGACGCACACCGGCCGACTCCACGGGGTCGAGCCGACCGGCGCCCGGCTGGAAGGGAGGCGAACCCACCAGTTCCGGATCGCAGGCGGGAGAATCGTCGCGTGCCGGACGGACGCCGACCTGCGGGCGCTGGCGGCACAGCTCGGGACCCCTGTGACCGCGCATCCGCGGCCGGACCCCTCCGGGCCGGCCTGCGTCGGCGTCGCACGCCGCGCGATCGTTCAGCGCTTCATCGAGCAGGTCCTGAACGGCCGGGGTTTCGTCGACGGTCCCGGCTACTTCGTCGAGCAGCCGACCGACCACCTGCGGGGATCGTTGGCGAGCTGCCTCATGCTCGCGGGGACGCCGGACTTCGAGCTGAGGGTCCGAGAGGTGGGCGAGGAGCGGAGCACCGTGATTGTCCTCGCTGACGTGTCCGGAACGCGTTCGGAGCGGTCGGCGTCGCGGTCGGTGACCGGCCGCGTGGAACTCCGCGTCCGCGTGACGCAGGACGGACGGTTCGCTGAGACGTGGATGGACGCGGTCGCCGTCCCGGCTCCGGCCCCCGGGCAGGGCGTGCGCTCAGTCGTGGCCGTCTGACCGCCGAAGGGCACGCTCGGCGACGGCGACGGCGCCGGTCCCCACCGTCGGTCTGCGGAATGCGGCCGTGAACCAGAGCAGCTCGTCGACGAGCCGCTCCAGGCGCTCGATGATCGCAGATCCGGTCAGGCCGAACGCCCGGCCGGACCAGTCGTAGTCCGGTTCGGCGGTGAGGAGCTGGGCGGGGATCGCGACAGCGTGGAGGGACCGGACGACGAGGCGCAGCTGGTCGACCGCCTGCGACGTCGGATGTCTGCCGGCGGTCGAGGCGAGCGCCACCGGCTTGCCCGCGACGTGGTCGATGCGGAGGTGGTCCAGCGCGTCCTTGAGCGCCCCGGAGAAGGAACCGTGGTAGACGGGCGAGACCAGTACGTACCCCTCCGCGTCGCGTGCGGCCTGCACGAGTCGACCGGAGGATCCGGTCGCCCCGGTTCCGTGTCGGCGGTGCGGTGCCGGGAGGGTGTCGGCTGCGAGGTTCCAGACGGTCGGTCGGGCGCCGTTCGTGACCAGCTGATCCGCCAGCGCGTACAGCAGGGCTTCCGAGCGCGACGGGGTGGTCAGGCTGCCGCCGAGCAACAGGATGCGCTCGTTCACCTCGACCCTCGCCCGGCTCCGTCGGCCGAGGCGTACGTGCCCAGCGCCCTCGACAGCTCAGCCGGCACCGGCACCGGGATCAGCTCTCCTCCCGCTCTGGTCATGGCCGCCACCCCCTGACGACCCCGTGCGACGAGCTCCCGGCCACGCGGCCCTTCATGGAAGTACTCGAACCCCAGCGCGATGCGGTTCTGGACCAGCTCCTCGAGCCGCATCGCCACGACGACTCGGTCGAAGGCCTCGAGTTCCCGGAAGTAGTCGACGTGCGTGTAGACGGTCACCAAGGCGAGACCGTCGCGGAGGTCGTCGAGCACGGTAGGGGCGTGGTCGCGGAGGAACAGCTCCCGAGCCGCGCCCTGCCACCGCACGTGGTTGGTGAAGTACACGTTGCCCACCAGGTTCGTCTCGGCGAACGTGACCGTGTGCCGGTACTCGTAGACCTCAGGCATGCCCGGAAGCCTCCGACGCCAGGGCGACGACCATCGCCGGGTCGCCAGGTAGCAACCACGCACGGACCTTGAGGGGTCCGGCCCGGAACGCCAGCGCACTCGGCGACTCGCCCCGGAGTTCAAGGACCTCGTCAGGCGGCCGGCCCGCCTTGACCGACGCCTCGCCGACCGCCCACACGGCGGTGGCGGCCTCGTCGAGCGTCAGCCCTCCCCCCGCCACCAACGCCCGCGCGAGTTGGATGCGGTCCCCGAGCACGCCTCGCCAGATCCCGTCCGGACGCTGCTGGACCTGCTCGACGTCGCAGCCGACGCGCCGTCGGTCGATCACCAGCAGCGTCCCACCCGCGGCGTGCGCCACGGAAATCGAGAGGTCCGGCTGTGCGAGCTCGGGGCGACCGTCCGGCCGCCGGTACGGGGCGACGGACCCCTTGGCGCTGCCGACCGACGCGGGCACGGTCGCCAGGCCCGACCGTTCCGGTGAGGCGAGGCAGTAGACCCTGGGACCAGCCTCAACTGAGCGGGAGATGGCGCGCTCAAGGAATGGGCCCACCGTCGGGCTGGGCCAGGTGGGGGGCGGTAGCTCCTCGATCGCCCGGAGGTGCAGGCCCCGCCACCGCTCGACCGTCCGGCCACGGGCGTCCTCCACGTCGAGGTCGTAGATGAACCCGTGGTCCGTCTCCTGCCGCTCTACGGCGCGGATCGTCAGGGGGGTCGTGGTCTGGGCACCGAGCAGGTCGATCCGCTCGACCGCCACGGGCAGCACGCGCCGGTGCGGGACGCACGCCTGGAGCGCGTGGATGTACGCGTCCCGAGCGGCCGGGTCGCCGAGGATCAGGTGGCGGGGCAGGTAGGGAGCGAACCAGCGCTGGTCGTCCCCGGCGATTGTCGCGGTGCACCGGCGTGCGCGCAGCTCCGGGTACCCGAGGACACGCCGGAAGGTCGGGCCGTGGAACAGCAGCGACCCGTAGAGGTCGTCGGCACCTACCTGGACATCGACGGGGATGCGCAGGGCGTCGTCGCCGAGGCGGGGTGCCCCGGGGTCCGCCGGCGCGGACAGCCGCACCGTGATCCGGGCGTGGTCGACGGCGAGGTCCGTCGTGCTGCTGCGGATGGCGACCTGCACACGGTCCGCGTCGTCCTGCAGCGCGGCGATGCGGATGCGGGCCGAGCCGGTGGTCGGCACGGTCACGGGGGCGAGGAACTCGACGTTCTCGAACCCCGCGACCGTGTTGCGGCCGGTCAGCTGCACCGCCACTTGCGCGGCAGCCTCGAGCGCCAGGACGCCGGGGAGCACGGGGACGCCGCCGACGCGGTGATCGAGGAGGTAGGGGTCGGTGTCGGGGGAGACCTCGGCGTCCACGACAAGCTCGACGCCCGGGTAGTCGACGAGGATCCGCTCGACGAAGCGCAGGAGCGGGAGGCGCGGTCGCGGCTCCCAGTGCACGGTCGCCGGCTGACCGAAGCGGCTCGCGACGACGGTCGTGCGCGGGGTCTCGTCCGAGCCGATCAGACGCTCCAGCATGGCGACACCCTCGTCGAGCGGGACGGCCGACACCCCGCGCTGCGCCAGGGCGTTGAGCACCCCGAGCCGCTGTCCCATGCCGGTGCCCGACCACACCGACCACTCGACGTTCAGGCCGCGACAGGTCGGCCGAGCTGCGCAGTGCCGGTCCAGCTCGTGCTCCATCCACTCGTTCGCCAGCGCGTAGTGCGCCTCCCCCTCCAGTCCCAGCCGCGCGATGATCGAGCTGAACGTCACGATGAGGCGGACGGGCGACGCGGAGGTGGCGGCGAGCAGGTTGCGCAGGCCGGTCACCTTGGGGTGCAGCGCTCGCTGGAAGTCGCCGGGTTCGAGTGCCGTCAGCGGCGCCGGATCGTTGATCCCGGCGCCGTGCAGCACGACTGTGACCGGCCCGAGCTCCGCCTCGCCCTGCCTGACGGCGCGAGCGGTCGCGACCGGGTCGCGGACGTCCGCCACCAGGTAGAGGAACCCGACACCCTGCGCCTCGAGACGCTCGAGGTTCGCGCGGAGCTGCGGCTCGCGTTCCGGTGAGCTCCGCCCGAGCAGCAGGAGGTTCGCGCCGCTGACTCGAGCCAGGTGGCTAGCGCACTCGGCGGCGATGCCTCGGCCACCTCCGCTGACGAGCAGAACGTCCGCAGGCTGCAGCACGGGCTTCGTTGCGGACAGGTCCACGGGACGCACGACCGCGCGGGACCGCACCCCCTGCTCGTAGCGGACCTCCCGGTGCCCGTCCGCAGCCGCCGCCTCAAGGAGGACCAGCTCGTGCGCGTCGGCGCCGGGCGGGACGGCAATGACCGTGGTCGCGACGTGCGGGTGCTCGAGGTGCACGGTGCGCGCGAAGGCCGCCGAGCCGTACCGGCCCTGCACGAGCACGAGGTGGCCGGACGGCGCCACGGCCACCCACCGGTACGCCTCCAGCAGCGCCGGGATGTCGTCGTCGCGGGGCACGTCGTCGAGGCACACGATGGCGGTCCGTGTCGCGGCCGGGTTCGCCTCGGCTTCGGCATCCGAATCCAGAAGCTCGGCGAGCCGGCGACGGAGCACCGGTCCGGCACTGCCGAACACGCGCCCGCCGGTGACGGTCCCGGCCGTCGGCGGTTCCTCCGGGATCCAGGCCGGCTCGAAGACGCGGACCCAGCTCTCCACCCCGTGCACGGACGTCGTCGTGGTCTGCGTCGCGTCGGTGGGGCTGCCGTCCAGCGCCGCCGCCAACTCCTCAACCGACGCGTTGGCGAGCTCGCCCGGCACCAAAGGTGCCCGCTTCCCCGTGACGGTGGCCGCCTCGGCGAGCAGATCGGCGACCGCGATCGAGTTGAGGTGCAGGTCGGCGAGCATGCGCGAGTCGGGGGTGACGGCGTCCACCGGCAGCTCGGCCCGCGCCGCGATCATCCCGCGCAGGAGCGTCACGAGGTCGGGCGTGGTGGTGGGCGGTGGTGGGACGGCGGTGCCGGCAAGTGGGTCGGACGCGTCGCGCGGTGCCTGCACTGGCTCCGGCAGGCCGTCGACGGGGCCGGGCGCGCCGTCCTCGCACGGGTTGCGCAGGAACACGGGCCGGGCCGACGGGTCGAGGTCACGCAGCGGTCGGTCGTCGAGGAGTCGCGCCAGGTTCACGTCGACCCCGAGGCAGTGCAGTCGCGCCAAGCAGGACAGGAGGCCGTGGAGGGACGCGTCGCAGGCGTCCGTCGACAGTGTCGGCAGCCCCGTGAGCTCGTGTGCGAGCGGCGCCAGGACACGTCCCGGTCCGACCTCGACGAACACGTCGACGTGGTCCGAGGCCCCTGCGACGGCGTCCACGAAGCGGACCACGTCCGTGAACTGCCGCACGAGCAGATCGCTTACGGGCGCGTGCTCGTCGAGGCGCGTCCCCGTGATCGTGGACCACACGGGGCGCGCCGGTGGCCGGAGGTCGAGGCCTCCGAGCACCTCGGCGAACGCCCGGGCGGCGGGTGCCATCGCCGGGGAGTGGAACGCGTGCGACACGCGCAGCGGGACGAACGCAATGTCCCGTCGGCCGCAGCGTTCCTCGAGCGCCCGGAGTTCGTCGTGCGGGCCAGACACGACCGTGCGTCGCGGTCCGTTGCGCGCCGCGACGGCCAGCGGGAGGTCGCCCACGACTCCCGCGACCAACCCCTCGTCGGCCCCCACCTGGGCCATCCCTCCGCCTTCGGCTCCCAGGGTGGCCATCACCGCGCCGCGTGCCCGAGCCATGGACTCGAGCGTGCGCGCGTCCATCACGCCCGCCCAGTGCAGCGCGGTCAGCTCCCCGAGGCTGTGACCGAGGGCGAGGTCGGCCACTACGCCGAGTTCGCCGAGGACGCGCATCGCCGCGAGCGAGGCCCGCACGATCGCCGGCTGCGCGACCGTCGTGTCCTCGTCGTTGACACCGGGCGGCAGCAGGTCCGCGTACAGCCGGGCGACGGACGTGAACCGTCGCGACCAGGCCCCGCCGTCCCGTCTCGTCGGGGATGACTGGCCGGGGAACAGGAACCCGATCCTCGGCCGCCGGGTCGGTTCTCCGACGTGCACGCCCGCCGCCGGCTCGTCGGGGGAGCGTCCGTCCTCCAACGCATGCTGCACGTCCGTGAGCTGCTGCGCGAGCTCCTCCGGCGAGCTGGTCACCAGGGCGAGCCGCGTCGGGTGGCGGGTGCCCGCTCGGACCAGGTGCTGCGCGAGCTCCGGCAGCTCCGCGAACGAGATCGTGGCGGCGACCAGCGCGAGCTGACGGACCTGGTCGAGGAGCGAGGCTCGGTCGGCGGCGCCGACGGCGATCACCTCGTGGTCCTGGACCGGTGCGGGACGCGGGTGGACGTGGGCTGCGTGGTTGTCGTGCCGAGGCTCCCCACCCTCCAGCACAACGTGGGTGTTGATGCCCCCGAAGCCCATCGCACTGACGGCCGCCCGGGCGGGCCCGTCCGGCCACGGCTCGGGCTGGTCCAGGATCCGCAGCACCGGCGCGGCGGCGGTGAGGATGTCGTGCGGCTGCTCGCACCCGGTGGTCGGGGGGAGGCAGCGGTGTTCGAGCGCGAGCACCGCCTTGAGGAGGCCCGCGAGTCCCGCCGCCGCCTTGGTATGGCCGATGTTGGCCTTGATCGAGCCGAGCGCGGCGGGGCGGTCCGATCCGCCGTCCCGGAGCAGTGCGTCGAGGGCGCGCAGCTCGACGGCGTCGCCCACCTGGGTCCCGGTCCCGTGACCCTCGAGCAGCGCGACCGTCCCGGGTGCGCGGCCGGCTCGTCGGTGTGCCCGGGCGAGCGCGAGCAGCTGCCCGTCCGCCTCCGGCCTGGTGATGCCGCCTGCCCCGTCGGAGGAGACCCCCCATCCGCTGATGATCGCCCGGACCGGGCGGTCCTGCGCGACCGCGTCGGCGAGTCGCATCAGCACCACGAAGCCGCACCCCTCGCCGGGCCAGAAGCCCGCCGAGCGCCGGTCGTAGACCCGCATGCGGTCGGGGGCCAGCGCACCGGTGGCGGCGAACCCGACAAGCTCGAACGGGTCGAGGCTCAAGTCGACGCCGCCAGCCAGCGCGACGTCTAGGTCGCCGGCGACGAGCGCGTTGCACGCGGTGATGATCGCGAGGAGCGACGCCGCGCAGGCGCCGTCCACGGTGTAGCCGCCGCCGTGCAGGTCGTGGTAGTTGCAGATCCGCCCGGCGATCGTGTTCGAGAGCCCGCCGGCGAGCGTCTCCTCGGTGATCTCGGGGAACGGCGCCTTGAAGGTCGTCTCGTACCGGCCCACGAACTCGGCGCGTTCCCGGGGCGCCCAGCCGGCCTCGGCGAGGGCGGCAGAGAGAGTGCGTGCGACATAGGGCCAGCGCAGCCGCACGAGGTTCGCGCGGGAGAACTCGCCGGTGAGCGTGTTGCCGACGATCACGCCGGTGCTCGGTCGCGGCAGCCCGTCGCCGGTGGGGAAGCCCGCATCGGCGAGAGCGGCGGAAGCCACCTCGAGCGCGAGCCAGTGGCTCAGGTCCGCAGATCGGAAGCTGCGGCCGCTGACCTTGAACCCCACCCGGTCGAAGTCCCAGTCGCGCAGCACCGCCGCGTAGCGGGCGTAGGTCCTGTCCGTGTCCGCTCCGTCGGGACCCACATACGCGCTGAGGTCGAGCCGCTCCGGAGGGATCGGGCGGAACGTCCGGCGGCGGGTCAGGACCACGTCCCACAGCTCCTCGGGCGAGGACACGTCCGGGTAGCGGCAGGCGACCCCCGTGACGGCGATCGGGGTCGGACCGCCCGTGTTCACGGCTGCACCACGTGGATGCCGGCCACCGGTTGAGGCTGGGGAGCCAGAACGCGGGTTGCGCGCCTGTACGCGAGGAGCGCGAGGAGCCCGACTCCACGGGTGGCGGACACGACGACGAGCGCGAAGAACATCCCGAACACGACGTGCGCGGTGACCAACGCGCCGTAGGCCGCGGCGACGGCGAGCCCGAACGCGAACTGGGCGCCCGGGCGTATAGGTGTGGTCGCGGGATCTGTGACCATGTAGACGGTAAACAGCATGAACGCCAGCCCGGTCACGGGCAGGAACATGGCGACGAGCGGCGCCCCGAAGACCGCCCACCTGATCGCCGCCTGCACCAGGAAGCCCCCGACCCAGCCGGCGATCAGCGGCATCTTGCCGGTGAGCCTCCAGTTGAGCATCAACCCGGATGCCAACACTCCGAGGGGGACGATCCAGTCGAGGAGGCCGCTGACGTTCTCGGTGAAGTGGTAGGGGGGGACGATGCCCACACTTGGGAAGAGGATTAGCGTCGCGGCGATGCCGGTGTTGGACGGATTCAGGGCGTGGCGCCACCCCCCGCCGATCGGGACGCGGAACAGGTACTTGCTGCCGACCGCCACCACCGCGGCGAACACGATCGGGGTGGTCCGCTGGTTGGGGTACAGCAGCATCGCGACCGCCAGCCCGGTAATCAGCGCCGGGAGGAGGAAGTCCACGAGCTGGGAGGGACCGCCCCGATACCGGACGGGTCGGGCCCGGGCTCCGGCATCGATGGTCTCGAGCAGGAGCTCGACGGCGCACGCGGTGGCGACGCTCGCGACCGGGTGGGTCCAGGACTGCTCGAACCCGAGCACCGCGTGACCAACGATGGTGAATCCGCCGATCGACAGCCCGAACCGCCGCAGCGCTGCGAGACGCCGGTCGCCACCCGCGGACAGGTACAGGGCCACGGATCTCATCGTTGCACCTCCCCTGTTGCTCCGAGCACGATGGTGTGCCAACCGGTGAGGGGTGGCAGCACAAGTGTCCGGGGGACGCCGTCGCGGTTCCGGTACCGGATCTCGATCGACGTCGGTCGCAGCTCACCGAGTCCGACGTGGACTGCCGTGTCGCGCTGGCCCGAGTGCCCGTTGCCGCCGTCGACCTGCGCGACCAGGGTCGGTCCATCCGTGTGGACGCGGACGGTCGCCGAGAGCGCGGCGCGCCCAGTGATGCCCTCGCGGGTTCGGCCGGGCCGGACGTGGGTCCTGCCGTCCTCGCCGACGGGCAGGAGTAGATCGAAACCGACGAAGCCGCCGTCGTACGCACAGGTGTTGCGGGCGACGTGGGACGGCTCCCACTGATTGGCGATCACGACATCGAGACAGCCGTCGGCGTCGAAGTCGGCCACGCCGAGGCCTCTGCTGACGTGAATGCCGCCGAGGCCGATCACCCCCGCCACGTCGTAGAAGCGACCGTCCGAGGCGCGTTTGAACACCGCGTTCGGCTGGTGTCCGCTCAGGTCGTCTCCCGGGGCGAACCGAGGCCACATCGCCGGGTCCCGGAGCAGGGTGTCGTTGCCCATCGCCAGCTCGTGCAGTTCGGGCCAGCGGTCGTTCTCGCCACGGACGAAGCCCGTGGTCTGCAGGATCTCCTCCTGTCCGGAGTTGTCGAGGTCCGCGAGCTTGACGTCCCACGACCACCCCGACCGTGAGGTGGCCAATTCCTCGCTCGCGTCGACGTAAGGGGCGCGGCCGAATGCTTCCTGACCCGTCTGCCCCGTGTGCAGGAACAGGAAGTGGCTCTCGTGTAGCGACCAGTCCGCCGCGATGTTGCTCACCGCGATGTCGAACTTGCCGTCATCGTCGACGTCGGCGACGTCGGCCCCCATCCCCTTGAACGAGTCGCGGCCAAGGACCTTCGACGCGGGAGTCGCCGCGGTCCGCGTTCCCTCGAGAACCGCGAGCTCGACCCGTCCGGGTTCCGAGCGGTTGTGGAACAGACGGTCGGGGCCGAAGTCGTTCGCGACGTAGATCTCCGGCCGCAAGTCGCCGTCGAGGTCCGCGGCGGCCAAGGCGAGCGTCCAGCCGCGCGCCTCGTCCACCGTGAAGGCGTCGTTGACCGAACGGAAGCGGACGCCGGGGGTGCTTGAGGGCCCGGTGCCGTCCCAGAGCAGCAGGCGGTTGGCGCCCGCGTTGAACGCCCGGGACATCGAGTCCTGCATCTGCATGACTGGGTCCACGTGCGCGGTCGCGTCGAGGACGCGAGCGTCGTCGGGGAAGTAGTTGCCGACGATCAGGTCGGCGTGACCGTCGCTGTTCACATCCGCGATGGTGACCGCGTTGGTGTTCCAGACCTCGTACGGATCGACGACCTCCGTTGCACGGAACCGCTCCGCCGTCGGCTCCCCGCCTGGGAGGCGCGCGAAGAGGACTGGGCTGCGTCCCCAGTAGTACACGAGGACGTCGTTCCAGCCATCCTCGGTCAGGTCCGCGAGGCGGCAGCCCATCGGCGCCATCGTCTCGTCGTACGGATGCGGCGCCGGTGAGAGCTGGAACGGTTCGAACGCGGCCGGCTCGCTGAGGGAGTGCACGAACGGGTGGAGCGCCCTCGCATCGGTGACACAGGCCTCGTCGGGGAGGCCGTCTCCGGAGAGATCGCCGACCGCGACGCCGGCGCCGACCGACGAGATCCAAGAGCGGATGTGGTGCAGCGCCGGCGCCACGGTGCGCACCGCATCCGTCGGGGTGTCGACACCCTCCGGGAAGGGGAGGGCCCGGACGTCGAAGGCGAGCGGACCGGCGAGGTCCCGGAGGTCGGCTGCGGCGAGTTGCGCGGGGTGGGTGACGCCCCACGACGCGGCGACAAGAGCGAGGGCTACAACCGAGGCGAAGCGCTGCTCGACCGCCTTCAGCACGGCCCCGCCACCGGGAGGGCGTCACGGATGAGCGAGCGCCAGCGTTCGTACGCGTCCACGGTCCCGTCCATGGCGACGGCGGCGAGCGCATGGTCGGTGAGGTCCGCCGCCTCGGTGAGTCCGCAGCCGGCCAGGACATCGACGGCCAGCTCGGTGGTCGCGTCACGGTGGCCGGCGGCGACGCGCGCCTTCGCGGCGAAGGTCGCGCCCTGGGCGAGATGCGGGCGGTGGGGGCCGGCGCAGTGCACGAGCGTGACCAGGTCATCCGCCGGGCGACCTCCCGCGTAGACGGCGGCCAGGCCGACCCCGCTCCAGAGGTCAGCGTGGCGGGCCGG